>JBKPME010000130.1:0-44196 GCA_046731915.1 Actinomycetota bacterium
ACCTGGGTCTGCGTTGCGTCCGCCGTCTCGCCGCTCGGCGCCGGCGCCGGCGCCGGCGCGGGGGCGGGCTCCGCCGGCGCGGGCTCCTCCTGTGAGCCGCTCGGTTCCTGCGGCTGCTGCTCGAAGGGGTCGGCGTACTGCTCGTCTCCGGCGCTCTGCGCGAGCGCGGAGGAGGGCACAGCGAGCAGGAATGCCGCGAGAAGCAGGGTCACCAGACGGCGCATGGCGGCGTAGGGTAGCGGCGATCCCCGGCGCGCATAGACTGCACCGCCGTGAGCACCAGTACGGCAGGGCGAGTGCCGCGCACTGCGCTGATCCACGACTTCCTGGTGAGCGTCCGAGGGGCGGACCGCGTCTTCCTGGAGATCTGCAACCTCTGGCCTGATGCGGACGTGTTCACGCCGGTCTACAACGAGCGAGGCACCGAGGGCCGCTTCGCCGATCGCAACATCCACACGTCGTTCCTCCAGCGGCTCCAGCCGAACGCGCGCAACTTCCGGGCGTTCCTGCCGCTCTATCCGGCCGCGATCGAGTCGTTCGACCTCTCGGGCTACGACCTCGTGATCTCGAGCTCGAGCGCGTGGGCTCACGCGGTGATCTGCGACGAGCGCGCCGTTCACGTCTCCTACTGCCATAACCCGTTCCGGTACGCGTGGAACGAGCGCCACCGCACGCTCGCCGAGCGCCACGAGCCGCTGTCGCGCGCGGCGCTGAGCCGGTTGTTCCGGCGCTGGCGCGAGTGGGATTGGATCGCGGCCCAGCGGGTGGACCGCTACGTGACCAACTCGCGTACCACCCAGGCGCGCATCAAGGCGTACTTCGGGCGCAGCTCCCGGATCATCTACCCGCCCGTCGCAACCGAGCGCTTCAGGCCCCAGCCCGTCGGCGGCCACTACCTCGTGCTGTCGGAGCTCGTGTCGCACAAGCAGATCGACGTGGCGATCGAGGCCTTCAACGGACTGCGACTGCCCCTCGTCGTGGCCGGCGGGGGGCCGGACCGCCGCCGCCTGCGCCGGCTCGCGGGCCCGACGATCCGCTTCGCCGGCCGCGTCAGCGACGACGAGGCCGCCCGCCTGCTCGCGAGCTGCCGCGCCCTCGTGGTCACGACCGGCGAGGAGTTCGGCATCGCCGCGGTCGAGGCCCAGGCGGCCGGTCGTCCGGTGATCGCGCGCGCCGCGGGCGGCCTGCTCGAGAACGTGGTGGACGGCGTGACCGGCCGCCTCTGGGACGGCGGACCGGACGAGCTCGCCGAGGCCGTGCTCCAGTTCGATGCGAACACGGTGGACATCGAGGCGTGCATCGCCAACGCACACCGGTTCGACTCGTCCGTGTTCCGCGACTACTTCCCGCGCGAGGTCGAGGCCGCGCTCGACGAGGGCCCAACCGACCGCCAGGAGAGCTGGCCGCGAATCCCGCGCCGACCGACGCCGAGCAGACGCCCGGCGTGGCGGGCGAGCCGCTTCGGCGGCTAGTGGTTGGGATCCGTAGCGAAAAACGCGCCGAATCCCAACCACCCGGCGACGTGGCAGAGATTCGTAGCGCTATGCGCGACGTTTCACTGCCACTCGGCGGCGAGGCCCTCCCTCAATGCCGCCGTTCGCCGGAGCCGGCGCGCGCACGGAGCAATGCCCTCAGCCGCCGGCGCTCCACTGCTCCGCCCCCCGTGAGCCCCTTGACCGCCGCCCGCAGCGCAAACGTCAGTCCCTCGGTCAGGTCATCCACGGCAAGCGGCAGCCGCCCCTCCGCCGCCATCACCTCCCGCCGCCTGCGCGCGCGCAGCTCGAGGTCGCGGTCCTCGGCGAGCGCGCGCCCGGTTGACGCGCCGCCCGGATGGCGCACGGCCACGTCCGGGCGCAGGATCGTCGCGATGCGGGCGCGCCGTGCGCGCAGACACAGCTCGAGGTCCTCGTAGAAGAGGAAGGCATCGGGATCGAAGGGGCCGAGCGCGCGCAGCTCGTCGGTCCGGCCGACGATGCAGGCCGCCAACGCCCAGCCGACCACCCGCGCCGCGTCGCTCCGCCAGGGCTCGTAGCGGACAGGCAGAACGCGCCGCGGCAAAAGCGCCGGAAGCACGGCATCCAGCGTGCCGGGTAGCGGATGGGCGCTGTCCTGAACGCTTCCGTCGGCATTCAGGAGCCGCGGCGCGAGCAGCGCGCCGCCCGCCGCGGCGTCGGCGGCGAGCCGGGAGAGCCCGTCGTCGAGCAGTTCGACGTCCGGGTTGACGAACGCGGTGACCGGCTCCGTGACGCGCTCGATGCCGGCATTGGACCCGGCGCCGAAGCCGCGGTTCCCGTCCAGGGCGATCACCTCCGCACCCCGCTCCCCGGCGAGCGCCGGGCCGTCGTCGCGCGAGCCGCTGTCGACGACGATCACGCGTGGCCGCGGCTCCGCGAGGCGATCGACGGAGTCGAGCAGTACCGCCAGCTCCGGCGCCGAGTCGTGGATCACCGTGACGATCGCGAAGCCGGTCAGCGCGCGGCCTCCTTCAGTGCTCCTCGCGTCTCCCGCGCGGCCCGCTCCCAGGAGAGACGGCCAACGACCTCGCGGGCCGCGCTTGCAAGCCGCTCGCGCAGACCGGGCTCCTGCTCGAGGCGCACCAGCGCACTAGCAAGCGTGTCCGGGTCGCCGGGCGGCACGCGCAGCGTGCCCTCGCCGAGCGTTTCCGAGAAGACGGGAAGGTCGGTCACCACCGCGGGCGTCCCACGGCTCGCCGCCTCGAGCGGCGTGAAGCCGAAGCCCTCCTCGCGCGATGCGCACACCACCGCTAGCGCGCGCTCGTACAGGCCGTCCAGCGCCTCGTCGGGCACGTGGCCGAGGACCGTCGCACCCCCGCGCTCCAGCTCCCCACGGAGCGGGCCGGCGCCGGCGAACACGAGGCCTGCGCGCAGCCCTGCGCCCCGCGCCCGCCGGTGCGCCTCCGCCAGGACACCGGGGAGCTTGCGCGGCTCGAGCGCGCCGACGGCCAACACGAAGCTCTCCGGCAAGCCGTCGGGCACGGCGGATGAGCCGCCGGGCGCCCGCCCCGGCCCAGAGAGGACGGTCCGCGCCCGCTCACCCTCAACGTCCCACTCCTCGATCACCGCGCACCGCGTTGCCTCCGACACGCACAGCACCCGCGCGGCGCCGCGCGCGAGCCTCGCCGGGCGCGCCACGCGCTGCCACAGGCGGTGATAGAGCGGGTAGTCGCGCGCGCGGTGCTCGAAGGACAGGTCGTGGACCGTGAGCACATACGGCACCCCGGCGGACACCGCCGCCGGCGCGGGCGCCGGCAGCCAGACGACGTCGCAGCCACTCGCGAGGCGATCCAGCCGCGGCCTTCCCGTCAACGCCGCGCCGGCGAGTCGCAGGCGGCCGGGGTCGACCAGGTCGTACTCGTCCTCCGGAAAAGCACGCAGCAGCTCGTCGAGCATGCAGCGCAGATAGCGCGCGATGCCGCGCGCGCGGACCGCACCGGGCCGGAGCGCCCGAGCGTCGACGGCAACGCGCATGCGGCGGATTGCTAGCAGACGGCAGGACCGCGGCAGCCTCTGAGAGAAGCCCGACTACGTGGTCGCTTGAGGAGTCCTCGCCGCAACTACGCGGCGCCTTGACCCGGAGCGCTCGCGAGCCGCTCGGGCGCGGGCTCGGGAGCCGAGTCGTCCCGTCGGTTCCGCTCAGCGGCCGATGGCCCGAGCATGTCGCCCCACGCCACGAGCGCTCCGGCAAGCGCGAGCGCGACCAGCGTGAGCGCAGGCATCTCCCAGTCCCAATCGATCCCGGCGTGGGCGGCCCAGAGCACCAGTGCCGCGATCGGCCCCGCTGCAAGCGCGGGCTCGCGCCGCCACAGCTCGCGCGCCGCCACGGCAACGCCCCAGACGAAAACCGCGAGCGCGGCGAGGCCCACGAGTCCGAGCTCCGCGAGCGTGCCGAGGTAGAGCGAGTGCGGCTCGTGCGTGGGATCGTCAACGTCGCGTTGCTGGAGCCACTCCACCACGAACGCCCCGGAGCCGATCCCGAGAACGGGGCGGTCCGCGAAGGTGTCTAGCGCAACGCGCCAGTACTCGTAGCGGTTCGAGTCGAGGGACTGGAGGCGCCCCGGGTTCGCGCCGAACGCGGGGCTGCGCGACTCCGGCTTCGACTCGAGCGCCGCGGCGCCGAGCAGTGCACCGAGGAGCACGATGCCCACACCAGCGGTCGCGAGCGCACGGTGCTGAGCCCGCAGGGGGCCCCCCGCGGGGCGATCGGAGCGGGCCTCGCGCCACGCGAGCAGCGCGGCCACCGCGGCGAGCGCCGCCAGCACGACAAGCAGCACGAGTCCCTCAACGCGACGCGTGCCCGCGCTCCCGTCCAGCGTTCGGACGCCGGAAAGTGCGCCGGCGACGACCGTGGCCGGCACCGAGGTGACGAGCGCGATCGCGACCGCGCGCAGCTGGGTGCGCCAGTCCGAGGCCAGCGCCACGAGCACGGCGAGCCCCACGGCGAGCGCCGCGAGGACGCCGCGCGACAGGCTGAGGTACACGCCGACGGCGAGCGGCACGGTGGCCGCCGCGCCGGAGGCGCGAATGCGCGCGTCGCGGCGCGTGTCGCCGATGAGGCGCACGCACAGGACGACCCCGAGGGCAGCCAGGGCGCCGCTCGCGTTCCAATACGTGAGCGGCTGCTCGAGCCTCCCGCCGGCCGTGACGCTCCTGCTCAGCTCGACCAGGTCCGGCAGCACTCGCTCTGAGAGCGCGTAGCCGGTCACGATCAGCGTTCCGCCCGCCAGTGCGGGCTCGAGCCAACCACGCACCCAATCGGCGCGGAACAGCACGACGCAGGCGCCGAAGTAGCCGAGGTAGAGGAGCACGCGCTGAAGGTCGTCCTGCGTAACGCCGGACACCGGCGTCCACAGAAACGAGAGCGCGGTCCACACGCACAAGGCGGCGAGCCCAGCCAGCGCGATGCGCCCGCCGCGGCTGTGCGGCAGGGGGCGCCGCGCGAGCACAACCGCCGCCAGCACCGCCGCCCACGCGAGGATCGCTGCGATCAGGCGCGGGCGCTCGAAGTATCCGCCCGAGAAGAAGGCGAGCACGGTCGGCCCTGCGATCAGTGAGGCGGCCAGCACGGCCGACACGGCAGAGTGCATCAGGCCGCAGACTAGGGCCAGCGCCCGAGTCTGGCGTGGGCTGCGGCCGCGGCGTAGTACGCGGCCGCGACCAGCCTGGCCACGGCCGCGGCGTAGTACGCGGCCGCGACCAGCCTGGCCACGGCGAAGCCCCAGTTGATCGCGACGAAGATTGCGAGCACCGAGCCGAGCACGAGCACGCCGCCGGCGCCGGCGCCGAGCAGCGCCAGCGAGATCGCGAAGAAGGCGAGGTGGTAGAAGAGCAGGGCCGAGAAGATGCCCGTGAGCAGCACCTGGAGGGCGAGCGTCGAGCCGGCCACGAGGCCCACGGCCCGCGCCGCACGGAGCGGTGCGCGCTCTGAGGTCATCCCGTTCGCACCCGGTACACCGCGGCGCAGCCGAAGCGCCGCGGCGGATCCGTGAACCCGCGCACGATCGGCGCGATGTCGGCGCGGCCGTGGCAGTCCGAGTAGAGGAAGGCGGCGCCGGAGCGGCGCACGAGGTCGCGCGCCTGCGCGCGCGTGAGCTCGCCGGCGAAGAGGGCCTCGGTGTCACTCCGGCGCTGCTCGAAGTCGGGCGTCCACGATCCGGCCCCCACATAAGTCTCGCGGCCCGTGTACGCCGGCACGACGATGCCGCTGTAGACGGGCGTCAGCACACCGCCGGGTTCGGGGCGCCGTTCGAGGTCACGCAGAGCGTCGTGCTCGTCGGTCTCGAGGAAGAACGGCTGACGGCCGAGGTTCACGGCCTCCCGCAACTCGTTCGCCCGGTACGCGATCCCGACGGCGCACAGGACGAGCGCCACGGCAGCCGCGGCGCCCAGCGAGATCGCACGGTCGCCGAGCCAGTGGCGCATCCCGAGTGCGGCCAGCACGGCCAGCGGGAACGACAGGCCCTGGAAGGCGTGGAATGGGAACGTGCCGGCCGGCTGGTAGAAGACCGCGAGGCCGGCGAGCGGCCAGACGCGGAGGGCGAGGTCGCCGAAGTCCGGCGCGGACAGCCGGTAGGCGGGCAGCGCCGGCAGCGCGAGCGGCAGGAGGCCCAGCACGGTGACGTACCAGGGCCAGCGCGGGAAGTCGTTCGCCGCCTGGGCGAGCTCCCACGACGCGTCGGTCTTCGAGAGCACGAAGTAGTAGACGAGCGGGGCGGCCGTGGCCGCCAGCGGCCCGGCCAGATCGCGGATCGCCCCGGCCACGCGCCGTCCGCGGCGCAGGCAGATCAGCTCGGTCACCACGAGCACGACCGCGAAGGTCGCGCCCTGCCACGGCTGCATCCACGCGCTGAGGAGCCCGCACGCCGCGGCCGCGGCGAGAAGGCGGTCCGCGCCGCCGTCACGACCGCGCTCGTAGGTGAGCAGACCGAGCGGCATGAGGCCTACCGCGATCGCCGTGAACAGGTAGCCCCACAGGTAGGTGCCGGGCCACAGCTCTCCCGAGACGAAGTCGAAGTCGAACTTCACGTCGTTGCCGCCGATGCCGGTCCAGCCCACGACGGCCGCGACAGGCGACGCGAAGAAGAGCGCGACCACGAGAGCCATCCGGCGGTCGTCGCGACGTTCGAGGAAGCGGCGCGTGAGCGCGATGGCGCCGGCCACGAGAGCAACCACAGAGACCGGCTTCCACACCACGTAGGAGGCCACCTCGCCGAGGCCTAGTCGGTGGAGGACACCCGAGATCACCACGCCCGGGTGCACGAACGAGTAGGGACCGCTTTCGAGGTCGTAGAGGTTCGCCACCGCCACGTGCTTGCCGGCCTCGCGCAGCCAGGTGATGTACTGGAGCGGGTCGGCCACGAGGAAGCCGTCGGCGCCGGTCACGAGCCCGCCCTTGGTCCACACCCGCAGCAGGAGTCCGGTCAGCGGCGCGATCGCGAGCGCGAAGAGTGCGACGAGCACGCCGGCCTCGAAGCAGTCCAGACGAAGGCCGTGCGCAAGCACCGGGCGGTGCCCGGTGCGCCGCGATGACTCCTTCGTCACGTCTCAGCGGGCTCCGCGAGCGGCGGGTCCTCCGCAGCCTGGCCGCGACGCGCCTCGCGCCTGACATGACGCCGCGCGGCCACCAGCTCGCGCAGCACCGGCACCAGGATGCGCCCCATGCGCACACGCGAGCCCTCGCGGTCGGTCCAGACGATGCCCGTCTCGCAGATCGTGTAGCCGAGCGCGCGCGCCATCGCAAGCACCTCGGCGTCGAACGTCCAACCCTCGAGGCGCGTGCGCGAGTACGCGTCGACGGCCGCGCGGCCGCGCCAGAGCTTGAAGCCGCAGTACAGGTCCGTGGTCGGCTCGCGGAGCACGAGGCGGCAGAGCTGCTGGAAGCTGCGGCCGGCCAACCGCCGGCGCAGGCGCTGACGGCGACCGACCTGCGCGCCCGCGGCCAGCCGGGAGCCCACGACGACGTCGTACTCCCCAACCAGTTCGAGCATCTGCGGCAGCGACGGCAGCGAGGTGGCGCAGTCGGCGTCGCAGTGGAGCCGCAGCTCGCCGGTGGCCTCGAGCATGCCGTGCCGCATGGAGTAGCCCTTGCCGCGATTGCGCTCGTTGCGAAGCAGCCGGACGCGCTCCTCGTCCGCGAGCTCCCGCACGATCTCCGCGGTTCGGTCCTCGCTCGCGTTGTCCACGACCAGGATCTCCCACGGTTCGCCATGCGCCTCGAGCCACTCGCGAAGCGCCTGAACGGTTGCCGCGATCGCCGCCTCCTCGTTGTAGGCGGGCACCACCACGGAGATCCCCCGGCCAGACATGCGCGGCAGTCTAGGATGCTCGCCTCGTGGCCGATGTTGCCTGCCACATCTGCGGGGGACCGCTCGAGCTGCGGCACCCAGGCGACGGCTCCGCGCTCACTCCCGACATGCTCGTGCCCACCAACCACGAGCCCGGTCGGCACGGGGATCTGCTCGCCTGCGGCCACTGCGGCACCGTGCATCAGCCCGGACTGCCGACGGGGCCCGAGCTCACCGAGCTCTACCAGGAGATGTCGGATGACCTCTACCTGAGCGAGGAGGAGGGCAGGCGCGCCACCGCGAGGCGGCTCGTGGACCTGATCCGGCGGCATGTGCCCGCGGGCGAGCTGCTCGATGTCGGCTGCGGCCACGGGCTGCTGCTCGACGAGGCGCGCCGGTCCGGCTATTCGGTCACCGGCCTGGAACTGTCCGAGTCGGCGCGCGCATACGCCACGGATGTGCTCGGGCTCGACGTGCGCGGCGAGATAGTCGAGCGCTTCGCCGAGCATCGCGACGAAGGCTCGTTCAAGCTGATCGTCCTCGCGGACGTGCTCGAGCACCTCGAGGACCCGCTCGGCGCCCTCGACGCCTGCGAGCGGCTGTTGGCACCGGGCGGCGCGCTGTGCGTCATCACACCCGACCCCTCGTCGGCGGCCGCGCGGCTCGCGGGCCCGCGCTGGTGGGCCTACATCCCTGCCCACACCTATCTCTTCCCGCGCCAGACGCTGCGAGAGCTGCTCGAGGCGCGCGGGCTCGTGCTATCGGAGGACGTTCCGCTGGTGCGCTCGTTCGAGTTCCGCTACTGGCTGAACGGCTTCGCGGAGCGCGGCAAGCGAGTCGGCAGGCTGGCGCGGGCAGCCGCGCGGACGCGGGTGGGCGACAGGACGCTCTCGATGTCACTCGGCGACGAGCGCGTGATGCTCGCGCACAAGGTGCCTGTCGCACGCGCGCCCAGGCCGCTGATGGCCGACCGCGGGGGCGATTTCCATGTGCATGTGGTCCTGCCTGCCTATCGCGCCGCCGAGACGATCCCCACCGTGGCGGAGTCGATGCCGGTCGAGTCGGCGGACCGCGCGCTGCTGGTAGACGACGCGAGCCCGGACGACACGTCCGAGGTGGCTCTGCGCCACGGCATCGACGTGCTGCGCCATCCTGCCAACCGCGGCTATGGCGCGAACCAGAAGAGCTGTTACGTCCGCGCGATCCGCGACGGCGCGGACGCCGTGGTGATGGTCCACGCCGACAATCAGTACGACCCGGCGCTGGTGGCGCAGATGGTGAAGCCGATCGAGGCAGGGATCGCCGACGTTGTGATCGGCTCCCGCCTGTTGGAGGACGAGGCGATCGCGGGCGGGATGCCGCGCTGGAAATGGCTCGGCAATCGCTTCCTGACGAGTATCGAGAACGCCGCCTTCCGCCGCGGCTATTCCGAGTACCACACCGGCTACCGCGCCTACTCGACCGACTTCCTGCGCAGCGTCGCATTCCTGCGGAACGACGACGGTTTTGTCTTCGACCAGGAGATCTTCGCCCAGATGGTGTCCCACCGGGCGCGCGTGATCGAGTTGCCGATCCCGACCCGCTACTTCCGCGAGGCGTCCACTGTGTCGTTCTGCGCGAGCGTGGAGTACGGCCTGCGCACGCTCGGCGTGCTCGCCCACTATCGCCTCGACGAGCGCCGCTCCAGGTGGTCGCTGCTCCGCCCGCCGGCGGCGCGCCTCGGCCCCGCGGGCGACCGCTCGACCCAGGACGCCGCACAGGCCCGGTGAGCACCGGGCGCGCGGCGGGCGGATCCGTCCTCCGCAGGGTCGCTTGGAACACGGTCGCGCAAGGCATCGGCAAGGCCGCGGTGCTGGCGATCGGGCTGGCGTCGGTCACGATCACCACGCACTACCTCGGCGCGTCGGGCTACGGCAAGGTCGCGCTCGCGTTCGCGTTCATGCAGATGCTCGGCGTGCTCGCCGACGTGGGACTGCTGACGGTCGTGGTGCGCGAGATCAGCCGCGATCCGGCGTCCACCGACCGGCTCGTGGGGAACGCCCTACTGCTGCGGCTCGCGCTGTCGCTCGTCACCTTGGTGCTGGCCGCGCTCGCCTCGCTCGTCCTGCCCTGGGACAGGGAGGTACGCGTCGCCGTGCTGATCGCGGGCGTGCCATTCGTGCTCGGGCTCGTGAACAGCGCGCTCGTGGCGGTGCTCCAGGCGCGTCTTCGCATGGGCCGTGCCGCGATCGCCGACGTGCTTGGCCGCGCAGCGGCGTTCGCGGCGCTCGTGGTCGTGGTCGTGCTCGATCTCGGCTTCTACTGGGTGGTCGGAACCGCGGCCGTGGGTGCGGCGCTCACGCTCGTGATCACCTGGTCGATCGTGCGCCGCGAGGCGAACCCGAGCCCGCGCGCCGAGCGCCCGGTGTGGCGCTCGCTGATCGTGACCGCTCTACCGGTGGGGGCGGCGCTGGCGGTGTCCGAGATCTACTTCAGGCTCGACACGCTGCTCGTGTCCGCGTTCCGCGACTACGACGAGGTGGGCCTCTACTCGTTGTCGTACCGGATCGTGGAGCTGATCGCCATCCTCCCGGCCATCGTGATGACGTCGGTGTTCCCACTGCTGTCGAGCTACCTCCACGAAAACCGCGAGCGCGCGGAGCGCATGGTCGACGCCGCGGGCGACCTGTTCGTGGCGATCGGCGTGCCGATCGCCGCCGGCGGACTGGTTGTCGCGCCCGAGCTGGTACGGACGATCGGCGGCGACGAGTTCGCGGCCGCCGCCGACCCGCTCCGGCTGCTGCTGTTCGCGGTCGCGCTCGCGTTCGTGAGCGGCCTGTTCGGCCACACGCTGATAGCGGGGGGGCGGCAGACGAGCGCGCTGAGGCTCGGGCTCGCCGCGCTGGCTTTCAACCTCGCGCTGAACGTGGCGCTCATTCCCGCCTACGGGATCGAGGCTGCGGCTGCGGTGGCGGTGGGGTCGGAGGCGCTCCTCGTGACCGGCGGACTGCTCCTCGTGCGGCGCGAGCTGGGACTCTCGCCCCGCTTCGGGCTGCTCTGGCGGGTCCTCGTGGCCGCCGCCGTTATGGGCGGGGTGCTCACGATCGTGGACGAGTGGGCGCTCGCGGTGCTGTTGCCGCTCGGCATCCTCCTCTACGCCGCCGTGCTCTGGGCGCTCGGCGGACTTGATCCGAAGCGGTTGGGGGTGCTGCGCGCATGAGGGCGCGTGTGCTGGTGCTGTCCTCGGAGCCCGTGGCCGAGCGGATGGCGGGGCCGGCGATCCGGGCGGTGGAGTTGGCGCGGGTGCTGGCGCCTCACCACGATGTGACCTTGGCCGCGCCGGAGGGCCGACCTACAGCGTTGAAGAACGGAAGAATCCTGCCTAGGGGTTGCTCAGCAACCTCCAGGCAGGACGCTTCGGCGATTCCTTCGGGGGTGCGCCTCCTCAATGCCGGTTTTTCGGACTACGAGCGGTTGGTCGAGGCGGCCCGCCGGCACGACGTCGTCATCGCCCAGGAGCTGCCGCCGACGCTCCTGGGCCGGCTCGCGGGCCTGCCTGTCCGGCTCGTGCTGGATCTCTACAACCCGATCGTCATCGAGGTGCTGGAGGCCGTGGCCGCGAAGCCGGCGCGGGCGCAGCGCCGCATCCAGGGGTTGATCGCGGCCCGCGCTCTCGCACAGTGCGCGGTCGCCGACCTTGTCCTCTGCGCATCCGAGCGGCAGCGCGACCTCTGGCTCGGCGGGATGACGCTTGGGGGGCTGATCGAGCTCGATCTGTACCGGCGCGATCCGAGCCTGCGCTCGCTGGTCGAGGTGGTCCCGTTCGGGATCCCCGAGGCGCCCCCAGCCGAGCCGAGCGGCGCGATCCGCGCGGCCTTCCCCGCGATCGCAGCCAACGACCGCATCCTGCTGTGGGCCGGCGGCGTCTGGGGCTGGCTCGACGCCGCCACGCCGATCCGAGCCATGGCTCGGCTCGAGCGCGCGCAGCTGGTGTTCATGGGAGTCGGCCGCCCCGGGCTCGAGCAGACAGGGCAGGAGTCGTTCGCTCAGCGAGCGCGCGACCTGGCGCGAGCGGAGGGTCTCGACGGCGAGCGCGTTCACTTCAACGAGGGCTGGGTGCCCTATGCGGAGCGCGGTGCGTGGCTCGCCGAGGCCGACCTGGGCGTGTCGGCGCACCTTGACCACCTGGAGGCGCGCTTCTCGTTTCGCACTCGGATTCTCGACTACCTGTGGGCCGGGTTGCCGGTGGTCACCTCGAGCGGGGATGCGCTCGGCGACCTGGTCACGGCCCGGGGGCTGGGGCGCGCGGTGGAGCCCGGCGACGTGGACGGCTTCGCACACGCGTGCGCGGCGCTGCTCGACGACCGCAGCGAATACGAGGCGGCGCGAGCCCGGATCGACGAGCTGCGTGCGAGCCTCGTCTGGAGCGAAGCCGCGCGCCCGCTGGTGGACTGGTGCGGCCGCATCGGCGAGCTGCCGCGGCGACAGCCGCGGCGCGACGTGCTTCGCAGGGCGGCGCGGGCGCAGTACGCGCGGGCATTCGCTGAGACCGTCGAGACCGAGGGTGTCGCGGCCGTCGTGCGCCGGGTGGGGCGGCGGCTTCGGCGGGCCGTGCGGCGGGGCTGAGCGCCAAAACGACGGCATTCAAGGAGGGGCCCGATCCGGCCTAGCCGTGTAATACGCGCTAAGGCTGCAAGCACCCCTGGCGAGCAGCTTCTTCACCGCTGTCGTTGACCGTTGGCACACGGTGCGCGAAAGGGTCGGTTATCGCCACGCACTACGGTCCCGCCTGTGATCGGCAGCGCCTCAGCTCGCGAGGAGAGTCGTCCGCGCGCGCCGGGCGACGGGCGCACGCTCCCGTTCGGGCTCGATCGCTTCGAGTTCGCGGTGCTCGTCGTGCTCGCCGGGCTGTCGCTCGCGGTGCTGGCCGCGCTCCTCACGAAGGGGCGCGCGCTGACCGGGGCCGACGGTGTCCTCGCCTCCGATCAGCTCCAGTACTTCACCTGGATCAGGGAAGCGTCGGAGCACGTCCTGGTTGGCAACCGCTACGACTTCGCGCCCGACGAGCGCACCTTCCTCCACCCGGGCTACCTCCTGTCCGGCCTGGTCCACGCGGTAACCGGGCTGTCGGTGCCGCTCAGCTATCTGCTCTGGAAGCCCGTTGCGGTCGTGCTCACCTTCGCCGGCGCGCTCCTCTACGTGCGCCGGCTGGTGCCGTCCCGCGGCGCCCAGCGGGCCGCGCTGATCCTCGTCCTGTTCGCGGTCATGCCGGCGTCCGCCTTCGTGGCCTGGACAAACTGGGGCGGCAACCCGCGCCAGTACACGTTCGACTTCATCTCCGGCGAGATGTGGACCGGGCAGTACCTCTGGGGCTACCTGATGACCGCGCTCGCGGTCGCGCTGATGCCGCTCGTGCTGCTCGGCGTGGAGCGCTGGCGACGCGAGCGGCGCACGCGCACGCTTGTGCTGAGCACGCTCGGCGCGCTGCTCGTGGCCTGGCTCCAGCCCTGGCAGGGCGCGACGCTCGCGCTGATCGTGTTCGCCGCGGAGCTGATCGCGGCGCGGCGGAACGGGGGCCGGCCCTCGCTCGCGGCGCTGGCGATCCCCGCCTCGGTAGCGGTGCCGTCGGTGTACTACTGGGCACTGTCGCAGTGGGACTCCGCGTGGGAGTTGGCCTCGGAATCGAACGCGGCCGGGAGCCAGCCGACTTGGAGCTGGCCGTGGTGGGCGATCGCGCTGACGCTGGCCCCGCTCGCGCTGCCGGCCGCGCTGGCCTACCGGGAGCGGGTCCGCGACTGGCAGGAGATCGCGCTGCGCGTATGGCCGCTGGCCGCTCTGGTGGTCTATCTGCTCCCGCTCGGGACCTTTCCGTACCACTCCTTCCAGGGCCTCGCCATCCCGCTCTCGATCCTCGCGGTGCAGGGCGTCGTGTCGGTGTGGCCGAAGCCGAAGTTCGCGATCGTGGTCGCCGCCCTCGCTGTCATGACCCTGCCCGGCATCGCGCACAAGCTCGAGGTCGTCGTGAACAGCGTGCGAGCGGCGGGCGACCCGTACTTCGTCTCCCTCGGAGAGCAGCAGGCGATGGACTGGCTCGAGCGCGACCCGCGGCCCGGCGGGGTCCTGGCGCCCGCGTACGCCGGGCACATGCTGCCCTACAAGACCGGCCGCGAGGTGTACGTGGGCGCGCTGTCGTGGACGCCCGACTGGCAGCAGCGGGTCGCCGACACCCAGCGGCTCTTCGAGGGCGCACCGGACGGCCGGTGGGCCAAGCAATTCGTGCGGCGCAGCGGGGCACGCTTCATCTTCGTGGACTGCCGCCCGGGCCTGCGCGACCTCGCGCCGGAGCTGAAAGCCGAGCTCGAGGGCGTGCGCCGCTTCGGCTGCGCCTCCGTCTATGTGGTCCGCC
Source organism: Actinomycetota bacterium (assembly GCA_046731915.1). Lineage (GTDB taxonomy): Bacteria > Actinomycetota > Thermoleophilia > Solirubrobacterales > Thermoleophilaceae > JACVRW01. The sequence goes on from JBKPME010000130.1 coordinate 14,187, forward strand.
CGCACGCGGGAACCGCGCTCGTCGGTGACTGAGCGCGCGCGGATCGCGCTGCTCTTCGCCGGCGCCGCTCTCATCTCGGGGATCACGATCCTGGAGGGAATCCAGCTGAACGACGAGGGCCTGATGCTGCAGGCAGCGGCGCGGATCGCCGACGGTCAGGTCCCGTACCGCGACTTCTGGTGGTTCTACCCACCCGGCCAGCCCTACGTGCTGGGCGGCCTGTGGGAGCTCTTCGGGCCGTCGCTCTTGACCTGGCGCATCTTGCGCGTGCTCTGCGACGCGACCGTGGCGGTGCTCGTCTGGGCGCTCGCCCGCCGCGGCGGGGCGTCGGAGCGGCTCGGGCTTGCGGCTTGGCTCATGGCCGCGCTAGCGATGGCTTACCCAAGTGGGCCGCATCCCTTTCCGCCGACGCTCGCGATGTGCCTCGGCGCGCTGCTCCTGATCGAGCGGCGTCCCGCGCTTGCCGGCGCGCTGGCCGGCCTGGCCGCCTTCTGGCGCATCGAGTTCACCGCCTACCTCGGGCTGGGTGTGCTGATCGCGTATGCCGTGCGCCCAGGCGCACGCGGCGAGCGCTTGCAGGCCGCGCTCCGCTTCGCCGGCTGCGCGCTCGCCGTGGCCGCCCTGCTCTACATCCCGGTGATCGCCGCCGCGGGCCTCGGCGACTCGTTCGACCTGCTGATCCGCTACCCGCTCGAGGACTTCTCGGACTACCAGTCGCTGCCGTTCCCGCTCGATTACGACGGTGCCCTCAACACGAGCTCGGTCGGGGGCTTTCTCAGCGACTCCGCCGAGAGCCTGCTGCTCTTCTACCTCCCGCTCGCCTTGGTGCTGGGCCTCGTGGGGTCCCTGGTCGCGCTCGCGCTTCGCTTCGACCGCGGGCGCTGGTGGCAGCTCGCCGCGGCCGTGTTCGCGATCGGGATGGGGCACTACCTGATCACACGGCCGGACCTCTTCCACACCGCGCCGCTCGCGGTCATGGTGGCGGTCCTGGGGAGCTGGGCGATCGCGCGCCACGGGGAGGACACTGCGATCGCCGCGAGCGACTCGCGGGTCGCCGAGGGCGTCCGGCGGGTGGCGCCGGCCCTCGCGGTCGCCGGCACCGCGCTTGCAGTCGTCGCGGTCGCCTACGCAATCGTCGAGGGCCTCGACCGCCGCTCGCTCGAGCTGCGCGCCGACCGGGTGGCGCTCGACCTGCCCGCCGCGGACGGGGTGCGCGTGCGCGCGGGCACCGCCCGCACGCTCGAGAGGGCGGTGCGGTTCGTCAGGCGGCGCACTCCGCCCGGCGAGCCGATCTATGTGACCACGCGCCGCTCCGACCTCGTGACCGCCGGTGCGCCGCTCCTGTACGTGCTCGCCGACCGCTCCAATCCCACCCGCTACGACATCGCCGCTCCGGGCGTCGTCACGGCTGCGCCGGTTCAGCGCGAGATCGTCCGTGCCCTTAAGCGGAAGCGCGTCCGCACGGTCATCCGCTGGAGCAACCCGCTGAGCGCCGCGCCGGAGCCGAACAAGGCCGGCGAGTCCTCCGGCGTGACGCTGCTCGACGACTACCTGGCGGACGAGTACCGGCGGGTCGCCCGCTTCGGCGACTTCGCGGTGCTCGAGCGCCGCTAGACCGTCGCCGGCGTGACGGTCGCGAGGTGCGCCCAGAGCGCGAGCAGCAGGGCGGTCACGCCGGCCGCGGACCACACGACCACGCGCTCGCCGAACGCGCGCCGCAGCGCCAGCGCGGCGAGGACGCCGAAGCCGGGAAGCGCGCCGTACAGGTAGCGCCCGTAGAAGGCGTCGTAGTTGTCGATCAGCAGCGACACCGACATGATGTGCACCCCGGCCACGAGCGGGAGCAGCAGGATCGCCAGCGCCGGCCGCCGCTCGGTGGATGGGACGCCCACGAGCGCCAGCACCGGGACGGCGAGCACGATGAGCGCGAAGACGTCTCGGAGCCGGCGCTTGGCGGTCGACAGGAACTCCACCCACCACTCGTCCGGCAGCACGGCGTTCAGGAGCGCGACGTGCTTCGAGGCGAGGTCGCCGGGACCGTAGTCGCGGCCGCTCGGGGTCAGCACCGGGTCCATCAGCCTCTGGACCGCTCGGCTCCCGGTTGGCGAGTCGTACGTGTGCAGGTTGAACGCGATCCACGGGGCGAGCATGAGCGCGGGGATCCCGGCGGCTGCCGCCACGGCGCGCACGCGGCCCGCGCGCAGGAACGCGACGCAGACGATCGCCAGCGAGGGGATGAAGGCCATCAGCGTGAGCTTTGTGAGGAGGGCGGCGCCGGTGAGCGCGCCGGCCCCGATGAGCCAGCGCTCGGACCGTTCGGTGAGGGCGAGCCACAGCGCCAGCGACAGCGCCGCGCCCAGCACGATTTCGAGCGCGGCGTTCGAGAAGGTCACCGCCCTCACGACGAGGCCCGGCCACAGCAGGAAGGTGAGGGCGGCGCTGAAGGCGACGAGCGGAGCGTCCGGAGCTACACGCCGCGCGAGCAGCCAGGTGAGGAAGACCGCGAGCCCGAGGAGGACGACGCCCCACAGCCGCAGAACGCGCACCTTCGACTCGTGCCCCACCGGCACGGCATACGCCGGTACGGCGAGTGCGTACGCGAGCGGCGGCTGGAACCCCTCATACGAGCGCCCGAACAGCCCACGCTCCTCGGCGGGAACGCGGGGCGCGCCGGGGTACGTGCCCTCGTCGATCTCGAGCACCTCGTCGTGTACGTGGTCCTCGTCGAGCACCGGAATGCGGCCGTCCTCGACGATCGACTGGACGTAGTCGAAGTGCGCCGCTTCGTCCACGAGCGCCCAGACCGGGAAGCGCGCGACCGTGGCGAGCGCCGCGATCGCCAGGGCGGCGAGCTGCGCCGCGACCAGGACCCGGGGCGCGTTCACGCGGTCAGCGGCCGAAGAACGCGCGCAGCGATTCGGCGATCCAGTCGATCATCGGCTCGCTCAGCCCCGGATAGCAGCCGACCCACAGCGATGCCTCGGTGATGCGGTCGGCGTTCGCGAGCGAGTCCGCGATCCGATGGTCGAGCCCGGCGAGCGCCGGCTGGCGGGTGAGGTTCCCGCCGAGCAGGAGCCGCGAGTCGATTCTGCGCTCGAGCAGGAAGCGCTGCAGCTCCGTACGCCGCTCGGCGCCGCCCTCGCGGAGCGTGAACGGATAGCCGAACCAGGAAGGGTCGGACCCCTCGGTCGCGCGGACGCGGAGCAGCTCGTCGTCGAGGTCCGCCAGCGCGGCGTCCAGCCGGGCGAAGTTCGCGCGTCGCGCCGTGTGGAAGCCGTCGACGCGCTCGAGCTGCGCCAGCCCCAGCGCGGCCTGCATGTCCGTGACCTTGAAGTTGAAGCCGAGCTCCGAGAAGACGTACTTGTGGTCGTAGCCGTCGGGCAGGTCGCCGTGACGCCCCTCGAAGCGCCGCCCGCAGGCATCGTTCACCCCCGGCGGGCACCAGCAGTCGCGCCCCCACTCGCGCAGGGACCCGAGCGTGCGCACCCAGCCCGGGTCGTCGGCACACACTGCGCCGCCCTCACCGGTCGTCATGTGATGGGCGGGATAGAAGGAGTAGGTCGCTAGCTGCCCGAATGTGCCCACGGGGCGGCCGCCAAGGGTGGAGCCGAGCGCGTCGCAGCAGTCCTCGATCAGCACGAGGCCGCGCTCCGCGCAGAGCGCTTCGAGGCCGGCGGCGTCGAACGGGTTGCCGAGGCAGTGCGCCGCCATGATCCCGCGCGTGCGCTCGCCGATCGCCTCCGCGAAGGCGTCGAGCGAGGGGTTGAGAGTCTCCATCTCCACGTCGACGAAGACCGGGACGAGCCCCTGCTGGTAGATCGGCGCGATCGTCGTCGAGAAGCCGAGCGCGGGCGTGATCACCTCGTCGCCGGGCTCGAGCGGGCGCTCCACCAGGCGCGAGCAGGCGCAGGCCACGGCGAGCAGGTTCGCCTGGGACCCCGAGCCCACCAGCAGCGCGTGATCGCGCCCAGCCGCCCGCGCGAACGCGGGCGCGAAGCGAGCGGCGAAGCGACCCTCCGTGAGCCAACCGTCCAGCGAGGCGTCGACCAGCGCCTCGAGCTCGGGCGACCCGATCACCCGCCCCGCGACCGGAACCGTGGTCTCGCCCGGCAGGAACTGGCTCGGGGCGAGCGCTTCCTCGGCGTAGCGCCGGACGGCGGCGAGCGCGTCCGCGCGCAGAGCGGCCTCGCTGCTCAATGCACCGGTGCCCGAGTCCGCAGCGACACCGTCAGCACGCAGGCGGCGCATGCCAGCTGGATCGCACACAGGGCGATCGCGATGCGGGTGAGATGGGCCCCCAGCGCGAGCAGCACCACGATCTCGGCCGTGGCAGCCACTGCGAGCACAGCGATGAATCCGCGCCTGTGCATCGCGAGCAGGAACTGCACCGACAGGTACGAGCACGCGAGGCACGTCATCGCCAGGCCGAGCCACGGAAGCGCCCCGGAGGCCTCGGTCAGGTCCTCGCCGAACACCGCGCCGAGCAGCGGATCGCCGGCGACGGCGTAGATCAGCACCATCGGCACGGCGCAGGCGGCGATCAGCCCGAGCGTGCGGAGCAGGATCGGGCGTGCGTCCTCTCCTCCGCGCGAGCGCCGCGCGGTCTCGGGCAGCAGGTACATCCCGAGCCCGACCGCCACCCAGACGATTGCCTTCGCGGCGACGGCGGCGACGGCGTAGGCCCCCGCGGTGTCGCCGTCGGCCTCGTGCTTCACCACGATCACGTGCACCTCCTGAAGCACGAACAGGAGCGTGAGTGCGATCACCGGGGTCCACGCGCCGGCGAGGAGATCGCGCAGCGGATGGCCGTCCTTGGCCGGCAGATGATGTGAGAGCGGGGCAGCCAAGACGAGCCCGACTGCGATGAAGGAGAGCGGGGTGCCGATGAAGGCGCCGGTCACGTCGCCCCCCGCGCCGACCAGGATCAGCGCGAAGCCGAGCCGCGCCGCCGCCTCGCCGATGATGCTCCAGGCGACGAGCTTGTAGCGCTGGAAGCCCTGGAGGGCGCCGCGCTCTACCGAGAGCGCCATCCACAGCACCGCCGTGACCGGCACTGCCGCGGCCGCCCACTCCTGGTCGACGTTGAGGATCGTCGCGAGCACCTCGCGCAGCAGCACCGTGACGACCGCGACTCCCACCGCCCCGACCAGCAGCCGCTCCACCCAGCGGCGCACGCCGGCCCCGGCGCGGCCGTCGCCGACGGCAAGCGAGGCGCTCACCTCGCGCGCAACCGCGATCTGCAGCGCGGAGCCCGGGACCATCAGGATGATGAACGCGGACGTAAGCGCGGCAAGTGAGCCGTAGTCGGTCGCGCCCAGAACGCGCGCCATGACGACGGTGAAGCCGAGCGCGATCACGTTCGCCGCGATCACGGCGACGCCGAGCCCCGCCGCGCGCCCGGTGTCCGTGCGCGCGAACCCGCTCACGAACGAGGGCCGCTCCGCGGTCTGCACCCGGCGAGCGTATAGCGTCGCTCGCATGTCGCCAGCGCTGTCCAAGGGCTCCGACGGCCGCAAGCGCTGCTGGTGGGGTGCCTCGACACGTGAGTACGAGCGTTATCACGACGAGGAGTGGGGCCGCCCGGTACGCGACGAGCGCGGGCTCTACGAGCGCATGGTGCTGGAGGGCTTCCAGTCCGGCCTCTCATGGCTGACCATCCTGCGCAAGCGCGAGAACTTCCGCGCCGCGTTCGCGAACTTCGACATCGAGGTGGTGGCGAGCTACGGCGAGCGCGACATCGCGCGCCTGCTCGGCGACGCCGGCATCGTGCGCCACCGCGGCAAGATCGAGGCCGCGATCACGAACGCGAAGGCCGCGGCGGAGATGCACGCGGAGGGTGACTCGCTCACCGAGCTGATCTGGTCCTTCGCCCCCGCCGGCCGCCGGCGCGCCCCTCGCTCGCTCGAGGACCTGCCCGCGGTGACGCCCGAGTCCACGGCGCTCAGCAAGGAGCTGAAGAAGCGCGGCTTCCGCTTCGTCGGCCCAACCACCGCCTACGCGACGATGCAGGCCTGCGGGGTGGTGAACGACCACCTTGCGGGGTGCTGGGTGCGGGCGGAGGTGGAGGAGGCGCGGCGGGGGTGACCGCAACGGTGCCTCGAGACGAACGAAGGACGGCATTAAGGAGTCAGGTCCAGCCGCGGGATTTCTAAGAATCCTGCCTAGGGCCGCTGTACGGGGCCCTATCCAGGACGGTTCGCGGAAATCTCCTCCGTCACCGCTGCCGTTCGCCCGAGCCGGCACCCCACCACGGGGAGGCCAGCCCGACGGCTATTCTCAACCCGGTGGATGAACGCGCTCTGACAGAGCGCCTCATCACCTACGACACCTCCACCCTCGAGGGCATGCAGGCGGCCGCGGGCTTTGTCAAGGGCTGGCTCGAGGCGCGGGACGTCGAGGTGAGCGGCACCCAGCACCACGGTCGGCCCCTGCTGACCGCGACCGTCGGACCCGAGAGCGGGCCGACCCTCGTGCTGCACGGACACCTGGACGTCGTTCCCGGCCGCGAGGAGCAGTTCGAGCCGCGCATCGAAGGCGACCGCCTCTACGGGCGCGGCGCTTACGACATGAAGGGCGGCCTCGCCGCGATGATCTGCGCCTTCCGTGACGTGGCCGGGCAGGACCGAGTACGCGTGCATTTCGCGTGCGTAGCCGACGAGGAGTCCGAGGAGATCGGCGACCGGGCGTCCGACTACCTCGTGAAGAACGGCTACCTGGGCGACTTCGCGATCACCGGCGAGCCGACCGACCTCCACATCGGCATCCAGGCGAAGGGCGTGCTGGCGATGCGGATCGAGGTCGCGGGCAGGGCCGCGCACGGCTCGACGCCGTGGGTCGGTGACAACGCCGTGCTGAAGGCCATCGACACGTTCCGTCAGATCGAGAGCCTGCCCTTCGCGCGCGAGTCCTCGGACCTGTTCGACCGGCCGTCGATCAACCTCGGCCGCATCGTGGGCGGCGACGCCATGAACAAGGTCCCCGACCTGTGCGCGATCGACGTCGACATCCGCTACCTGCCCGGCCAGGACTACGAGGCGATCAAGGACGCGGTCGAGGAGCTGCCCGACGTTCGCGTGGTGAAGGTCTTCCACCGCCATCCGGCGATCGTGCCGCGGGACGACCCCTACGTGCAGGCGCTCGGCGAGGCGATCTCGCGGGTGGCCGAGCCCACCAGCGAGCGGCTCGGCGTGGGCCGTGACGGTGCCTCGGACGCGATCTCGTTCCTCGAGTCCGGCGTGCCGGCGGTCGAGTGCGGACCGTCAGGCAACGGCCACCACGGGCCCGAGGAATGGGTGTCGATCCGGTCGCTCAGCCAATATCGGGCGGCACTTGTGGAGTTCGTGAACCTGCTCCCGGCCCGCCTGACGCGCGGCGATGAGGACGACCGCCGCCTCCGGATCGCCTGATGCTCGACGACATCCCTCGCCCCGGTCTCTGGAAGCGCCTGCTCATCGGCGGGTTTCTCGTCGTGTTCGCCGCTGCGGCGGCGACCTCCGTGGCCGCGTTCCACGAGGTGGACAAGATCGTCGATGCCCTGGAACTCAACCCCGAGCTGAAGCTGGGCAAGAACACGCTCGCCACGACGGACCCCGGCAAGCCGCAGACGATCCTCATCCTCGGCTCCGACCGCAGGCCGAAGCAGAACGCCGAGGGCGCAGCCGGCGCCCGCTCCGACACGATCATGCTCGTCCGCCTCGATCCGCACAAAGAGGCCACCGCGATCATGTCGCTGCCGCGCGACCTGAAGGTCAACATCCCCGGCCATGGGGTGGACAAGATCAACGCGGCCTACGAGGTCGGCGGGCCGGCGCTGACGCTCGAGACCGTGAAGCAGCTGACCGGCCTCCCGATCAACCACCTCATCAATGTGACGTTCAAGGGTTTCTGGCGTGCCGTCAACGCGGTCGGCTGCGTGTATGCCGACGTGGATCACGACTACTTCAACGAGAGCGCCGAGTACACATACATCAACGTCGATCCGGGCTACCAGCGGCTGTGCGCGCGCAACGCGCTCCAGTACGTCCGCTTCCGGCACACGGACGACGACCTCGTGCGCTCGGCGCGGCAGCAGGACTTCCTGCGCCAGATGAAGCAGCAGGTCACCTACACGGACCTGATCTCGAAGCGCGACCGGCTGATGAGGATCTTCGGTCGCAACACGGCCACCGACGCGAGCCTGCGCAGCCGCAAGGAGATCCTGCGCCTCGTGAAGCTCGCGTACTTCTCGGCCGGCCAGCCGATCCAGGAGATCCACTTCGAGGGGCAGATCGGGCCCATCTATGTGGAGGCGAGCAACGAGCAGGTCAAGCGGCTGGTCCAGCGCTTCCTCGACGTCAAGGAGTCGCCAGGGCCGCGTGGCCGCGCGCCGGGCGAACGGCCCGCGCGCAAGCCGCGCCGCAAGCAGCGTCGCTCCGCGGAGTCGCTCAACCTCTACGACGCGTCGGTGACCGGCGAGGAGCAGGGGCTTCAGGCCGTGCAGGCCGGCGCGGGAGGCCCGCTGCCGGTCTTCTACCCGACGCTCCTGCTCAACTCGTCCGAGTTCGCGCAGCCGCCGCGCGTGTACAAGCTCATGGCCCCGGACCGGAAGAGGTACGGCGCCTTCCGCATGGTCGTCCGGCGCACGAACGCGAACGGGGAGTACTACGGGCTCCAGGGCACCACCTGGAAGAACCCGCCGATCCTCGAGGATCCCTCGGAGACGCGCCGAATCGGCGGCCGTGAGTACGAGCTGCATTTCGCCGGGGACCGCCTGCGGCTCGTCGCCTGGCGCACGCCGAAGGCCTCCTACTGGATCTCGAACACGCTGCTTCAGACGCTGACGATGAGGCAGATGATGGCCATTGCGCGCTCAGCTCGTCGCTGCTGCTAGGTAGCCTCTCCCGCCGCATGGAGAGGGAACCGATAGGGGTCATCGGCGTCGGCTGGGTCGGCCTCGTCACGGCCGCTTGCTTCGCCGAGCTTGGCCACGAGGTCTGGGCGCGCGACATCGTGCCCGAGAAGGTCGAGTCGCTCTCGCGCGGCGACGTCCCGATACACGAGCCCGGCCTGCCGGAGCTGGTGCGGAAGAACGCCGAGCGGCTCCACTTCACGACCGACATGGCCGAGGTGCTCGAGCATGCGCAGCTGCTGTTCGTATGCGTCGACACGCCGCCGACCTATTCCGGCGACGCCGACCTCTCGCGCGTCGAGGCCGTGCTCGCCGAGCTGGGCGACTCGAACGAGCACGCGCTCGTCATGAAGAGCACCGTGCCGGTCGGTACCGGCCGCTCGATCGAGCGCCGTCGCAACGGGATCGGCTACGTGTCGAACCCGGAGTTCCTACAGGAGGGCAGCGCGGTCGACGACTTCATGAAGCCGGACCGGGTCGTGGTGGGCGCGAACGGCAACTCGGAGCAGTACGCCGACCGCGTCCAGGCGCTGTATGAGCCGCTCGGCGCGGAGGTGGTGCGCACCGACGTGGCGAGCGCCGAGATGATCAAGCTCGCCTCGAACGCGTTCCTCGCTACCAAGATCAGCTTCATCAACGAGATCGCGAATGTCTCCGAGGAGTTGGGCGCCGACGTGCTCGAGGTGGCGCGCGGGATGGGGCTCGACGACCGCATCGGCCCGAAGTTCCTGCGGCCGGGCGTGGGCTTCGGCGGCTCCTGCTTCCCGAAGGACGTGCAGGCGCTGAAGCAGCTCGCCGGCAACAGCGGCTACCACTTTCAGCTGCTCACCGCGGTGGTGGAGGTGAACGAGCTTCAGAAGCGGCGCACGATCTCGAAGCTTCAGAAGCACCTAGGGCCGCTGCCCGGCAAGGAGATCGCGCTCCTCGGCGTGGCCTTCAAGCCGAACACCGACGACGTCCGCGAGGCCACCAGCCTCGTGCTCGCCGGCCGGCTCGCGGGCGAGGGCGCCAATGTGCGCGCCTACGATCCGGTCGCGGGCGACAAGGCGGAGGACATGCTCGCCGGGGCGCGAATAGCCGAGTCTGCGCTCGATGCGGTGGATGGCGCCGACGCGGTGGTGCTGGTGACGGAGTGGCCCGAATTTGCCGAGCTCGACTGGACCGGTGAGGTGAAGGGGCGCATGCGCTTTCCACTGGTGGTCGACGGCCGCAACTTCCTCGACCGCGAGGAGCTCGTGGCGGCGGGCTTCACGTACGAGGGGATCGGCAGATAGCCATGCAGGCCCTGGTGCTCGCCGGGGGCGAGGGCACCCGGCTCAGGCCGCTCACGTACACGACCCCGAAGCCGGTCATGCCGCTGGCCGGACGACCGTTCCTGACGTTCATGCTCGACTGGGCGCACTCGCACGGCGTGGACGAGGTGATCCTCTCGTGCGGGTTCATGTCGGACGCGGTGAGGCTGCTGCTCGGCGACATCTACGACGGCATGCGGCTCCGCTACGTGATCGAGAACGAGCCGCTCGGCACGGCCGGGCCGGTGCGCCTCGCCTGCGACGAGGGCTTGCTCGAGGAGCGCCTGCTCGTGCTGAACGGCGACGTGCTCACCGACATCGACCTCACCGCCGAGCTGGAGCACCACGAGCGCACCGGTGCGCGCGCCACGCTCGCGCTGTATCCGGTCAAGGACACGTCGAGCTACGGCGTCGTGCCGACCGCCGACGACGGCGCCGTCGCGGCGTTCATCGAGAAGGGCGGCGGCGAGGCGCCCACGAACCGCATCAACGCGGGCGCCTACGTGATCGAGCGCGACATCGTCGACCGGATCCCGCCGGGGCGCGCCGTCTCGTTCGAGCGCGAGGTGTTCCCGTCGCTCGTGGGCGAGGGGCTGTACGGCTACCACGCCGCCGGCTACTGGATCGACATCGGGACGCCCGAGCGCTACCTCGAGGCGACCTGGGACCTGCTGGCGGGACACGCGAAGTCGACGCTGCCGCCGCGCGACGAGACCGGCTCGCTCGTGTACGAGAACTGCCTGTTGTCGGGCGCGCACGTGGGGCCGCAGAGCGTGCTCGGGCGCCACTGCTCGGTGGGCACCGACGCGCGCGTGGAGCGGTCGGTGCTGCACGAGCGTGTGCATGTGGGCGCGGACGCGGCGGTCGTCGAGTCGGTGCTCGCCGAGCGGGTGCGGGTCGGCGAGCGGGCACGCGTGGGACCGGGCGCCATGGTGGGCGCCGGGGCGGTGATCCCGTCCGATGCCGTGCTGCCGGAGGGAGCGCGCGTAGAGCCCGGAGAGACGGTTGCGCTCGCTCGATAAGGACAGCATCGACGCGGTGGACCCGACCGGGATGCTGGGGGACGTGCTCGCCCAGCCGCTCCAGCTGGGCGACGCGCTGTGGCGGACCCAGTCGGCGGGGGTCCGCGCGCGCGACCTGCCCGGAGGGCTCGTGGTGTGCGGCATGGGCGGCTCGGCGATTGGCGGCGACCTCGCGGCGGCCGCGCTCGGCGACCGCGCCACGCGGCCGATCACCGTCGTGCGCGGCTACGCGCTCGAGTCGTGGACGTCCCCCGAGTCCCTGGTCCTCTGCGCCAGCTATTCGGGGAATACCGAGGAGACGCTTGCGTGCTTCGAGGCCGCCGGCGCAGCGGGGGCGCAGCGCGTGGCCCTCACCACGGGCGGGAAGCTCGCGGAGCTGGCGCGCGAGGAGGACGTGCCGGTCATCGGCGTCCCGGCCGGGATGCAGCCGCGGGCGGCGGTGGTCTACATGACGATCGGCGTGCTCGAGTGCGCGGCGTTGTGCGGCGCGGCGCCGGGGCTGCGCGCGGAGATAGACATGGCCACCGGGCTCCTGGAACGGCTCGTCGAGGAATGGGGCCCCGGCGGCGACGACGACTCGGAGGCGAAGGCGATCGCGCACCAGCTCCACGGCGCCGTGCCCGTGATCCACGGCGCCTCGGCCACGACGGCCCCGGCGCGTCGCTGGAGCACCCAGATCAACGAAAACGCCTCCTCGCCGGCGTTCTGGACCGAGCTGCCGGAGGGCAACCACAACCAGATCTGTGGATGGGGGCGCGGCCGCGATCTCGCACCCCTGGCGGGGGTGTTCCTGTGCGACCCGGACCAGCACCCGCGCGTGCAGCGGCACGCGGAGCTCGCCGCGGCGGAGCTGGAGCGCGTAGGCACGCCGGCGCTGACGGTCGACACGCGCGGCGAGAGCCGCCTCGAGCGGGTCCTCTCAGCGGTGCTGCTGGGCGACCTGGTGAGCGTCTATATGGCCGTGCTGGCGGGGGTCGACCCAACGCCGGTCGAGGCGATCATGCGCCTGAAACAGCAGCTCTGAAGAGAGCGGTTCCCGGGCGAAGGGTCTCGCTACAAGCGTCCTGCTTCACGCACCGTTTGGTGTCCTATCCAGGACAGTTCCTCTGCCTCAATGCCGCCGGTCGCCTGAAGCGGCCTCGCCAACCTTGACACAATCGTGTTAAGCTTTGCCGTCGCGATGGAGGGGCTCACGATCAACGAGGCCGCTGAGACGACCGGCTGGTCGTCTCGAATGCTGCGCTACATAGAGAGCGCCGGCCTGATCGAGCCTCCGCGCACGCCGAAGGGCTATCGCATCTTCGGGCCGGGCGAGCTGCAGCGTCTGCGCACGCTCCGCGAGCTGCTCGCCCGGTTCGACTGCGCCCTCTCCGACGTGGCGTTCGCCAAGCGCTACGCCTCCGATCCGGAGCTGCGCGCCGCGCTCGAGCAGTGGTTCGAGGAGCCGCCGGAGCGCCCGGAGGGCGTGGCCTCGGGAGACTGGCTCTCCTGGGAGCAGCAGAAGCACCAGCGCCTCCTCGCGACGGACACGCCCCCGAGACGCATGGAGACCACCGCCGCATGACCGTCACCGAGACCACGACCCAGGACTTCAAGGTCGCCGATCTCTCCCTCGCCGAGTTCGGCCGCAAGGAGATCACTCTTGCCGAGCACGAGATGCCCGGCCTCACGGCCATGCGCGAGGAGTACGGCGCGCAGCAGCCACTCAAGGGCGCGAAGATCGTGGGCTCGCTCCACATGACCGTCCAGACCGCGGTGCTGATCGAAACGCTCGTCGCCCTCGGCGCCGAGGTGCGCTGGGCCTCCTGCAACATCTTCTCGACGCAGGACCACGCCGCGGCGGCGATCGCCAAGGCCGGCATTCCCGTGTTCGCCTGGAAGGGCGAGACGCTCGAGGAGTACTGGTGGTGCACCGAGCAAGCGCTCACCTGGCCGGACGGCGACGGCCCGAACATGATCCTCGACGACGGCGGCGACGCCACGCTGCTCGTCCACAGGGGCAGCGAGTACGAGAAGGCCGGCGCGGTGCCGGATCCGGAGTCGGCCGACTCGGAGGAGTTCCAGGTGATTCTGCGGCTCCTCACGCGCACGCTCTCCGAGGACCCGCAGAAGTGGACCAAGATCGGCGAGCAGGTCAAGGGCGTGACCGAGGAGACCACCACCGGTGTGCACCGCCTCTACGAGATGCAGGAGGCCGGCACGCTCCTGTTCCCGGCGATCAACGTCAACGACTCGGTCACCAAGTCGAAGTTCGACAACATCTACGGCTGCCGCCACTCGCTGATCGACGGCATCAACCGCGCGACAGACGTCATGATCGCCGGCAAGACCGCGGTGATCTGCGGCTACGGCGACGTCGGCAAGGGCTGCGCCCAGTCGCTGCGCGGCCAGGGCGCGCGCGTCCTCGTCACCGAGATCGACCCGATCTGCGCCCTCCAGGCCTCGATGGACGGCTACCAGGTGGTACGGCTCGAGGACGTGGTCGAGACGGCGGACATCTTCATCACCGCCACCGGAAACAGGGACATCATCACGGCCGCCGACATGGGCCGGATGAAACATCAGGCGATCGTCGGCAACATCGGCCACTTCGACAACGAGATCGATATGGCCGGCCTACAGAATGCGCCGGCCATCGAGCGGGTGAACATCAAGCCCCAGGTCGACGAATGGCGCTTCGGTGACGGCCACTCGATCCTGGTGCTCTCCGAGGGCCGCCTGCTGAACCTCGGCAACGCCACCGGCCACCCGAGCTTCGTGATGTCCAACTCGTTCACGAATCAGACGATCGCCCAGGTCGAGCTCTTCACGAAGAACGACGAGTACGAGAAGCGGGTCTACGTGCTCCCGAAGCTCCTGGACGAGAAGGTCGCCCGCCTGCACCTCGACGCGCTTGGCGCGGAGCTCACCGAGCTGCGCCCGGAGCAGGCCGCCTACATCGGCGTGCCGGTCGAGGGCCCGTACAAGAGCGAGCACTACCGCTATTAGCATCAAGCCCGAAGTCCACGATCCGACGCTCGCCCCTCAGGGGCTGCGGCGGATCGAATGGGCGGAGGGCCAGATGCCGGTCCTCCGCTCGATCCGCGAGCGCTTCAGGGAGCAGCAGCCGCTCGCCGGCGTGAAGGTGGCCGCGTGCCTGCATGTGACCGCCGAGACCGCGAATCTGATGCAGGCACTCACTGCCGGCGGCGCCGAGACGGCGCTCTGCTCGGCGAATCCGCTGACGACGCAGGATGAGGTGGCCGCAGCGCTGGTCGACCTCGGCGTGCCGGTGCTGGCGAGCCGCGGCGAGGACGTCGAGTCGTACGCGCGCCACGTCCATGCGCTGGCCGACTGGCAGCCGGACATCACGCTCGACGACGGCGCCGACGTGCTCGTGCTGATCCACGAACGCGGCCAGGAGGTGAGCGGCGGCGCTGAGGAGACGACCACCGGCCTGCTGCGCCTGCGGCGGCTCGAGTCGGAAGGCAAGCTCACCTGCCCCGTCGTGGCGGTCAACGAGTCGCGCACCGAGCGCACCTTCAACGACCGCTACGGCACCGGCCAGTCCACGCTCGACGGCATCCTGCGCGCCACCAATCTTCTGCTCGCCGGGCGGACGCTCGTCCTGCTCGGCTACGGCGCCACCGGCAAGGGGATCGCCCAGCGCGCCCGCGGTGCCGGTGCGACGGTGATCGTCTGCGAGGTCGACCCGCTACGCGCGCTGGAGGCGCGCATGGACGCGTTCGAGGTGATGCCCGCGCTCGAAGCCGCCGAGCGCGGTGACCTGTTCGTGACAGTCACGGGATCGCGCGCCGTGCTGCGCCGCGAGCACTTCGAGCGCATGCGCGACGGCGCCGTGCTCGCCAACGCCGGCCACTTCGACGTCGAGATCGACCTCGACGCCCTGCGCGAGCTGGCCGGCGGGCGCGTGCGCCAGGAGCTGCCGCTGGTGGAGGAGTACGTCCTCGGCGACCGGCGTGTGCACCTGCTTGCCAGCGGCCGCGTGGTGAATTTGGCGGCCGGCGAGGGTCATCCCGCAGCAGTGATGGACATGAGCTTCGCCAACCTGGCGCTCGCGGTTGAGCACCTCAAGTTGCACGAGAGCGAGCTCGAGAACCGCGTACTCGCCGTCCCCAAGGAGCTTGACGAGGAGATCGCCCGGCTCAAGCTGGAGTCGCTGGGCGTAGCGATCGACTCGCTCACGGACGAGCAGCGCGAGTATCTGAGCTCATGGGCAACGTCGAAACCATCCTGACGCTCTACGAGCGCGTGGCGCGCGGGGAGGCTGCCGGCGACCTCTTCCACGAGGACGTTGAATGGTCGATGCCGCACCCGGGCGGCGAGGCCCAGGGCCTCGCCGAGGTGGGCGCCTTCTGGCGCGACTACGAGGCGATCTGGGAGAACCGCGAGATCGAGCTGGAGGACGTGCGTGAGCTCGACGACGCTCGCGTGCTCGTGCTGTTGACCGAGCGCGCCCGCGGCCGGGCGAGCGGGATCGAAACGCACGCTAGCCCGGGAGCGATCTGGACGTTCCGCGACGGCAAGATCGCCGCCGTCAAGGCCTGGCTCGACCGCTCGGAAGCCATCCGCGCGGCTGGCCTGGAGGCCTGAGACAGCCCGGCCGGCGCCCGGCGTCGCGGGGCGCTACCTACGCTACGCGCGGCAGCACGCGCGCGAGCGTGCGGACGCGGCCGGCGGGCTCGCCGCCCAGCCGCTCTGCGCGGAAGCGCAGCAGCTCGACCACATCGGCGCTCGGGCGGAACGGATCCGCGACGGCGCGCCCCGTCTTGACCGAGAGCGCGGCCCAGAGCTCGTCGCCGACCTCGGCGAGCAGCACCTCGCCGGTGGGCGGGAAGGCGCTGTCGAGCGCCGAGAGGCGGCGTACGGCGAACTCGTCGGCGGCAGTAGCACGGCGGATGGTGAGGTCGTTCATCGCTGGGTTCCCTTTCTTTTTGTTCGATCTCTCTCGAAGCATGATCGGCAACGGCGCGCATAAGTTCAAATTCGGACTTCTGAGAGCTGCGATAAGCTCGCGTTATGTTGGACGTCAGACAGCTGCGGGTGCTTCGCGCCGTGGCGGAGCACGGTTCCTTCTCCGCGGCGGCGGACGCACTGTCTTACACCCAGCCGGCGATCTCCCAGCAGATCGCCGCGCTCGAGAAGCGTGCCGGCACGACGCTGGTGGACCGCGGCAGCCGCGGCGTTCGGCTCACCGACGCCGGCCAGGCGCTCGTCGAGCACGCGGAGGTCGTGATCGCGCGGCTGGCCGCTGCGGAGGCGGAGCTCGAGGCCATCGCGGGAGTCCGCGGCGGACGTGTGCGGCTGTCCTCGTTCCCGAGCGCGGGCGCGTCGCTGCTGCCACCGGCGGTCGCGCTCTTCAGCGAGCGTCACCCGGACGTCGAGCTGAGCTTCGTGGAGCGGGAGCCGGAGGAGGCGGTGCCGATGCTGCGCGCCGCCGAGCTCGAGGTGGCACTCGTCTTCAAGTTCCGAGGGATGCCCCAGCCGGAGTTCGATCGCCTCTACGAGGGCATAGAGCTGACCCACCTCATCGACGACCCGATGTACCTCGCCATGCCGCGCGACCACCCGGCGGCGCGCAAGCCCCGGGTCCGGCTGCAGGACGTGCGCGAGGACACGTGGATCCAGAACGACACGACAGGACCGTGCGGCCGGCTCCACCTCGGGGCCTGCGCGGCGGCCGGCTTCGAGCCGAAGATCGGCTTCCAGTCGGATGACTACAACGTCGTGCAGGGCCTGATCGCGGCAGGCGTCGGCGTCTCGCTGCTCCCGGCGTTGTCGCTCACGAACGTCCGCGAGGACATCGTGGTGCGCTCGCTCGGCAAGAGCGCCCCGACCAGGCGCATCGCGGCCGCGACGCTCGCCGGCCGTTACGTGTCGCCGGCCACTCAGGCGATGCTCGAGATCCTCACGGAGGCGGCCGAGAGGTTCGAGCTGCCGTCTGGCTCGGCGCTCGCTGCCTGAGCGGCCGGCGCTGGCCTGCACCAGCTCCGTCATCGCGTGAGCACCGTTACGCTCGCGGTGCCCCCGAGGTGCTCGAGGGCGATCGCGACCGCATGGTCGGCGCGGAACGCCCGGCAGGAGAAGATGTCGACGAAGCACCGCTTCCCCACTCAGGCGTGGAGCCTGCGGCAACTCCTCTGAGGCGCGCGCACGGACCATTCATGCCGCTCGCGGCGTACTGAGGACATGGTGTTCATCATGCTCGCCGCAGTCGCCCTGTTGGCCCTGGTTCCGGCCTCCGCCGCGGCCGACGGCCTCCCCGCCGTCGGCAGCGACGCGAGCCCGCTGGCGACGCCTCGAGGAGAGCTCGAGTACACCACCGAGCGAGCCGGGGCCGGTACCCGGCTGGTGGAGAGCGCGCGCTACGGCGGGCCGCTCCGCCGGCGGCGGCTCGCCGGCTCCTTTTCGATCCCGGCGGTTGCCTACGACGGCTCGCCGAGCGGGCTGTCGGCGGACGGCCGCACGCTGGTGCTGATCAGCCCGCGCACGCGCTACCCACGCAGGCAGACGAGCTTCGCGGTCGTGGATGTCCGCCGGCTCAGCATGCGGCGCGTCATCAGGCTGAGGGGCGACTTCAGCTTCGACGCGCTCTCACCGCACGGTCGGCTGATGTATCTGATCGAGTACTCGCGCCGGAACTTCGCGAACTACGCCGTGCGCGCCTACGACTTGCACGCGCGGCGCCTATTCCGCGCGCCGGTCGTGGACCCGGACGAGGACGGCGAGCCCATGACCGGTGTGCCCGTCACGCGCGTGGGCGGCGCCGACGGCCGCTGGGCCTACACGCTCTACGACAGCTCCCCTCACCCGTTCGTGCACGCCCTCGACACGGAGCGCCGCAGAGCCGTCTGCATCGACCTCGATCACCTCCGCGGCGGCAGGTGGGGGGCCACGCTCCGGCTGCGCGGACCCAGGCTCGACGTGGTCGCTCGTGCCGGCAAAGTGCTCGAGGCGATCGATACTCGCACGCATCGTTTGATCCGCCGCCCGGCGCCCCCAGCGGAGGACGCGGGCAGCTCGTGGCCGGCGATGGCCGCATCTGCCGCCGCGGCGCTGGTGCTTCTCCTGGTGGCGTTCGCCCGGCGCGGGCGGCCCGCGAGGGCGAAGGTCGCCTGAGCTCCAAGCCTGGGCACATGGCCCGCGGGCGGGTCCGAGTCCGCCGACAGCGCTCCGCGGCGGCGGGGTGGGAGCTGGCCAGGGCGCCGCCGGCTTCGGAGCTCGGAGCGCTCGTCCGCGGCTACGTCGGCTTCAGGGAGACCAGCGTGAGCCTGCTGCGCCGGCCTACAGGGCGGCCGCGCTCCCCCGCTTCGTCGGGATTCCCGGCGAGGCCCGCTCCCAGATCGGCGAGGTCAACTTCGTACAAGACGCGGGCGCACCC
Source organism: Actinomycetota bacterium (assembly GCA_046731915.1). Lineage (GTDB taxonomy): Bacteria > Actinomycetota > Thermoleophilia > Solirubrobacterales > Thermoleophilaceae > JACVRW01. The sequence goes on from JBKPME010000130.1 coordinate 32,769, forward strand.
GGGGCCTAGCCTGGCCGCATGGTCTCTCAAACACAGGCGGTCACCTTCTATCCCAGCATCCTGTACCGCGACCCCGATGCGGCGATGGCCTGGCTCGAGCGCGCGCTGGGCTTCGAGCCACGGGAGGAGCATCGCGACGAGTCGGGCAGGGTCGCGCACGCCGAGCTGAGCCTCGGGTCGGCGATCGTCATGCTCGGCAGCGCAGGCATGGGCCGGGAGCCTTTCCGCAGCCTGCCGGGCCCGGGGACGCTCATCTACTGCGCGATCGACGAGGTGGACGCGCTCTACGAGCACGCGCGGGACGCGGGCGCGGACATCGCCCTGGAGCTGATCGAGACAGACTACGGCTCGCGCGACTTCACGGTTCGCGACCCAGAGGGCAACCTCTGGGCGTTCGGCACCTACCGGCCTCAGGTGTGAGCGAGCGGCACACCTTCGTCCTCCTCCCGGGTGCGGGCGGGGAGTCGTGGTATTGGCACCTCGTCGCTTCCCGGCTCGACGCGAACGGACACGTGGTCGTGAGCCCCGATCTGCCGGCCGCCGATGACACCGCCGGCCTGCGCGAGTACGCGGACACCGCTGTCGAGGCGATCGGCGAGCGAGGGGACGTCGTGGTGGTGGCGCAGTCGATGGGGGCCTTCGTCGCGCCGCTGCTGTGCGAGCGCGTCCGCGTCCGGCAATTCGTTCTCGTGGCGCCGATGATCCCTGCTCCCGGCGAGTCCCCGGGTGAGTGGTGGATGAGCAGCGGGCAGACGCCGGCCCAGCGGGAGCAGGACGAGCGCGAGGGCCGCGATCCCGACGCCCCCTTCGACGTGATGAACGCGTTCTTCCATGACGTTCCACGCGAGGTCGTGGCGGAGGCGCTCGCGCGCGGCGAGCCGCGCCAGTCCGACACGCCGTTCGGGGAGCCGTGGCCGCTCGGCGAGTGGCCGGACGTGCCGACCAGGGTGATCGCCGGATCGGGCGACCGCCTCTTCCCGGTCGAGTTCATGCGCCGGTTGGCCCGCGAGCGTCTGGGCGTGGAGATCGATGAGATCGACGCGGGCCACCTGCCGGCGCTCAGCCGGCCGGAGGAGCTGGCGGAGCGTCTCGAGGCCTACGCGGACGAGGGTTAGCCGCTCAGCGCGTGCCGCGCGACCAGTTGCGCATGGCGACCGTCTCGTCGCGGCCGGAGAACGACGCGGGTGCGAAGGCGCCGGGCGCGCCGCCGTACACGTCGTGGTAGGGATGCTCGGCGATCCCGCTTCCGTCGACGGTGTAGTAGCCGTAGATGACGCCGATCAGCATGAGGACGCAGAACACGATGATCTCCATGGAGCAAAGCGTCGCGTGCTCGCACGCACCCGACTGTGAGGTGGGTCACGCGCGGTCGAGCGGCGTGCTGCCGTACAACTCCAGGGCATGGCGAAGTCCGAGGCCACGATTCTCGACGCCGCCGGGCGCGACCTGCGCGTCACGAGCGCCGACCGCGTGATCTTCCCCGAGACCGATCACTCGCCCGCGATCACCAAGCTGGACGTCGTCGAGTACTACCTCGCGGTCGAGGAGGGCATCATGCGTGCGCTCTGCCGCCGGCCCACGACGCTCGAGCGCTGGCCCAAGGGCGTGCACCCCGGCATCGTCGTCTCGACTCGTGAGAAGGGCGGCGGCGACGCGTTCTTCCAGAAGCGCATTCCGAAGGGGGCTCCGGACTACGTGGAGACCGCGCGGATCGAGTTCCCGTCCGGGCGCCACGCGGACGAGATCTGTCCCACGGAGATCGTCGTGGTCGGCTGGGCCGCCCAGATGGGCACGATCACGTTTCACCCGTGGCCCGTCCGCCGCGAGGACGTCGACCATCCCGACGAGCTGCGTCTCGACCTCGATCCACAGCCGGGCACCGACTTCGACGACGCCGTCCGCGTGGCCGGCGTCGCGCGTGAGCTTCTCGGTGAGCTCGGCTACGCAGGCTTCCCGAAGACGTCAGGGGGCCGCGGCGTGCACATCTACATCCGCATCGAGCCGCTCTGGACCTTCACGGACGTCCGCCATGCAGCGATCGCCTTCGGCCGCGAGCTCGAGCGGCGGCTACCCGGCGAGGTCACGACGAAGTGGTGGAAGGAGGAACGCGGCGAGAAGATCTTCGTCGACTACAACCAGAACGCCCGCGACCGCACCATCGCCTCCGCCTACAGTGTGCGGCCGAAGCCGGGCGCGCCGGTGTCGGCGCCCCTCGCCTGGGACGAACTGGCGGAGGTGGCGCCGGAGGACTTCACGGTCGCGACGATGCCCGCCCGCTTCGCCGAGGTGGGGGACCGCCACGCGGCGATCGACGACGTCGCCCACTCGCTCCAGCCGCTGCTCGACATGTACGAGCGCGACGAGGCCGAGGGGGCGGGCGACATGCCCTACCCGCCGGACTACCCAAAAATGCCCGGCGAGCCAAAGCGGGTTCAGCCCTCGCGCGACCGCGACCGGATGCGCGACGACTAGGGCGCCTGCGGCAGCTTCTTCGCGCCGCGCTTCGTGACGGGGTTCGAGGGCGGCGGCACAACCGGGCCGATGTCGCCGTCGGGGGCCTCGTCGAGGTCGACGATCACCGGCGCGTGGTCGCTCGGCCCGCTGCCCTTGCGGGCGTGGCGGTCGATCCACGCCGCTTCGACGCGATCGGCGACCGGTGCGCTCGCCAGGATCAGGTCGATCCGCATGCCGAGGTCCTGGTGGAACATCCCGGCCCGGTAGTCCCAGTAGCTGAACACGCGCTCGCCGGGCCAGCGGTCGCGCACGACGTCGTGCAGGCCGAGTGCCTGGAGCTCCGCCAGCGCCTCCCGTTCGGGGCCCGTCACGTGCGTCTGGCCGATGTAGGCGTCCGGATCGAACACGTCGTCGTCGGTCGGCGCGATGTTCATGTCGCCGCACACCACCGTCGCCTCCGGCCCGTCGGCAACCACCGCGCGCAGAGCGGCGAGCCACGCGAGCTTGTACTCGTAGTGGTCGGAACCAGGCACGCGCCCGTTCGGCACATAGACCGAGTGCACTCTGATTCCGTCACACGTCGCCGCGATCGCACGCGCCTCCGGATGGGGAAAGCCCGGGGCATCGGCGAGCCCAGTCACCACGTCCTCGAGCCCGGCGCGCGAGAGGATCGCGACCCCGTTCCAGGTCGCCTCGCCGTGCGCTGCGACCTCGTAGCCACGGTCAGCCAGCTCGTCGCCGAGCAGCTCGGCGAGCGCATCGTCGGCGAGCTTCGTCTCCTGGAGGCAAACCACATCGGGTCGCCGCTCGTCGAGCCAGGGCAGGAGCCGTGGGATGCGCTGCTTCAGCGAGTTGACATTCCAGGTGGCGATTCGCACTTCTTCACCGTACCGAGGACGCCGACGACGCCCGCCACGCTCCTGATGAAGCCGAGCGGCTCCTAGTGCGGCGCCGGGAGCGCCGGCTCCTCCTTCGGCTCGGGCGGCGCGCCGAGTGTTTGGATGACGATCGCGACGATCACGATCGCGCCGCCGGCGAGCGTGACCGTGCTGGGGCGCTCGTCGAGGGCAAGCCATACCCACAGCGGGCCGAGCACGACCTCGAGCAGGGAGATGAGACCCACCTGCGCGGCCGGTATCAGCCGCGCGCCGACCGTGAGCAGCGCAAAGCCGAGCCCGATCTGACCGATGCCGAGCGCCGCCAGCCAGCCGAGGTCGTCGGCGCCGATCTCGCCGGGACTGGCGAAGGGAAGGAAGGCCGCGATGAGGATCGCCTGGGAGAGGCAGGTGGCCGGCGCCATCGAGACGTCGTTGCGCCAGCGGGTGATCACGATCGTCAGCGCGAAGGCGAGCGTCGCGACGAAGGCGAGGCCGTCGCCTGCCACGCTGCCCTCGCCCGGGGCCCCGACCATCAGGGTGACGCCGCCGAGCGCCAGGGCCATGGCCACGAGCGTACGTCGCGTGATCGGCTCGCCGAGCGCGACCCTGGCGAGCAGCGCGGCCAGCACGGGGGCGAGCGCCAGCATAAAGAGCACACGGGCGACGCCCGTATGGTTGAGCGCGGCGATGAAGCTGGCCGACGCAATCGCGATGCACAGCGCCATGCCCACGCCCGGGAGCCCGACTGACCTGAACGCCTGCGCGACCCGGCCGCGCTCGACGACCGCGACATAGGCCAGCAGCCCGGCGCCCGCGAACACTGCCCGGCCGAAGACCTGGGTCGCCGTGTCGAGCGTCAGCTGGCGCTGGAGGACTCCGGCGGTCGACCACGCGACTGCGGCGAGCGCCACGTAGATCTGTCCGCGGCGCTGGCGCCGCGACCCCTCGAGCGCGACCCTCGCCGTCGTCACGCGGACAAGTCATAGCGAATGGCGCGGCGCGGCTTGTCGAAAGCCCGCCAAGCCCACCGCCGCCCGAGACTTCCGGGAGGCGGTGGGCTGAGAACCAGCGACTACTCGTACTGCAGCGCCTTCAGCACATCCAGGCGCGAGGCCCGGCGGGCGGGGCCCACCGCTGCCAGCACTCCCGCGACCGCCGCGACGATGGTGAACGCTACGAGGGAGCCGACCGGGACCGCGAAGCGCAGCCGCGACGCGCCGTCCGCCGCCACGAACGCGTAGCGCTCGCGCTCGGCGGTGAACGACGTGTCGTAGGCCGAGCGGGCGATTGTGACCTCGCCGGTGCCGAGCGGGTTGAACTTGTCGGGCTTCGAGATGCCCGCCACGGCCACTCCGAGCATGTCGCCCTTGATCGCCGTGAGCTCGAAGCGGTCGCTCACCGCGAGGTCGTGCTCCTCGGCGACCTTGTCCGTGACGATGGCGCCGCCTGAGCCGAGCTCCGCGTACGCGGCGTCCGAGCCCTTCTCCCAGTCGAAGCCGAAGACGGAAGCGATCTGCTTCTCGTCGACGCAATTGACCGAGATCTTCTTGCCGAACGCGCGGCCCGTGTCCTGAACGAGGCCCGTCGAGGTCGTCACGCTGGGCAGCTCGGCCACGGCCTTCGCCGCGTCCGGGTCGGTCGGCGACCAGCCGTCCTGGCCGACGATCACGTAGTCGGCGCGGACCTGATCCTCCAGCGCTCCCTTCGTGGACTCGCGCATCCCGGCGCCCAGCACGGCCGAGAACGCCACCAACGCGATCCCGATCATGAGCGCCGCGGCCGTGACCGCGGTGCGGCCCGGGGTTGCGCATCGCGTTGCGGCGAGCGAGGCCCCCGGCGATGCCGGCGATGCCGGCGATCCGCTGGCCGGGCCGGCCGAGCACGGAGGCGAGGCGCGGCACAAGCCGCGGCGAGATCAGCGCCACGGCGATGAACAGGAGGAGCGCGCCGGGCGCGAGCAGCGCCAAGCGGCCCTCCGCATCGACGCCGGGGCCGAACATGCCGAGCCCGAGCACCGCGAGTGCGAGCACGACGGTGATCGCCGCGAACAGCGGCGCACGGGCGGCCGATGCGCCCTGGCGGGATGTCCGCTCCCTCGCGCGTCGCCGTGACCGGCGAGACGCGCGTGGCGCGGAGCGCCGGGCCGAGGGCAGCCAGCATGCCGGCCGAGCAGCTGGTGGACGGCATCCGCGTGGTCGCAGGGCGAGGCGCTGCTCGCGCCGTCGGTCACCAAGCGCCTGATCTAGGAGTTCTCACGCGGCGCGGTCGCGCAGCAGAGCGTGCCCGTCGATCTCGAGGAGCTGACCCCGCGCGAGCTCGAGGTGTTCAAGCTGATCGCGCGCGGGATGTCGAACGCGGAGATCGCCGCCGAGCTGATGTCTCCGAGACCACTGTCAAGACCCACGTCGCCCGCGTGGAAGCTCGGCGTGCGCGACCGCGTCCAGGCGGTTGTGCTCGCCTACGAGTCCGGTGTGGTCGCGCCGGGCGCGACGCTCAGCGAGTAGTCGAGCCAGCGGTCGTCGCGTTTCGCGCCCACGCGCTCGTAGACCGCCTGGGCGCGCAGGTTGGTGCGCGCCGTCTGCCATGCGAGCTCGGTCGCGCGGTGCTGGCGGCAGTGCTCCACGCACGCGGCGATGAGAGCGTCCGCGATCCCGCCGCCGCGCGCGTCTTCGGCCACGAACAAATCGTTCATCACGCCGAGCTTCGCAGCGCTCAATGTGGACCAGGTCCAGAAGATCGTCGCGAAGCCGCTCGCGGTGCCGTCGTCGTCCCGGGCGATCAGCTGGAGGCCCTGGTCCGGGTCTGCAATTAGGACCCGCGCGAGCGCGAGCAGCGCGTCGTCGGATGGGTCGACCTCGTAGAAGTCGCAGTAGCCGCGCATGAGAAGCAGCAACTCGGGTAGGTCGGCCTCCGTGACTGTGGCGATCACGGCGCCGACCCTAGCCGCTTTAGCATCCGCCCGGTGAGCGCCGCTACGGACAAGATGGAGCGCGAGGGGCTGCCCCAGATCGCGATCGACACGTTCGCGCACTACGAGGAGCTGCTCCGCCAGGGCGAGCAGGGAACGCTGCCCGAGTCGGATCTCGAGCCGCTCGCGGACGTGCCGGGCACCGACGAGCTCCCGGAGCCGGACGCGTCGGCGCTCGAGCGCGCAGTGCTGCTCAAACTGAACGGCGGGCTCGGCACGAGCATGGGGATGACGAAGGCGAAGTCGCTGCTCGGGGTGAAGGACGGGCACAGCTTCCTCGACGTGATCGCCCGCCAGGTGCTGCACCTGCGCGAGCGGCACGGGGCCGAGATCCCGCTGCTCCTAATGAACAGCTTCGCCACGCGCGACGACACGCTCGCCGCGCTCGAGCGCTACCCGGAGCTCCCCCTCGACGGGCTTCCGCTCGACTTCGTGCAGGGCAAGGTGCCGAAGCTCCGTGCCGACAGCCTCGATCCGGTCGCCTGGGAGCCAGACCCTTCGCTCGAGTGGGCCCCGCCGGGGCACGGCGACGTGTTCACCTCGCTCGTCACCTCCGGAACGCTCGACACGCTGCTCGAGCGCGGCTACGAGTATCTGTTCCTGTCGAACTCGGACAACCTGGGTGCGGTGCTGGAGCCGCGCATCCTCACCTGGTTCGCGCGCGAGGAGCTGCCGTTCGTCTCCGAGGTGGTGGACCGCACCGAGGCGGACCGCAAGGGCGGACACCTCGCCCGCCGGCGCGACGACGGCGGCCTGATCCTCCGCGAGAGCGCCCAGGTGCCCGATGAGGACCAGGACGCGTTCCAGGACATCGAGCGCCACGGCTTCTTCAACGCGAACAACATCTGGGTCAGCCTGAAGGCGCTGAAGCGCGCACTCGAGGAGCGGGACGGCGTGCTGGGGCTGCCGATGATCGTCAACAAGAAGACGGTCGACCCGAACGACTCGTCATCGCCCGAGGTGCTGCAGCTGGAGACCGCGATGGGCGCGGCGATCGGCGTGTTCGACGGCGCGGAGGCCGTTCACGTGCCGCGCTCGCGGTTCGCGCCGGTCAAGACGACGAACCAGCTGCTCGTGGTGCGCTCGGATGCGTACGAGCTGGCGGATGACTGGACCGTCCAGCTCGCCGACGGACGCGACAAGGCTCCGATCGTGGAGCTGTCCGACGAGTTCAAGCTCGTGCGCGACTTCGAGTCGCGCTTCCCCGCCGGCCCGCCCTCGCTGGTGGAGGCCGATCGCCTCGAGGTGGAAGGAGACGTCCGCTTCGGCCGCGACGTGCGCGTGCGCGGAAGCGCCCGCGTGGAGGGACCCGCCGAGATACCGGACGGCGCTGTGCTGGAGGGCGCGGTTCGCGAGAGCTAGTTGTCGAGCGCGGGGATCCCTGCCTCCTCCAAGCGCTCCCGCCGTAGCTCGTCCTGCTCGGACTGGGTGAGCATGCGGACGAACACCCAGACCATCACGAGCACCAGCGTCAGCGACTGCTCGACCATCATGATCACGCCGGCGACGTTCTGGTCCTCGACCGCCGTGAGCCCCCAGATCCGCGGGGCGTCCTCGTAGAACGGGTAGAACGCGGTGGAACTCCAGGCGAGCACCAGCCCCAGCGCCGCGAGCCCGCCCTTCGCGGCCGCTATGTAGGCGAGCGGCTGGAGACCGGTGAGCTGGTGCCGCATCGGAATCGGCTGGACGAGCGGCCACCAGAGGGCGATCCCGGCGGCGAAGAACAACAGGTGCTCGAGCATGTGAATCAGCGGGTGCTCGACGGCGGCGTCGTAGAGCGCGGGGATGTGCCAGAGGTACATCGTTCCGAGCCAGAGGACGATGGCGGTGACCGGGTTGGCCAGCGGCCCGAGCGCCCTCTCGACGCGCATGAGCCGGCGGGTGACCGGCCTGAGGATCACGCGCGAGAGAGACAGCAGCAGCAGGAGCGGCGCGATGTCGCCGAGCAGCACGTGCTGAACCATGTGGGCGGAGAAGAGGTAGTCCTCGCCGAGCCCGTCGATGGGACTGACGAGCGCGCCGAGGAGGGCGAGCATGGCCCCGGCGAAGGCGAGCGCGTGGAGCCAGGTCGTGCCGCGGCCGCCGGCCTCCTTCCTCGCCTGGCGGAAGCGGCCTACGTAGATCACGACCAGGAGCGCGAGCGGCGCCAGCACGGCGGGGTCCGCGAACCAGTGAATCTGCGGGTGCTCCACTGGCACCGGATTGTCGCAATGCCGTGCCCACCCGTCGCTCTTCGCGCGGAACCCTCGTGCGATGCCGCTCGCCAGCCTCCTTTCGCCACCGCTCTGCTGGGGATGCGACGGCCTCACGCGGCGCGGGGAGCCGCTCTGCAGGAGCTGCCGCGGCTCGCTCCACCGGCTCCCGCCCGAGCCGGTCTGGCTCTCGGGGGTCAGGGTGTGGGCGCCGGTAGCGTATGCCGGTCCCGCGCGTGACCTTGTGCGCGCGCTGAAGTTCCGCCGCGCTCTAGGGCTGGCTGACGCGATGGCCGCGCAGATGGCTGCCAACGCACCGCCCGGATGGCTCGACGCGGACACCGGGCCGGCCGACCCGCTCGAGTCGCTCGATCCGCCCGAGCGAGCCACGCTTGTGCCGGTCCCGTTGCATCCGCGGCGGCTTCGGTCGCGCGGCTACAACCAGGCGGCGGCGATCGCGGACGCGCTGGCGCGGCGGGCGGGGCTCCCGCTCGCGAACAGTCTGGCGCGCAGCGGGCCGTCGCTCAGGCAGGTCGGCCGCGACCGCGCCGAGCGGCGCACGGTCCCTGCGGGTGCGTTCCGCGTGCGCGCACCGTATGCGCCGCCGCGCGTCGTGCTCGTCGACGACGTCGTCACCACCGGGGCCACGCTGGCCGCCTGCCGGGCTGCGCTCGTGGCATCCGGCGCGCTCGAAGTCTCGGCCGTCGTGTTCGCCCGAACCATTGGCCGCTGATCGCGGCCACAAGTATCATCAGGGGCCCAACGTCCAGGAGGGCAGATGCGCATCCAGCTGAAGGGTCGAGGCAGCGCAACCGCGGACGAGGAGCTTCTCTCGCGAATCGAGAAGAAGCTGGAGAAGGTGGCGCGCCAGGTCTCGCCCTTGGCCGAGCTCAACATCGAGCTCAGGGAGGAGCGTGGCGAGCAGGTGGCCGACGGCGCACTGAGGCTCAAGGGCGTGACCCTCCGGGCGAGCGAGCGTTCCAGCGACGCCGGGCACGCCCTGAACCTTCTGGCGGACGACCTCACGCGTCAGGTGAAGAAGCACCGTGACAAGCGCCGCGGCCGCCGCGAAGCACACCGCGCCGCAGGGCAGCAACAGACCGTTTAGGCCCGCATCGGGGGTCCCGGCCCCCTTGCTACCGTAGTGCGCGAGGTCGCGGGCGGTGCCCGCGACGGACCGATGGGCTCCAACTGATATGTCGATTCTGGACCGCGCGCTCCGTGTGGGCGAGGGGAAGAAGTTCAAGGCGTTCGAGCGCAACGTCGAGCTGATCAACGCTTTCGAGCCCGAACTGGAGCTCGAGTCGGATGACGAGCTGCGCGAGCGCTACGCGGCACTGCGCAAGCGCCACCTGAACGGCGAGTCGCTCGACGACCTGCTCTTCGAGTCGTTCGCCCTCACCCGCGAGGCGGGCAAGCGCGCCCTCGGGCAGCGGCACTTCGACGTCCAGCTGATCGGCGGGATGGTGCTCCATGACGGCTCGATCGCCGAGATGAAGACCGGCGAGGGCAAGACGCTCACCGCCACGTTGCCCGTGGTGCTGAACGGCCTGGCGTCTCGCGACGAAAACGGCTACGCCGTGGGCGGGCAGGGCGTCCACCTCGTCACGGTGAACGACTATCTCGCCCGCCGCGACGCGCTCTGGATGAAGCCGATTTACGACCTGCTCGGGGTGACCGTCGGCTTCCTCCAGGCCGGCCAGAACGACATCGACAAGCAGGAGGCCTACTCGCGCGACGTCGTCTACGGCACGAACTCCGAGTTCGGCTTCGACTACCTGCGCGACAACCTCGCGGTCGAGATGGAGCAGAAGGCCCAGCGCGGCCACGGCTTCGCGATCGTGGACGAGGTCGACAACATCCTCATCGACGAGGCGCGCACGCCGCTGATCATCTCGGGCCAGCCCGAGCAGGCGGCCGACCTCTACTACCAGTTCGCCAAGCTCGCCCGTATCATGGATCCGGGCAAGAAGCCCGACACGCTCGAGGCCAAGTCGAAGGACTACGAGGCCGACTTCGACTTCGAGCCCGACGAGAAGCACAAGACCGTGTCCGTGACCGAGCGCGGGGTCGCCAAGGCCGAGAAGTTCCTCGCCATAGACAACCTCTACTACGCGGAGTCCGGTCACCTCGTGAACCACCTCCAGCAGGCGCTGAAGGCCGAGGAGCTCTACAAGAAAGACGTCGACTACGCCGTGATCGACGGCGAGGTCAAGATCATCGACGAGTTCACCGGCCGCATCCTCGAGGGCCGGCGCTGGTCGGAGGGCCTCCACCAGGCCGTGGAGGCGAAGGAGGACGTGGCGATCCAGGAGGAGAACCAGACAGTCGCCACGATCACTTACCAGAACTACTTCCGCCGCTACGACAAGCTCGCCGGCATGACCGGTACGGCCATCACCGAGGCCACCGAGTTCATGAAGATCTACGAGCTGCAGGTGGTCGAGATCCCCACGAACCGGCCGATGATCCGGGACGACAAGAACGACCAGATCTACAAGACGAAGGACGGCAAGTGGGCAGCCGTGATCAAGGAGATCGGAGATCGCAACAGCAGCGGCCAGCCGGTGCTGGTCGGGACGATCTCGGTCGAGGTCTCAGAGCTGCTCTCGCAGCAGCTCGACAAGGCCGGCATCAAGCACTCGGTGCTGAACGCGAAGCCCGAGCACGCCGAGCGCGAGGGCCAGGTGATCGCCGAGGCAGGTCGCCCGTTCGCGGTCACGATCGCCACCAACATGGCCGGCCGCGGCGTGGACATCAAGCTCGGCGGCAACGAGGAGCACCTCACGCAGGTGGAGCTCACAAAGCGTGGCCTCGAGCCGGACACGGACGAGTGGAACACGGCCTGGGACGAGCTCTTCCCGCAAATGGAGCGGCACGTGCAGGAGGGCCGCGAGAAGGTCATGGACGCCGGCGGCCTCTTCATCTGCGGCACC
>JBKPME010000131.1:0-7366 GCA_046731915.1 Actinomycetota bacterium
GTGTAGCCGGACGATCCGCCCCACACGTTGGAGTCGGTCGTCTCGAGGACCACGCGGTCTGGATTCGACCAGTCGTAGCGCAGGCGCTCCCAAACGCCGCCGGAGCCCTCCGTGACGTCTGCCTCGGTCGAGCTGACCGAGTGGACCTTGAGGTAGTCGTCCGCACTCTTGCTAAAGACCTCCGCGCGGCCCGCGCTGAAGTCCGTGAGCCCCGCGATGTACTGCTCTGGCGTGAGCGACATTGTCTGGTGAATGTGGATCTTGGACATGGGTCTACTTTCGTCGGGCCAGGCCGGCATTCGCATCAGGGGAACCCTGGTTTCTTGCACTGGCCGCGTTAGGGGCCTCCCCGGGACCCAGCGACCCAGTGCGCGGTGCTGCCCCGCGAAGCGGCGCTACGGCGACGCCAACACCTCGTCTGCACCGGTCGGCTCGGTTTGAGCCTGGTGATTCAGCGTCCGGCGGACCTTGGCCGACGCAGAGTAGATCCGCCGCACGTCCATGATCTCGCCGAGCGGCCTGTGCTCCTCTGTGACCCGCCACTGGTTGAACGCGAGGGTGTCGCCCGGCTCGAAGTTCTCCGCGATGTCCTGCTGCGGAAGGTGGACGCGCGCGACGGTGACGAAGGGGGACAGCTTTTCCGGCCACTCCACGGTCACGTCGTTGACAGGCATCTTCTCGAGGTCCGTGCACAGCTGGACCTGCAGGTCGAAGTCGAATGCGTGCGCTTGCAGCTCGTCCACGAGCGCGTGACGAAAGACGTCCGGGTCGCTCTGCAGTTCCAGCTCGGGGTGCATCGCTTGCGCGGCGTTCTCCGCGGCCGGGGCCAGGCGGATCTTGGCAACGTAGTCTCCATGGCGCACCGCGGCCATCGTCCAGAAGGTGGTCAGCAGCGGATTGGTCAGCGCGACCTGCGACACCCTGAGGAACGCGAGCAGCTCGCCCCACGCCCAGTCCGAGCGCTCGAGCGCGCCCCGGCCCGTGAGGAAATCGGTCAGGAGCTCGTGGAAGCCGTCCTTGCCGCGCGCGAGGTAGTGGGGGGCGTCGTCGACGATCCCCTCGATCAGAAGATAGTGCCTTGCCGTGTTGGCTATGAAGATCGGGTTGTTCTTCAGGACCAGATCGAAGGTGGTCGAGTCCTCCTCGCCCTCGACCAGCTTCGGTCCGTCGACATCGAAGATCTTGATCGCCATGCCCTGGCCGGTTCCGAGCACCGCGTCAGGGCCTAGATGACCGGAGGCGCTCGAGAATCGGATCAGGGCGTCGTGTCGTCCCGGCTTCGCATAGATGCCCTGGGCGTATGCGGCGGGCGCATCGGACAGGATCTCGACCTCTGCCCTGACGACGCCGAATGCCTTCGAGTGCGCGCCGCGCAGGGCTCGCCCGCTGCCCTCGACGCGCGGCGACTCGCGCCCCTTCTTCTCCCAGAACTCGATGATCTCGGCGACGAGCTCCTCGAGGTTCGGATCGAAGGTCTCGATGTCAGGGGAATAACGGACGAAAGCGGATGACATCGGTCAGCCCCCTCAGAGCTCGATGTGGCGCTCCCACTGCCACACCTGCGGTGCGTTCGGGTCGACACGCTCGACGAAGCCGGTGATGAAGCGGCGCAGCTCGACCAGGGCGCTGTTGCTCGTGTCGTCGTCGAAGAAGAGGTCGGTCTCCTCGCCGGCTAGCGGCACGAACGGCACGTAGGGCGGCGACGCCCAGAACGTGAAGTAGAAATAGACCATCGAACCGATGCTGCCCGTGTTGGGCATGTACCGGAGCAGCGTCGCGTTGTCGAACTCGGTCTCCGGCCGGGGGATCGTCGCGTCGTGCAGAACGGGCGGGAAGTTCGCGACGAACGTAAGCGCCGGGTTGGCGCTGCTGTACAGACGCGAGCTGCCGTGCGAGATGATGCGGTGGACGATGCTGTGGAGGACTCGCTTCAGCGCGTCCTTGGAGTCCATCTCCGGAAGGCCTCGCACGTTGCCGTCGCCCTCGGGACCGGACGCCGCGATCCACCGCCGGACCTCCTCGTCGCCCGCGACGTCCTCGTCGGTCGCGTAGTTCTGCTCGACGTAGGTGTCCACGTAGCGGCCGGTGGCGTCCCAGATCTCCAACAGGTCGCGGGCGATCGGGAACTGGTCCCACGGCTCGTCGACGGTGAAGTCGGCCTCGGTGAGGCCGAAGCGCTCCAGTGTGGTCGTCGGATCGTCGGCGAAGAAGTCTCGCCCGTCGCCGTAGAGGTCGATGAGCTCGAGAAGCTGCGGCGCGGTGGCGAGCGACGTCGGCGGGATGCCGGGCAGCGCGTCCCAGCCCAACAGCAGCAGGTCGTCGAACGGGATGACGTAGCTCGACTGCGGCTCGAGGAGCTTGTAGACCGGGTTCTTCGGCGAGAGGTTCTCGAACATCGTCATCACCATCGCCGCGGTCACGAGGTGCAGCTGGTAGACGTGGCCGAGCCAGATGCCGAAGACGGTGATGCTGACCTTGGCGGCCTGCAGGGCGTACACCCACGCGGAGTCGGTCGTCGAGCCCTGGCGGCTGAACACCGTCGGCTCGTTGTCGCCGCCGGCGACGCGGATCAGCTCGGGCGTCATCGCCTTGGTCTTGGGGTCCTGCACCATCGCGACGACCGTGCTTGGCGTGAAGCGGGTGACGCCGCCGACCACCTGGGGCTTCAGCGTCTCGTAGATCCGCAGGTCGATCACGTACAGCGTCCCGGCATCCGCCGCCGCGTCCAGCGCCGGCGTCCAGGCGTCGCCGAAGAGCTCTCGCAACTCGCCGGCGTCCTGCACCTTCTGGGGCAGGAGCAGGTTGTAGGAGCGGCCGTACGTGGCGATCATGGGCCAGAACGCCTCGGTGGCCTTATCGGGCTGCGTCACGTCCACCGTCGCCGCCCACTCGTCCAGCTGCGACGCGCCGAGGGACTGGACGTCAGGGAACGTTGTCCAGGAGATCGACCACTGCCGCGGGTCATCGAGCGGAAGCGTGGTGAGCTCTCCCGCGGGCGTCGCCTTGCTCTCGGTCTGCGAGGTGATGCCCTCGACGATCGTCGGGACGATCTCCAGCGTGTTGCCGGTCAGCAATCCGTGAAGGTTCTTGAGCTGAGCCGCCTCCTTGGCCTCCAGCGCCTGGTGGCCGAACAGGAACTCCCGCGCACGGGCCGTCTTGCCACCGATCGTGTACGACCTCGACAACCCGTCAAGCGCCTGCTCGCGCTGCTTGAAACGGATGCTCAGCCGGATCAGCGTGTTCAGCATCCCCGCCGTGTCGATCGGGAACGCCGACACGTTCTCGAGGCCGAGCTCGCTCGTCGGCAGCTGCGGGAGCTTGATCTTGGGATTTACCGTTGAGGTCGCCATCTTGCTCTCCTTCGGATCGTCAGAGTTCCCCGATCCATCTCAGGGCCGATAGGGACGGCAGGAAGAAGTACTCGCCGCCGCGCAGCACGTTGAACGTCTCGATGCCGTGGATGCGGCGCCTGACGGGCCTTCGCGGAATCGTGAACGTCGCCCCTTCCTCCTGCAGGCCGACGTTCGGATCGCGCTCCTCGTCCAGGCTCATGAAGTTGCCGTTGTTGATCCACTCACGCTGGAGGAACTCCATCGTCGCCATCGCCTTGGCGCTGATGAAGATGAAGAAGAGCCCGCGCTCGGTCTCGTCGTCCTGCTCGGACAGCGCGTTCGGGTCGTACGGCGCGCCGTAGCCGGTGCTGCGGCGAATGATGCGGTGGAGGTTCACGTCGGCGAGGACCGCCATCTCCGTGTCACGCGGGTTCATGCGCCGCATGTGCGAGCCGAGCGGCACCTGCAGGCCGTTCTTGTCGCCGGCATACGTGAAGTCGTCGTTCCGCATCGGGTCGGCACCGAGCTCCGGGTCGTCCTCGGCCGGCGCGAGCGTGAGCGGCGCACCGCTGCGCCAGCGGCCCACCAGCTTGGCGGCGAGTAGCTCCCGCTCCTCCTCGGTCTCAGCGTGCTCGTGGAGGAATCGGTTGAACGTCCCGACCTTCGTCTGGTACTTGCGCAGGCCGACGAAGGTGCCGTTTCGCCCCAGCGCCTCCGGCCGCGGCGCGGGAAGCGGGACGCCGGCCTCCCCCGGATAGCCGAGGATGAACTCGCCGGCTTTGATCGGCCGCCCCTGACCCGGGAGCGGGTCGACGCCGCACCCCTCGATGGCCGGCTGGCCGATCGAGTCCTTGTAGCCGAGCGGGTTGAGGTCGCCCGGCTGGGCGCCGAAGTCCTGGGTCGTCAGGACGGTGACACCGGAGGCGCCCTCGTAACGACTCCGCGCCAAGTCCATGGTGCGACGCCACGTCTCCTCCGAGTCGCTGAAGACGCTCACCCCGATGTGCACGTCGCCGGTGCCGAAATGCGGATCCCAGTTCTCCGGGGCGTTCTCTCCCTCGTCGAGCAGCTGGCCGGCGCGCGCGGCCATCCCGGCCCGAAACGCTTCCGGGAAGCTCTCGAGCGAGTCCTCCGGCACGCCCAGAGCCTCGAGCCCGGCATAGGTGATCGCCACGGCGATCCACGGCTCGCCGGCCTGCCACCAGTCGGCGGCCGAATCGACGTGCGGAGTCAGCCTCCGCAGGAACTCGCGACCGGCCCTCGCATCCTCCACATGGAGCATGACGTGCGTGCCGCAATACGGCTCGGGCCTGTAGCGCAGCGCCGTCGCCTGAATCTCATCCAGTTCGACGGTGACGCGCGCACGCGGAAGATCGCGGCCGAGCCGGTCGCCGAGGGTCATGGCGCTAATCGCCGACCTCGTCGAGAAAGTCGTCCACGGCGTGGCCGATTTTCTGGAGCCGGTCCGTCTCCGCCACGGTCAGGTCGGGGTGCCCGACGTACCAGCCCTCGGCAGTGACCTGGTGCTTGACGAGGTAATCCTTCGCCTCGGGGCTACGGATCCCCGGCCAGCCCTCCCACGCCGAGTTGATGATGTCCAGGTAGTCGGGGATGTTCGTGACGAAGTCGTCGATGTACGGGTCCCAGTCGCCGTCGAACGTCGTCGCGAAGAGCATCCTCGTGTCGTTGTCCAGGAACACGAAGCGCATGTCGTGGACGCTGCCGACCTTGCGCGCGCCGTCGAGGTTGCCGTTCAGGAGGCGCAGGAACGCGCGCGTCCGCTCGGCTCCGCCCGGTGCGAGCGGGACGACGATGGTGAGCTCCGAGATCTTGCCGAGACGGGCCCCGACACGCCCGGCGCTCACGACCGGCTCCGGCGGCGTTTCCGTCGCCTGCGACTCGAGCTCCGAGAGCACCCGATCCATCGCGGTTTTGCCGACCTCCGGTGCGTCGGCGAACAGCTCGCGCAGCTCGGCGAGCCCCTTCTCCCTCTCGTCCGGCTCGGTGTGTGTATCGGTTGCCATGGGTCCGTTCTCCTTTCGAGGTTCTTCGACCCGATTGCGGGTCATGCCATTGCTCCGACGGTGGTCGCCTCGACTTCGCGCTTGCGTTCGAGCTTGCGCGACACCGGCAGGACGAGGAGTGCGGCGATCACCGCCGTCCAGGCGAGGAGCCTGAACAAGTCCGTGCCGATTCCCTGCCCGTCGAAGTAGAGGATCGAGCGCTCGGCGTTAACCGCCCCCGCTCCGAGCCAGAAGTGGTTCAGGAACTGCCAGAAGGGAGCGAGCATCGGGGCCGTGTAGCTGGCGCCCAGGCTCGCGATGTTGAGGAACACGAAGATCGCCAGCGACGCGAAGATCGCGGCCGGACCGATCAGCGCCTGGAGTAGGCGGGTGCCGAGGCCGATGGCGAACGTGTAGAGGGCCCCGACGCCGATGAAGGCGAGGATCGTGCCGAACGACCCGACGTATGTGTCGTATACAAGGCCGCCGATCAGATAGGCCAGCGTCGGTATCAGCACGGCGCCTGCCGCGAGCACCGCGTACCGGCGGCTGGGCACCAGGGCGGGCGCGAACGTCTCGAGCACCGTCGGCGCGATATAGCCGCAGATCGTGCAGACGATCATGAACAGGAAGATCCCGAGCCCGAGCTCGTCTCCTGACGCCAGCGGACGGGTCTCGCGCTTAACGACCTGTGCGCCCTGTCTCGCGGCGACGGTCCGTGCGAGAGTCTCGGCCGCCGTAGCGACGAGACGGCCGTTGGCGCTCGCGACGATGACCGCTGCCGGCTGCTTTGGATCCACGGTGGGCACGAACGCCGCGTTGAGGTCGCGCTGGCGCACCGCGTGAGTCGCCTCGGCGACGGTCGTGACTTGCCTGACGTCGAAGGCCGAGCCGGCCGACTTCTCGATCCCGGCGCGCAGCGGCGCCGTCTGCGCCGCCGGTCCGACGACGCCCAACTTGATGCCGTTCGGATGGGGCTCGTGATAGGCGCCGATGATGCAGAGCGCGAACGCGATCACAAAGAAGAGAGGCACGAGCATGCCCCCCACCGCGAGCCGCGTCTGCGCGCGCTGCTCGTCCTGCACGGCCGCGTCGGGTCGTCTGTCGTTCATCGTGCGCCCTCGAGGTCGTGCGTGCGCGCGAACACCTGCTTCTTGGTGAGGTTCTCGATGCAGAGCCCGAGGCCGATGCCGCTCGCCCCGCCGGTCACGACGGCCACGTTGTCCTTGACGTTCATCGCTGATCCTTTCGGGGGTTGTGGGTTCGGTACTTCACGCGCGGATCTGGATCTCGCCGTCGACCTCTTCGACGTCGTAGACGTTCAGTGGCTCCGTTGCCGGGCCGTTGATCAGCGCCCCGGTGGTCAGGTCGAACCGCGAGCCGTGGCACTGGCACATGATCGTCGTGCCTGTGAGCAGGCCCCCGGACAGCGGGCATGCGCCCTCAGCGCTGCACGTGCAAAGGTCGTCGAAGGCGTAGAGGCGATCGCCGACGCGGGCGACCGAGATGCGGAGCTTGCGGTCTTTCAGGTAGTAGGGAACGACGAAATCGTTGGGGATCGCGTCGCCTGGTCCGATCGTGCGGAACGGTTCAGTAACGAGGTCGGTCATGGCTTCTCCTCAGTACGGGTAGGCGGGAATGACTTCTTCTTTCGTCGCGTCGAGGCGCAGCTCAGCGGGAGCGCCTGCGGGCACGACGGGGCGGTGCGGCATGACCGGGTCGATGCGCTCGTAGCCGGAGCCCAGCGGTGGTCTGGTGTCCGCGTCGCCCTTGTTCGGCCAGAGGGACATTGCGCGCTCCGCGAGGGCCGTGATCGAGAGCGACGGGTTCACTCCGGGGTTGGCCGGCATCACGCTGCCGTCCATGACGTGCAGGCCCGGCTGGCCGAACACGCGCAGGTAGGGGTCGACCGCGCCCTCTTCGCTGCTCTCGCCGATCGGGATCCCGCCGACGAAGTGGGCGGAAGCGTTGCGGTTGATGACCTCGGTCGCGAGTGCCGCCTCGCGCCATCCCAGCTGGGAGGCCACACGG
>JBKPME010000132.1:0-23407 GCA_046731915.1 Actinomycetota bacterium
ACACAACCCACGTCGTGTCACTCCGGGGGGAAGTTGACGCTATGACTGCGCCAAGGCTGGGCAGTCGCCTCTTTGGGTTGGCGGACGAGGGTAAGCGAAGGGTCGTTGTCGACCTCAGCGACGTGACCTTCATGGACTCCACCGGCATCGGCGTGCTGCTGAACGCGCTGCGCCATTTCACGGCGCGCCACGGGCAGCTGGTGCTCGTCTGCCCGACGGAGCGCATCATGCGCCCGTTCCAAATCACCGGCCTGACCGGCCACCTCACGATCTTCGACTCGCGCGAGAAGGCGCTCGGCGGCGTGGCTGAGGCTTAGCCGCAGGCGCCGGGATTCTCGTTGCAGTACTCCTCGAAGCGCTCTGCGGGGCTGTCCTCAGGCGGCGGCGCGTCGTTCTCGGGCGCGTCCTGGGGCGGCTGAGTGGTCGGCGCCGGGCCCTCCTCGGGCAGTGTCTCGGTCGCGGGGTCGACGGTGGTCGTCGCCGGCGCGGTCTCGGTGAGGGGCGGCGGCGTCGTCGCGGTGGTGGGGATGGCCAGGTCCGGGAGCGAGCGGGTCGTGTCGGCGGGCTCGTCGTCGCTGCCGCAGCCCGCGAGCGCGGTGACCAGGACCAGCGGCACGAGGAAGGCGCGCGCGCTCAGCGCTCGACGGCGGGAAGCCGCCGGCCGCAGTGCGGGCAGTCGTTCAGGTCGTTCTGGACGAGTTGCTCGAGGGAGCATCCGCAGAGGCGCAGGTTCTCCACCGCGTAGGGCAGTTCGCTCGGCGAGGGGGCCAGCGGCAGCGGAGCTCCCACGACCTCGAACTCCTCACCGGACTCGTGGTCGATGTACGTCACCCCCGGCTCGACCTCGCGGATGACCTCGCGGTCGGACCGGGCGCGCAGCCGGTACTTCTGGCGTGCGGGCATCGCGGCAGAATAGTGCACGGTGCGGGCGTCCTGTCCGTGCCCTTGACGGAGCCGGCCTACATCCGGCCGGCCGAAACTGGCGGCGTGCGCGTACTCATCTTTCACGGCTACCTGCTGCGGGGGACCGGCAGCAACATCTACAACGCGAGCCTCGCGCGGACGCTGGCGGCGATGGGCCACGAGGTCCACCTGCTGTGCCAGGACCGGGCCTGGGACCCGCCCGAGGGCGTGACCGTCCACATCCCCGACATCGGGCGCGTTCTCCCGGTGTACGTGGCGGACACCTACGGGGGCTTCGACGCAAAGCCGTTCCCAGAGCTCAGCGACGCGGAGCTGGACAAGTACATCGCGGCGAATGTGGAGGCGGTGCGCGCCGTGCCAACGCCGGACGTCGCGCTGGCCAACCATCTCGTGATGGGGCCGCTGATCCTCGCCCGGGCGGGCGTGTCGCCCTACGCGGTGAAGATCCACGGGAGCGCTCTCGAGTACACGGTGCGCCCGAATCGCGAGCGCTTCCTGCCCTATGCCCTCGAGGGCATCCGCGGCGCGGCCGGCGTACTGGTCGGGTCGCGGCACACCGCGCAATCGCTGTTCGAGGTCCTGGCCGACGAGCCCTCGCTCCCGGAGCGCACACGGCTGGGCCCGCCGGGAGTGGATGTGCACGAGTTTCGCCCGCGTGAGCCCGACCTCGAGCAGCTGGCATCCCGGCCTGCGGCCGCCTGGGGCGGCGAGCGCGGCTCCGCCGAGGTGCTGCGGCAGCTCGATCCCGGGCGCGACCGGATCGTGAGCTACGTCGGCAAGCTGATCGTCTCGAAGGGCGTGGACCTGCTCCTCGCGGCCTGGCCCACGGTCGTGGATTGCGTGTCCGCTGCGCGGCTCGTGATCGTGGGCTTCGGGACCTACCACGAGGCTCTGGAGCGCTTCGTGGACGCGCTGCGCCGCCGCGACCTGGACGCGCTCAAGCAGATCGCCAGGCGGGGGCGGGAGCTCGAGGGCGGGCCGCCCGGCGAGCTCAGCTACCTGAGCGCGTTCCTGGACACCGTGGACGAGCACTGGCTGAGTGCCGCCCCTGCGGCGGCCGATCGAATCCACTTCACCGGCAGGCTCGAGCACGACGACCTCCCGCTGCTTCTGCCGGCCTGCGAGGCCCAGGTGATGCCCTCGACCTTCCCCGAGTCGTTCGGAATGGTGGCCGCCGAGGCCGCCGCGTGCGGCGCGCTGCCGCTGTCGGCGAACCACTCCGGGATGGCCGAGGTCACGGCCACGCTGAAGCCCGCCCTGCCCGAGCACCTGCGGCATCTGATGTCCTTCGACGTCGGCCTCGGAGCCGTGACGGAGATCGCATCGAAGCTCGTCGAATGGCTCGAGCTGGACCCAGTGGAGCGCGACGAAGGCCGCGCCGCGCTGGCCGCCGAGGCTGCCCGCCGCTACTCGTGGGAGAGCGTCGCAGAGGGCGTAATCCGGGCGGCGTCCGGCCAGCCCAGCGGATAGGCTTCCCGCCCCGTGAGCCTGACCCGCAACACGGTCATGACCGTTCTGGGACCGCTCTGCGCGGTCGCGATCGCGCTCCCGCTGGGCGCGTGCGGACGCGATGAGCCGGACCTCGAGAGCGGCAAGGCCCAGTTCGTCGCGAAGTGCGGCTCATGCCACACGCTCTCGCGCGCAGGCACCGCGGGAACCACGGGCCCGGACCTCGACACGGCGTTCCAGACCGCGCTCGCAGACGGGATCGACAGGGACACGGTCGAGGGCATCGTGCACAGGCAGATCCTTCACCCGCGCGTAGACAGCGTGATGCCGGCCGGCCTCGTAAAGGGCCAGGACGCGAACGATGTCGCCGCCTACGTCGGCTACGCCGCCTCCCGCAAGGGCGAGGACGAGGGCGCGCTTGCCAGCGCCGGCCTGGCCCAGGCGAAGACCGGCGACCAGATCTTCACGGCTGCCGGCTGCGCCGGTTGCCACACCTTCTCGCCGGCGGGCTCGAACGGCACGATCGGCCCGAGCCTGAACGAGCTGAAGACCCAAGCGGGGAACCTCGAGCCGGGCAAGTCCGCCGAGGAGTACGTCCACGAGTCCATCGAGGACCCGAGCGCCTTCATCGTGAAGGGGTTCCCGAACGCAATGCCCCCGTTCAAGGGCAAGCTGACCAACCAGCAGATAGACGCCCTGGTCCAGTACCTGCTGCAGACCGGCGGCTAGGCCACAAAGGCCGCGAGCTCGTCCAGCAGCTCGGGAGTCGCCGCGGCCATCACACCGTGCGGCTCGCCCTCGAGAGCGGCCAGGCTGCCGCCGGCCTCCCTCACGAGCAGCCTGCCCGCGGCCACGTCCCAGCGCTGGACGCCGCGCTCGTAGTAGGCGTCGACCCGCCCGGCGGCCACGTAGGCCAGGTCCAGCGCCGCCCCGCCCGCGCGGCGGACGTCGCGGATCCTGGGGAGCAGGTCGAGGAGGAGCCGGGCCTGCTTGGCGCGCTCGTCCGACACGTACGAGAAGCCGGTCGCTACCAACGCTTGCGGCAGGGTGTCACAGCCATTCACACGGATTGCGTCCCCGTTCAGCGACGCCCCCGCGCCCCTGACGGCGCTGAAGCACTCGCGATCCGCGGGGTCGTAGACGACGCCAACCGCGAGCCCCTGCTCGTCCTCGAGGGCGATGCTCACAGCCCAGGTGCGCAGCCCGTACAGGAAGTTCACGGTGCCGTCGAGCGGGTCCACGATCCAGGTCCGGCCGCTCGCCGAGCTGCTCTGAGAGCCCTCCTCGCCGAGAATCCCGTCGTCCGGCCGCTCCCCGAGCACCAACTCGCGAATGGCTCGCTCGGCCTCGCGGTCGGCATCCGAGACCGGGTCGGTGACGGAGGTCTTCGACGCGAGTCCCTCCGGCGCCTGGCCGTAGTAGGACAGCAGCACCTCGCCCGCGGCGCGCGCGGCCCGCTCCGCGAGCTCGAGGTCGGCGCTCATCAGAGCGCGCGGATCAGGAGCACGAGCCCGACGATCACCGCCATGACGACTGCGACGTAGAGCAGGAAGCGGAAGGCCTCCTGCTCTGAGCGAAGCGGGTTCAGCATCGGGGTTAGAGGAGGTAGACCGTCGAGTAGACGAAGATCCACATGACGTCGACGAAGTGCCAGTAGATGCCCGGCACCTCGACACCGCGGTGCTCCTTCGCCGTGAAGTGGCCGCGGAATGCGCGGATAGTGGCGAAGCTGAGCAGGGTGAGGCCGATGAAGACGTGACAGCCGTGCAGGCCGGTGAGCCCGTAGAAGATGGTTCCCTGTGCGTGGTCCTGCGGCGAGAAGCCGATGTGGACGTACTCGTTGACCTGGACGGTGAGGAAGGTGAGGCCGAGCAGGAACGTGGTCAGAAGGCCTACCCTGAGCGCGTTGCGGTTCTCGTTGCGCGCGCCCTCGAGCGCCCAGTGCATCGTGAAGCTCGATGAGACCAGGATCGCGGTGTTCACCCCGGCGACCGCCTTCGGCAGGCTCACCCCGTCGATCGGGAACCACTCGTCCCCCGCCACGACCCGTATGAAGAAGTAGGCCGTGAAGAACGCTCCGAAGAGCATGACCTCGGAGATGATGAAAAGCAGCATCCCGAGGAACTGGGCCTCGACCCGAGAGGAGACATTCGCGGCGGGCGGGCCGTGATGCTCGTCGTGGGCGGCGTGTCCGGCGGCGATCGAGGCGGACTCCATCAGGCTGTCTCCTCCTCGGCCACCACGTGCTGCACCGGCTTTCCGGTGGATGTCTCGACGCGCCCGATCAGGTCGCCGCGCAGCCAGCCGGAGCGCGTCTCCGGGAAGGTGGAGATCACGATGTCGTCGGGTGCGTAGAACTGCAGGGCGTTCTGGATGGCCGTGTAGGGATCGTGATGCTCCACTTGCCCGACGGCGTGCAGGCCCGCCTTCTCCAGCTCCTCCAGCGTGTGCGCCAGGCGCTCATGCGGATCCCCATCACCGTTTCCCTCGGCCTGGGGTGCGATCACGATGAAGCGCCGCGGCTCCTCGGCCGCCTTGCGCTTCAGCGCCTCGAGAAGCGGCCGCGACGCGATCGTCTGGTTGGCCACGACGAGCGTGCGCTTGACGTCGTCGCGCTCCGCGTCCATGTCGACCACCACGTGCTCCACCGGGCGCCGCGCGGCGCGCTGCACGCGGTCCACGAGGCCCTGTCTGAGCCAGCCCGAGCGCGTCTGGGGGTGTGTGGAGATCACGATCTCGTCGTAGTCCTGCTCGCCGAGCGCGTCCATCACCGCCGAGTAGGGGTCGGGGTCCATCACCTCGCCGTCCGCCTCGATGCCCGCCTCGCGCAGCAGCGCGAGCGTCATCTCGAGCCGATTCTGCGCCGCGTCGCGCACGTGCTCGTCGTAGATCACGTAGCCGTGCTTCGGCTGGTTCTGCGGGCTGACCACGTGCACCCGGAGCTCCTCGCCCTGGGCGCGGTTGCGCACGGCGTCGATCAGCGGCTGGCCCGCGACCGTCTCGTTCGCCACTACGAGGATGCGCTTCATGGATCAACCGGCGGGGGTGCGCCGCCTCCGCCGGCCGGTGTCGGCACCGCGCCCGCGCGGGCGGGCTCCTTCTCCTTGAAGACCGCGTGCACAGCGCCGGGCACGCCGTACTCGTAGGGCCCGCCGACCACCGTCGGGACCTCGTCGAAGTTGAACACGGGCGGCGGCGAGGACACCTGCCACTCGATCGAGTGGGCGCGCCAGGGGTTGCCCTCGGCGGCGGGCCCGTGGCGCCACGAGGCGATCATGTTGTAGAGGAAGATCAGGAACGAGGCGCCGAAGATGAATGCCGAGATCGAGATGATCGCGTTCCAGGTGGCGTACTGCTCCGCGTAGTCGGCGACCCGCCTCGGCATGCCGTCGATGCCAACGAGGTGCATCGGGCCGAAGGTCAGGTTGAAGAAGATGAACGACATCCAGAAGTGGAGCCGGCCGAGCGACTCGTCGTACATCCGGCCGGTCATCTTCGGGAACCAGTGGTAGATCCCGGCGAAGATCGTGAAGACGGAGCCGCCGAACAGCACGTAGTGGATGTGGGCGACGATGAAATACGTGTCCGACACGTGAATGTCGAACGGCACCACCGCGAGCATGATCCCGCTGATGCCGCCGAGCGTGAACATCGTGATGAAGCCGAGCGCGAACAGCATCGGCGTTCGCAGGTGAATCACGCCTCTCCACAGCGTCGCCAGCCAGGAGAAGATCTTGATGCCGGTCGGCACCGCGATCAGCATCGTCGTGATCATCATCGGGATGCGGACCCAGGCCTGCATGCCTGACACGAACATGTGGTGGGCCCAGACCGTGAAGCCCAGGATCACGATCGCCACCAGCGAGAAGGCCATCATCCGGTAGCCGAACACCGGCTTCCGGGCGTGGGTCGAGATGACCTCGCTGATGATCCCGAAGCCCGGCAGCATCATGATGTAGACCGCCGGGTGCGAGTAGAACCAGAACACGTGCTGGTACATGAGCACGTCGCCGCCCTGGCTCACGTCGAAGAAGTGGGTCCCGATCGTTCTGTCGAGCAGGACGAAGAACTGCGAGCCGGCGATGAACGGCGTGGCGATCACGACGAGCAGCGACGTCGTGAAGTTCGCCCAGACCAGCAGCGGCATGCGCCAGAACGTCATGCCGGGCGCTCGCATCGTGATGATCGTGACCAGGAAGTTCAGCGCGGTCGCGATCGACGACGCGCCCGCGAACTGCACCCCGAGCGTGAAGAACTGCTGGCCGAGCGGCGTGTCGGTCGAGAGTGGGGCGTAGGCCGTCCAGCCGGTGGCGAACGCGCCGCCCTCGGCGAAGTACGAGGACAGCATCATCACGCCGCCTACGGGGAGCATCCAGTACGAGAGCGCGTTGAGGCGCGGGAACGCCATGTCCGGCGCGCCGATCATCAGCGGGATCACGAAGTTCGCGATCCCGGCGAACACCGGGATGATGAATAGGAAGATCATTATCGAGGCGTGCACCGAGAACAGCCCGTTGAAGGTGTTCGGGTCCACGAACTGCGTGCCGGGCTGGGCAAGCTCCGCGCGCATCAGCATCGCCATCAGGCCGCCGGCGATGAAGAAGAAGAAGGTGGTGCAGATGTACTGGATGCCGATCACCTTGTGATCGGTGTTCACGCGGAAGTAGTCGCGCCAGCTGTAGGCGCCGTGGCCCGAGTGGTCCTCGGGAATGGTGGGGGCGCCGGAGGCCCAGCGGAACCAGTAGTCGAAGCAGCCGATCCCGATCAGATAGCCGAGCGGGGCGGCGATGAGCGCGCCCACCGTGATGATCGCGTTCCAGTTGAAGACTGGGTCCCAGCCGTAGAGCGAGCGGACCACCACGACGATGGTGAGCCCGAGCGCGAAGCCGAGCACCGTGCCGAGGATGGCGCGGTACCAGCCAGGGGCGAAGAGGCGTTGAGTCAACGTCATTGCTGGGACTCCAGAAGGTACTTCACAAGTGCATCGAGCTCCTCCTTAGAGAGCTTCTGGGCGAAGTCCTGGGGCATGATGTTCGGCTGGTAGCCCTTGGTGACATCGGCATTCGGGTCGGCGATCGACTTCCCGACGAACGCTGCGCTCACATTGCCCAGCTTGCCCAAGTCGGGGCCGACCTTTGCAGTGGCGCCGGCGGCCGCGAGCGTGTGGCAGCCGGAGCAGCCGTTGGAGGTGAAGAGCTCCTCACCGCTGGGCGCGGCGGCTCCGCCGCCCCCACCACCGCCGCCACCGCCGGTCGCGGCACCACCGCCACCGCCGCCACCCGCGGCCTGCTTCTGCTCGCTGACCCAGCTCTGGAACTGGCCGGCGGGCACGACGCGCACGAACTGGCGCATTGTCGAGTGCCCGAGGCCGCACAGCTCCGCGCAGACGACCTCGTAGTTGCCCTCCCTGTCGGGCGTCACGCGGATCTTCGTGGTGAGGCCGGGCACGGCATCCGACTTCAGCCTGAACTGCGGTACCCAGAAGGAGTGGATCACGTCCTTGGTCTTGATCCTGAACTCGATGGGGCGGTTCACCGGCAGGACCAGCTCCTTCGTCTGCACCTTCTCGGAGGGGTAGGCGAAGGTCCAGGTGAACTGCTGCCCGGTCACGTTCACAACCATCTCGTTCTTCTGCTTGGCCTCGATGTCGTCGAGCGTGACCCAACCGTAGATCGCGAGCGCCGTCACCATGATGAAGGGGATCGTCACCCAGATGATCTCGAGCCGCGTGTTGCCGTGGATCGGCGGGCCGTCGCCCATGTCGCCCGGCCTTGCGCGGAAGCGGACGACCGAGTAGATCGCGATCGTCATGACGAGCACGAAGACCGGAACCGAGCAGATCAGAAGGACGTCGTAGAGCGTGTCGATCTTGTCGGCCGAGGTCGCCGCCGGCTCCGGGAACCAGTCGATCAAGAGCGTGATCCCGATGCCGACCAGCGAGGCGATCACGCCGACGCCGATCATGCGGGCGACCGGGTGCTTCTGGCCCGCGATCCGCGGGTCCTCTTCGGGCGGGCCCTTGGCCTCGTCCGCCTGAACGCGCTCCCTCTCGGTCACGGCGGGCGAGTTTATTCCCTAGTCAAGCGGCTAGCTGCTCCGAGGAGCGCCGAAACGTGGAGGGTGGAACGCCGTGGTGGCGGCGGAAGACCTTGGCGAACTGAGCGGCCTGCCGGTAGCCCACGGCGCCGGCGACCACCTGGACCGGCAATGAGCCCGCGAGCAGGAGCTGAGCGGCCCGCTCCATCCGGGCTCGCTGGAGCTCGCGGCTGAAGCTTGTGCCACCCACCTCCGCCAGCGCGCGCTGGAGCTGGCGGCGGCTCGTGGCGATCTCGTGGGCGACCGTGGCGAGCGAGAGATCGGGGTCCCCGTGCCGGCGGGCGATCACCTCGAGCGCCTCGCTGTAGAGATCACGCCGGCGTTGGACCGTCGATGCCCGCACATCAGGGAATACGGACGCTCTCTCCACTTGGATCATCAGTTAGATTGGCTCCTATGCAGGTGCGGACCGGCATGAGCACCTCGGTCGTGACCATCGCGCCGGGGTGCACGCTCCACGACGCGGCGCGGGCGATGGCGGATCGCAAGGTCGGCGCGGCCGTGGTGATCGATCTGGAGCAGCCCGGGCCGGGGATCATCACCGAGCGCGACCTCCTGATGTCGGTGGGCGCGGGCCAAGACCCGAACGCCGAGCTGGTGCGTGACCACCTGTCCCCCGAGCTCACCTTTGCCGCACCGGACTGGTCGCTCGAGCGCGCGGCCGAGGCGATGGTCCGCGGCGGGTTCCGCCACCTCGTGGTGGTGGACGGCGGCGAGATGGTCGGCGTCCTCTCGATGCGCGACATCGTCCGCTGCTGGGTCGAGGACGGCGCAACGTCCGATCTGCCGCGTGACGTGGCCGAGCGGACGTAGCTCAGTGCTCGAGGGGGAGGTCCTTGATCTCGCGGCGGGTGTCGCGGATCCAGAGGTAGAGCGTCACGACGACGATGACCCCCCCGATTACCGCCACCACCGGGAACAGCACCACGCCCGTGATCGCCAGGGTTAGCCCGAACGCGAGCGCCACGGGCTGGTAGGACGGGCCGGGGAGGTGGATCGCCTCGCCGGCCTCCTCGGCCTCAGCGTCGGTGACGCGGACCTCGTCGGCCATCAGTAGACGAGACCGACGACCCAGCTGAGGGCGAACACGATGATCGCGATCGCCCCCGCGATCAGGCCGGTGCGCAGGTTGCGGTAGGCGAGGCGGCGGTCCACGGGTCGTGGTTTTAGCAGAGAAGGCGCGCGCCGGGACCGGGACTCACGCGGATTGCTCCCTCGGGGAGGCCTGCGTCGGGCGGGAACAGCGCGAGCACGGAGCCGCCGAACCCGCCGCCCATGATGCGAGCGCCTAGAGCGCCGGCGGCCCGGCAGGCCGCGACGGCGCGCTCGACCTCCGGTACCGACACCTCGTAGTCGTCGCGCAGGCTGGCGTGAGACGCGTCGAGAAGCTCACCGAGCGCGGCCATATCCCCGCCGCGCAGGGCTGCCACCGCGTCGTCTACGCGCGCGTTCTCGCTGATGACGTGGCGCACGCGCCGGGCGAGTGGATCCGGAAGGCCCGCGCCGCTGGTGGCGTCGCGCAGCGACTCCACACCGACCAGCTGGGCCGCGCGGCGGCACTCGGCGCGGCGCTCGTTATAGCCCGAGGCGGCGAGGTTCCGCGGTGCCCCGGAGTCGAGCACGGCGAGTGCATGCCCATGGAGCGCGAGCTCGACGGGCTGGGCCTCGAGCGTCCGCATGTCCAGTCGAAGTGCGTGGCCCGCCTGCCCGAGCAGCGAGGCGAGCTGGTCGAGGAGGCCCGTATCGGCCCCGGTATGCACGTTCTCGATGCGGGAGCAGAGCTTGGCCAACTCGACAGGAGCGCGCGACTCGGCTGCCGCTGCTTCCAGGAGCGCCAGCACGAGCGCAACGCAGAGCGCCGCTGAGGACGCGAGACCGGCGCGCTGGGGGAGGTCGCTCGATACCTCCAGCGTGCACCCCCGGAGCGCGACGCCGGCGGCGCGCAGCTCGGCGAGCGCGCCGCGCAGATAGGGGTCGCCGGCGGAGAGGCCCGGCGCGGCGATCGCGCTCCCCTCGCTGGGCTCGGCCGTAACCCTCACGCCGAGCTCGATGGCGAAGGCCAGGCAAAGACCATGGTTGTAATCCGTGTGCTCGCCGATCAGATTCACGCGTCCAGGCGCGAAAGCCCTGATGGGAAGCGGGTTCATGGACGCCCACCCTACGGCCGCGGGGCACGTCCATAGACACATGGCGGAGAGCGAAGCTCACTGATCGCACCTACCGTCGATGCGTGATCGGCGAGCGGCGCATGGTGCAGGCATTTCTGGGTGCGAAGGCCATCAGCCGCGGGCCGCTCGAGGTCGAGCTGCGCGAGTCGCCTCCCACCACGGATCCGCGCTCGGGCCGGCCGCTGCCCGTCCCGCCGGTCGTGGTGCTCTGGATCGAGGAGCGCCCCGTGGCCGTCCGGATGCGCGACGTCGTCGCGATCGGCCGCTTTCCCCCGGAGCCGCGGCTCGTCTCGGTGCTCGAGGGCGACTGCCTGGCCGCCGGCCTGTCGGTCGAGCGGATGCCCGAGGCCGGGCTCTGGCGCCTGTTCGCGCACCCGCCGCGCCCGCGGCTCGCGATCTAGCCGAGCGGAAGCCGCACGTGCAGATGGTTGTCGTGGTGCACGAGCGCCTGCACCCGGTCGGGCGGGCCCGTGAGGCCCGTGTTCGGCCCGACGAAGATCACCTCGGCACCCGCCGCCAGAAAGCGGTTCACGAGCGCCTGCGAGAGCGCTCGGTCGATCTGTGAGGCGCCTCCCGGCGCGACCTCGCGGCCGTCCGCACGCGGGTAGTACACGTCCACGTCGAGGCCGTTCTGATGGCTCGCGTGCCCGATGTAACCGAAGCGGGGCCCGAAGTCGCCGCCGTGCGGTCGGCTGATGTCGCCGATCGCCATCCGCGGCGCACGCGGGTGCGCGGCGCGGAAGTCGCGCGCCACACGAAGCACCACACGCACGAGCCGGTCGCTGCCCCAGCGCCGCCAGGCGCGATTGGGCGAGCGCCGGAGCACCGGGTCCCAGGTGAAGAAGGTGCGTCCCTCGGCGGGCATCCTGACGCCGTCCTTCAGCTGGCCCGCGCTGTAACTGCCCACGGCGGTGGAGTGATGCCACTGCACCTGGAGGCTGCCGGCGGCCATGGCGAGGCCGAGCGCGATCCGAGCGGCTACTCCATGGTGTTCTGACTACGCGGATGGTGCTGGCTCGGGTCCTATGAACTACGGCATTGAGGGGGTGACAAGGGGGGTGTGCTGTATTTCTGGCGTATAGCGACAGTTATTCAGCACACCCCCTGGTCAACCGCCCTTCAATGCCGTCGTTCGCCGGACCCGGTCGGCACGCCCAACGCTAAGCGCGCGCCGTGAGCAACACCCGATTCCCCGACGGGTCCGTCGCCAGCACGCCCTCCTCAAGCCGCATCGGATCCCCGCTCTCCCCAAGCCGCTCGGCCGCTGCATCCACCTCGCCCTCGTCCGGCAGCACCAGCTCGTAGCGGTCCAGGCCCAGGGCGCCCTTGGGCGGAGGCGGCGCGCCCGCGCTCTGCCACGTGTTCAGGCCCAGATGGTGGTGGTAGCCGCCCGCTGCGAGGAAGAGGGCGCCGGGATAGGAGCGCACCATGACGTCGAGGCCCAGGTGGCCGTTGTAGAAGCCCTCGGCGGCAGGGATGTCCGCCACGCGGAGATGCACGTGGCCGATCCTCGTCCCGGCAGCCATCCCGTTCTGGTCCCGCTCGCTGGACTCGAGCTCGTCCAAGACGCTCTGGAGGTCGAGCGGCAGCGTCGCCATGCGCAGCTCGCCGTTGTCGCGGTTCCATTGCTCGCGCGGGCGGTCGCGGTAGATCTCGATGCCGTTCCCTTCGGGGTCCTGGAGGTAGAGGGCTTCGCTCACGAGGTGGTCCGAAGCGCCCGTTAGCCGCCAGCCGCCCTCCGCCACGCGTCGCAGCGAGCGCGCCAGCTCGGCGCGGTCCGGCACCAGGATCGCCAGGTGGAACAGCCCAGTGCTGAAGCTCGGCGGCGCCGGCGCGCCCGGGGCGGAGACGAGCTCGATCAGCGGCTCGCCGCCCTTGGGTCCGAGGCGTACCAGCTCGCCATCGCGCTCGAGCGCGCGCAGGCCGATGACGCGCTCGTAGAACGTCGCCAGATCCTCGACGTCCGCCACGCGCAGGCGGACCGTTCCGATGGCTGTGTCCGGGGGGATCATGGGGAGCTCACCGCGTCCAGGGCGTCCTCCTCGGTGCGGAAGAAACCTGAGACTTGATCTTGCCAGCTCGTACCCGAGCCCCCAGCAAATAGATCTGGTCGATGGGAACACCGCTGCCGGCGGCGGTCGCGGTCACGTCCAACCCGACCACCACCGAGCCGTCCTCGTCTCGTGGGACGCCGGCGCTACACCACGTCCTCCGCCATCAGCGGAACAGTCCCGCGTACGCGCTGAGCGCCGGCTGGCCGCCCAGGTGGGCATAGAGCACGTTCGAGCCCTTCTCGACCTCGCCGCGGCTCACGAGGTCGATCATGCCCGCCATCGACTTTCCCTCGTAGACCGGGTCGGTGATCATGCCCTCGAGGCGCGCCGCCGTGCCCATCGCCTCGAGCGTCTGCTCGTCGGGGATGCCGTAGGTGCCCGCGTGGTAGCGGTCGTCTAGCACGACCTCCTCGTCGCGCAGCTCGCGCCCGACCCCGATCAGCTCGGCGGTCCTTCGCGCGATCCGCGCCACCTGCTCGTGCGTCTCGGCAGGCTTGGCGGAGCCGTCGATCCCGATCACCCGCCGCTCCGTCTCCTGGGCGGCGAACCCGGCGACCATGCCGGCCTGCGTGCTGCCGGTGACCGAGCAGACGATCACAGTGTCGAAGAAGACGCCGAGCTCGCGCTCCTGCTCGGCCAGCTCCTGCGCCCAGCGCGCGAAGCCGAGCCCGCCCAGCTCGTGGTCGGATGCACCCGCAGGGATCGCGTACGGCCTCCCGCCGCTCGCCTCGACGTCCGCGAGCGCCTGGTCCCAGCTCTCCTTGAAGCCAATCCCGAAGCCCGCCTGGACCAGCCGGACGTCCGCGCCCATCAGGCGCGAGAGCTGGATGTTCCCGACGCGGTCGTACACGACGTCGGGCCAATCGACCCAGCTCTCCTGCACCAGCACGCAGCCGAGGCCGCTGCGCGCGGCGACCGCCGCCACCTGGCGGGTGTGGTTCGACTGGACCCCGCCGATCGACACGAGCGTGTCGCAGCGCTTCGCCAGCGCGTCGGCCACCAGGTACTCGAGCTTGCGCGTCTTGTTGCCGCCGTACGCGAGCCCGCTGTTGCAGTCGTCCCGCTTCGCCCATAGCTGCGCGCCGCCGAGATGAGCGGTCAGGCGCTCGAGCGGATGAACGGGCGAGGGGCCGAACAGGAAAGACTCGCGCGGGAAGGAGTCGAGGTTCATGCGCCGATTCTCTTCAATGTGGGTTATGACCGAGCTCGCGGTTGACGATCTGCGCGCCGAGCCCGGAGCGCTCGAGGTAATCGGACTCCACATTCCGAGCATCGATGACGGTCAGATGCGGGCGCCACACAGGCACGCCTACCACGAGCTGATCTGGGTCCGCGAGGGGAGCGGCCGGCACGTGATCGACGGGGAGCCCGTCGCGTTCGGGCCTCACACGCTGACCCTGATCGCCAAGGGGCAGGTGCACCAGTTTCAGCAGGCCGATGACGTGACCGCGGTCGTGGCGCGCTTCGAGGACGACTGGCTCACTGGGTCGCGGCGCTGGCTCTTCTCGGGCCAGTCGTGCACCGCCCTGCACGTCCCCGAGCCGGAGGCCGCGCCATTCGACGCCTTGCTCGAGGCGCTGCGGGTGGAGGTCGAGCGGCCGGCCGGGCCGGAGTCGGCTGAGCTGCGCAGGCATCTTCTGGCCGCCGCCCTCCTGTGGGCTCAGCGCTGGCGAGAGGGGCAGCTCGAGGAGGGCGGCGCGAGCCGCACCGACCTACAGCTCCACCAACAGTTTCAGGAGCTGCTCGAACGCGACTTCACCGTCAGCCACGAGGCCGGCCACTACGCCGCCGAGCTCGGCGTGACCACCGGAACGCTGTCACGCCTGCTCACGAGGCTGACCGGGCGGACCACCAAGCAGTTGATCCTCGACCGGGTCATCCTCGAGGCCGCCCGCCTGCTCCGCTTCAGCGACCTCTCGATCAAGGAGATCGCCGCCAGGCTCGGCTTCGGCGACCAGTTCGCGTTCAGCAAGGCCTTCAAGCGCCAGCGCGGCGTGGCTCCGCTCGAATTCCGGAGCCACGCCGCGTCGGGATCCCCCGCTACGAGTCCTTGATCTCGTGGTTCGCGAGGAAGAGGCCCCTGGGGTCCCACTCCGTCCGCAGCGCGCGGAGGAGGCGCCAAGTGTCTTCGTCGAAGAAGACGCGCGCGTCCACCTTGCCCTCCTCGAAGTTGAGGTAGCGCGTGCCGGAGTCCCAGGGCGCGAGCGCGGCGGACACGGCCTCGGCCTGGCCGAGTACCTCGCCGTACTGCTCCGGCGAGAACACCCCGCCGACGGCGAACATCAGGTAGTCGCCGTCCATCGTCGCGCGAGCGCCGTGGCCCGGCGTGCGGCGGCCGAGGGCGCCGCCGAGCGCGCGCAGCTCGATGTTGGCGAGCGTCGACCCTGAGCCCGGGCCGGCGGTCTCGACGAACGCGTCGATGCCCGCGGCGCCTACGTCGCTGATCATGCGCGACGAGCCCGCGTAAGGCATCGGGGCGTCGGGGTCCATCGCGAGGTAGCCGAGCGCGTTCGCCGGCACCATGGCGAACGTGTTCATCTCCGGGCCGAGGTCGGTCAACGGCCGGATCAGGTCCGCGCCCTCGGACTCGTTGCCGAGGTACGCGGCCTGGAGAATCGTGAACGACTTGCCGCGGATGATCTCCGGGATCTCGGGGAGCGGCGGGATCTGCACGACGCGGCCCACCGTGGTGATCTCGTCCGGCAGGTCCGCCGACACGAAGTCGTGCCAGGCGTGCAGGACCTCCGAGGTCCGCTCGTAGGGGAAGAAGAGTGCGCCGGCGTAGATCTCCGGCACCGCGAACAGCTCGAACTCGAGCGCCGTCACGACGCCGAAGTTGCCGCCGCCGCCGCGCACGGCCCAGAACAGGTCGGTCTCGTTGTCGTGGTCGATCCGGCGCAGCTCGCCGTCGGCCGTGACGAGCTCGACCGCGGTCAGCGCGTTGGTCTGCAGGCCGTACTTGCGCCCGAGCCAGCCCATGCCGCCGCCCAGTGAGTAGCCGGCGACGCCGACGTCGCGCGAGGAGCCGGACAGCGGCGCGAGGCCGGCCTCGGACGCGGGGTCGGAGACGGCCGCCCAGCGGACGCCCGAGCCCACGCGGGCGCGCCGGGCCGCAACGTCGATCGTGACCTCCTGGAGCGCGTCGGTGCGCAGGAGGAGCGACTCCTCGAGGCCCTCGATCGGGCCGGCGTTGTGACCAGTGGACTGCGGGGCGATCCGCAGGCCGCGACGACCGGCGTAGCGGACCGTCTCGGCCACGTCGTCGGCGTTGGCTACGCGGACGAGCGCTGCCGGACGCTGGTCGTGGGTCAGGTTGAAGGTCTGGCGCGACGCGTCCCAGGCCTGGTCGTCCTCGGTGAGGACCTGGCCGTGGATCCGCGACTGGAGTTCAGAAAAGGTAGTTGCATGAGAAATGAGCATGGGCCCAGCATCGGCTCGGGACGCCCCTTTCGCATCGAGGGAGACCCCGAGAGCACCCCCGATATTTGGGGAATCGACCCATACGCCGCCAGGGCCGTGGGCAGCTCGCGCCGGGAGCCGATCCCGAGCTTTCGGTACGCATTGCTCAGGTGCACCTCGACCGTCTTCGGCGTCACGTACAGGGTCTGGGCGATGTCGCGGTTGGTCTGGCCATCCGCCGCGAGGGTGGCAACGCGCAGCTCGCGCTCCGTAAGGGACTCCACGCCGTCGAGCGCGGTGGTGCGCGGCCGGGCGCCCGTGGCGTAGAGCTCGGAGCGCACGTGCTCCTCGAGCGCCTTCGCGCCGGCCACCTCCGCGATCTCGAGCGCCCGGCGCAGCGGCTCGCGCGCGTCGCTCGGCCGCCGCGCACGGCGGATCTCGGCTCCGAGCGCCGCGAGAGCCCTCGCCCGCTCCAGGCGCTGGTCTGACGCCTCCAGCAGCTCCACCGCCTGCTCCAGCTCCGCGATCCCGTCCTTTCCAAGCAGCTCGCCGAGCACGCGCAGTGATCGCCCGAGCCCGGTGGGCGCGCCCCACGCGCGAGCCAGCTCGAGCTCCTCGCGGGCGAGCGCGACCGCCTCGTCACGGCGGCCGAGCATGGCGAGCGCCTGGGCCTTCAGGGAGCGCCACGGCGCCCCAGGCCGGGTTCCGCGTTCGCTGTGCATGCCGCTCGTAGTCCTCCGCTGCCACGAGGGCGGCCTCGCCCTTCCCCTCGGCGAGGTGGATGCCGACGAGCGTGCGGCGCACGAAGTTCGTGCCGTGTGCGGTATCTCCCTCGGTGACCGTCGCGTCCTCGAGGGCGCGGCGCGCGCCCTCGATATCGCCCACGTCGAGTCGCGCGCCGGCAAGGAAGCCGTTCGTGTACGCCACCGCCTGAGGCACCCTGATGCCGTACAGCTCGGTCTCGGCCAGGTTGGCGGTGAGGGACTCCTCGGCGTCGGCGAGGGCGCCGCGCGCGAGCATAAAGGCGCCGTTCCAGAGGCTGATTGACAGCTGCGAGAAGAGCGAGCCGTTCCGGTGCGCCTGGGCGATCGTCTGCTCCCAGAGCGGTCCGGCCGGTAGGCGATGAAGCGGAGCGAAGGCCGGTCACACCAATGCAGGTCGTCGACCGAGAGCATGAGCGAACCATCCGCGGCCACGTTTGCGGTGAGCCAGTAGAGGCCGTGAAGAGCGGCGAAGGAGGCATCCGTGCCGATACCGCCCGAGCCCAACTCGGCCGCCTCGAAGATTGCCCGCGCCGGCTTCGCCGCCCCTGCAAGCCAGCGCTCGCGGAGCTCCGCGTCGGTGAGAGGCGGCTCGAACAGCTGGCGCATCACGCCGAACGGGAACTCGCGCTCGAGCTCGCTCCCGCGAGCCGCGAGCACCCGCACGTCCTCCTCCGCGGCTGCGGAGCGGAGCTCAGCGAGGAGGCGGCTCTTCCCGATCCCGGCCGGCCCCTCGACCAATGCGAGCCGCCCGTCCCTTCGGCGGCCTCGGCAAGCGTCGCCCGGAGCGATTCAAGCTCGCCATCACGCTCATGAAGAAGCTCTGCCCGTCCGGGAATCGGCCACGTGAAGCGGCCATCCTAGGAGCGGTTGGCGTGTTCGGCCAGCGGCTTGCCCCGGCCGGGGCCTGAAGGAGCCGTCCCACCGCGCCGCGGCGTAATCCGCGAAGCTTGCAGGGCCGGTTCCCGGAGAATAGGAATGCTGCGTGTTCCTGGGAGTAGACGTAGGAGGCACCAAGGTCGCCGTCGCCGCCGTTGACGGGGTGACCGCGAGCCACGGAGCTGAGCACCCCACGCTTAAGGAGAGCGCCGAAGCGCTGCTCGACGGGGTGGAGCACGCCGTCCACGAGGTGATGCGCACAGCCGGGGACCCCGAAGCGATCGGCGTCGGCGTGCCGTCGCAGCTCGAGTTCGCCACCGGCACGGTGGAGACGAGCGTGAATATCCCCTTGATGGGCGTACCGTTGCGCGCGGAACTCGGCCGCCGCTTCGACGTGCCGGTATTCGTGGACAACGATGCCAACTGCGCGGCACTGGCCGAGGCGCACATCGTTGGCGAGCCCAACCTGGTGATGCTCACGCTTGGCACCGGCGTGGGCGGCGGCGCGGTGATCGACGGCATGGCGTTCCGCGGAGCGCACGGGCTGGGCGCCGAGCTGGGACACCTGACGATCAACGCCGACGGCCCGCCCTGTCCCGGGAACTGCCCGAACCGCGGGTGCCTCGAGGCGTACTGCTCCGCCCAGGCGCTCGAGCGCGACGCTTCCGAGCTCGCGCATGACAGGCCCGAGAGCCCGTTCGCGAAGCGCGCCGGGTCCGACGGAAAGGTGTCCACCCACGACATCGTCGACGCCGTCGACGCGGGGGACCCCGATGCGCTGCTCTTGATGGACAACTTCGCCCGCATGCTCGGGATCGGGATCGCGAACTACGTCAACGTCTTCGAGCCGTCGCGCCTCGCGATCGGCGGCGGGCTCTCGCGCGAGTCGCACCACTTCCTCGACCGCGCTGTCCAGGAGGCGAGCGTCCGGGCCCTGCCCGCGCTCTGGAAGCGGGTCTCCGTACAGCTTGCCGAGGGCGGCGCCGACGCCGGCGTGATAGGCGCGGGGGTCCTCGCAAGGCTTGAGCTCGCGCGGGACCGCGATACTGACCATTCGAAGGCCACGACTACCGAAGGGATCGAATGACGACCAGCACGGACGGCACCGTCGAGCTCTCCATCAACACGATCCGGACGCTGTCGATGGACGCCGTCGAGAAGGCGAAGTCCGGCCATCCGGGCACGCCCATGGCGCTCGCCCCACTCGCCTTCATGCTCTACACGCGGGCCATGAAGCACAGCCCGGACCACCCCGAATGGTTCAACCGCGACCGCTTCATCCTCTCCGCCGGCCACGCGTCGATGCTGCTCTACTCGACCCTCTACCTGTCGGGATACGGCGTCACGCTCGACGACCTCGAGCACTTCCGCCAGCTCGGCAGCCCAACGGCCGGCCACCCCGAGTACCACCACGCGCCCGGGATCGAGGCTACGACCGGCCCGCTCGGCCAGGGCATCGCCATGTCGGTGGGCATCGCGCTCGCCGAGCGCATGCTGGCCGCCCGCTTCAACAGCGGCGACCAGGAGCTGATCGACCACCACACCTACGTCATCGCGAGCGACGGCGACATCCAGGAGGGTGTGGGCTCCGAGGCCTGCTCGCTTTGCGGCCATCTTGGCCTCGGCAGGCTGATCGTCTTCTATGACAACAACCACATCCAGCTCTCAGGCCCGACGGACAGGGCGTTCAGCGAGGACGTCGGCAAGCGCTTCGAGGCATACGGCTGGCACGTGCAGGACGTGGGCGAGGACCTCTCGGTGGAGACGCTCGAGCGCGCCACCGAGGAGGCGAAGGCCGTGGAGGACCGGCCCTCGCTCGTGATCGTGCGGTCGCATATCGGCTACGGCGCCCCGCACAAGCAGGACACCTACCAGGCGCACGGCTCGCCGCTCGGCGAGGACGAGGTGAAGGCCACGAAGGAGGTCTACGGCTGGCCGGCCGACAAGACCTTCTACGTGCCCGAGGAGGCGCGCGAGCCGTTCAAGGAGGCCGCCGAGCGCGGGAAGGAGCTCGCGGAGGAGTGGGATCAGCGGCTCGCCGCCTTCCGCGACGCCGACCCGGAGGCCGCCGCCGAGCTCGAGCTGATCATCCAAGGCCGGCTGCCGGACGGCTGGGATTCCGGTGTGCCGCGCTTCAACCCCGACGACGGCAACGTCGCCACGCGCAAGGCCTCGTCGCAGGTGATCCAGTGGGCAGCCGAGCAGGTCCCCAACCTGATCAGCGGCTCGGCCGACCTCGAGCCGTCGACGCTGACCGAGATCGAGGACGGGGGCTCGGTGACGTGCGGCGACTACAGCGGCCGCAACGTGCACTACGGCGTCCGCGAGCATGGCATGGGCGCGATCGTGAACGGGCTCGTCCTCCACGGTCTGCGTGCATTCGGCTCGACCTTCTTCAACTTCCTCGACTACATGAAGCCGGCCGTGCGGATCGCGTCGCTGATGGAGGTCCCGACCATCCACGTGTTCACGCACGACTCGATCGGCCTGGGCGAGGACGGGCCCACCCACCAGCCCGTCGAGCAGCTCGCCACGTTGCGCGCGCAGCCGAACATCTACGCCGTCCGCCCCGGCGACGCGAACGAGACGGCCCTTGGCTGGCGCTTCGCGCTGGAGCAGACGGAGACGCCGACCGTGCTCGTACTCACGCGCCAGGGGCTTCCGATCGTGAATCCCGACGACATCCCGGACGACGCGATCGACCGCGGCGCGTACGTGCTGCGCGAGGCAGCAGGTGACGACATTGACCTGATTCTGATCGCGACCGGCTCCGAGGTGCACATCTGCGTGGGCGCCGCGGAGCTGCTCGAGGAGGGCGGGATCGCCACGCGCGTGGTGTCCGCCCCGTGCCTCGACCGCTTCGCCGAGCAGGACCAGGACTACCGCGACAGCGTCCTCCCGCCGGAGATTCGCGCCCGCGTGTCGGTCGAGGCGGCCTCGCCCCTTGGCTGGAGTACCTGGGTGGGGGAGGATGGGGACTCGATCGGGATGACCACCTTCGGCGCATCCGCCCCGCAGCCCGCCCTCTACGAGCACTTCGGCTTCACGCCGGAGAACGTGGCCGAGCGAGCCCGAGCGGTGGTCGAGCGCGTGTCCGCCCATACCTGAAAGGAGTTCAGCGGTGAGCGTCGGAGCAGGAGTTAACGAGAGGCTCGCGGCGCTGACCGCCGCGGGGACGAGCGTGTGGCTCGACCAGATCCGGCGCAGCCTGATCACGTCGGGTGAGCTGGAGCGCCTCGAGCGCGAGCTCTCGCTCCGGGGCGTCACATCGAACCCGGCGATCTTCGAGAAGGCGATCCTCGGCTCGACCGATTACGACGAGCAGATCGAGGAGCTGGCCGGCAAGAGCATGGACGCCCGCGCGATCTACGACGAGATCGCGATCCTCGACGTGCAACTCGCGTGCGATGTGCTCCGGGGCGTCTGGGAGGAGGCCGATCACGGCGACGGCTTCGTGTCGCTGGAGGTCGAGCCCGGATTCGCGCACGACACCGAGGCGACGATCAAGCAGGCCCGCGAGTACTGGGAGCGCGTGGACCGCCCGAACCTCATGATCAAGATCCCGGGCACGGAGGCCGGTGTTCCGGCGATCGAAGAGACGATCGCCAGCGGCATCAACGTGAACGTGACGCTGCTGTTCTCGGTGGAGTCGTACTCGGCGATCGCCGAGGCCTACATCCGCGGCATGGAGCGCCGCCACGAGGCGAGCGAGTCGCTCGACATGCACTCGGTCGCCAGCTTCTTCGTATCGCGTGTCGACACCGAGGTCGACAAGCGGCTGGCAGCCCTGGGACGCGAAGACCTGCGCGGCATCGCGGCGGTCGCGAACGCCCGCGCCGCGTACGTGCGCTTCAAGGAGATCTTCCGCGGCGAGCGCTTCGCCGCGCTGAGTGACGCGGGCGCACCGGTGCAGCGCCCGCTGTGGGCCTCGACGGGCGTGAAAGACCCCCTCTATCCCGAGACCAAGTACGTCGGCTCGCTCGTGGCGCCCAACACGGTGAACACCATGCCGATGCCCACCCTCCTCGCCTGCGCCGAGGGGCTCGAGGTGGCCGGGCCGACGGCGGACCAGGACCCGTCCGAGGACCTCAAGCGGCTCGCCGACGCGGGCATCGACATGGCCGATGTGACCGCGACGCTGCTCCAGCAGGGCATCGACAAATTCGTCGAGCCCTTCGACGAGCTGATCGGAGGCATCGAGCTGACGCGCGAGGGGATCGTCACCTCACGGCCCAAGACGCTCAAGTCGGTGCTTCCCGAGGAGCTCGAGCCGCCGATCATCGAGCGTGTCGACAGGGCCCAGGCGGAGAAGGTCGCCGGGCGCGTCTGGGCGCGCGACGAGTCGCTCTGGGGCGGGCCCGGCGTGGCGGAGATCGGTAACCGGCTCGGCTGGCTGACCATCAGCGAAAAGATGCTCGAGCACGCTGGTGAGCTGCACGAGTTCGCGGAGAAGGCGAAGGCCGACGGCCTCGAGCACGCGGTGCTGCTCGGGATGGGCGGCTCGAGCCTCGGGCCCGAGGTGATCAGGCGCTCGTACGGCGACGTGCCGGGCGGCATGCGGCTGCACGTGCTCGACTCGACCGATCCCGGCACGGTGCTCGCGACCGAGCGCGCGATCGATCTCGACAAGACGCTCTTCATCGTGTCGTCGAAGTCGGGCGGCACGGTCGAGACGCTCTCGCACATGCACTACTTCTACGAGCGCACCGGTGGCGACGGTTCGCGCTTCTGCGCGGTAACCGATCCGGGCAGCCCGCTCGTCGACATCGCGCGCGAGCGCGGCTTCCGCCACGTGTTCGAGAACGACCCGGATATCGGCGGGCGCTACTCGGTGCTCTCCTACTTCGGGCTCGTCCCGGCGGCGCTCATGGGCGTGAACGTCGAGGCGATGCTGCATCGGGCCCAGGTGGCCGAGCAGAACTGCGCCCAGTACGACTCGCCGCAGTCCAACTCGGGCCTGTGGCTCGGCTGCCTGGAAGGAGAGCTCGCCCTGCGGGGCCGCGACAAGCTCACGTTCGTGGTCTCGGAGCCGATCTCGAGCTTCGGCCTTTGGGTCGAGCAGCTGATCGCCGAGTCCACAGGCAAGGAGGGCAGGGGCATTCTGCCCGTTGCCGACGAGCCGCTCGGCGACCCCGACGTCTACGGCGACGACCGCGTATTCGCATACCTGCGCAACGAGGACGAACCGGACGAGGAGCTGGACGCCGCGATCGAGACGCTCGGCCGGGCCGGGCACCCCACCGTCACGGGCAGGATCACCGGCGGCTCCTCGGACCTCGGGCGAATCTTCTTCTTCGCCGAGTTCGCCACCGCGGTGGTCGGCTGGGCGCTCGGGATCAACAGCTTCGACCAGCCGAACGTGCAGGAGGCCAAGGACAACACGGCGCGGATCCTGAAGGAGGGCCTCCCGGATGAGGACCCGGGCTCGCTCGACGAGCTCCTCGCGGGCGCCGCGCCACCCAAGTACATCGCGATCCTCGGGTACCTGACCCTGTCTGAGGAATACGACGACGCAGCCAGGGAGCTTCGGGCCGCGCTGCGTGAGCGCACGAAATGCGCGACGACGTTCGGATATGGGCCGCGCTACCTGCACTCGACCGGCCAGTACCACAAGGGCGGCCCCGCCAACGGCCTGTTCATCCAGCTCTACCAGCCGGGCACGGAGGATGTCGAGATC
>JBKPME010000133.1:0-19756 GCA_046731915.1 Actinomycetota bacterium
ACTGGAGGTCGTCGATCCGGCTGTTCAGGTTCTTCTGGACGCGGGCAAGGTCTGACGCGGACTGGGTCCGGCCCTCCTCGTCGTTCTTGTTCGCCTGGATCAGTGCGATCACGCCGAGCGCGGTGGCCGCGACGGCCCACACCGCGGTGACGATCAGCCAGCGGCGGAGGCTCTTGATGTCGCCGAGCGTGGCGGGCCGGTCGTCCTCGATGTATGGCGCTACGTCCCCCGGTCGCGGGGGCGGCTCCTGCATCAGGCGGCCACCACGAGGTATTGCTCCCAGGCCGCAGGGATCGTCGGGGTGGCGACGTGGATGAAGATCGCCGGGTTGGGCGCCCTCGGCGCGCGGTTGGGGACCATGTTCGCCTGCTTCGGCAGGCGATCGCCCTTGCGCCGGTTGCACGGCGCGCAGCAGGTGACGATGTTGTCCCAGGTCGATGCCCCGCCCTTGGAGCGCGGGATCACGTGGTCCACCGTGAGGTTGCCGCGCTCGTGGCCGCAGTACTGGCAGGTCCAGCGGTCGCGCGCGAACACCGCCCGGCGGGTGATCTTGCGACGGTGAGCGTCGCGCGGGATGCGGACGTAGCTGAGCAGCCGGATCACGACCGGGCGGTCAAGGGTCATGCTCTCCGAGTGGAGCGCCCAGTCGCCCTTCTCGAGGATCTCGGCGCGGTTCTTGAGGATCAGGACGGCGGCGCGCCGAACCGTGCAGACGTTGATCGGCTCGTACGACGCGTTCAGGACCAGCACCCGGCCGGAAGACGTGGCGCGCTGCTCAGGCCGGCCGGCCCCGGGCAGCGCGACGACAAGGCCTGGTTCTACGTCACCCGGCTCGGTCGTGTAGGACACGCTCGCGCGAACTGCCACGGTGCGCTCAGTGTAGCCAGAGCGGCCGTCCG
Organism: Actinomycetota bacterium; assembly: GCA_046731915.1. Taxonomy (GTDB): domain Bacteria; phylum Actinomycetota; class Thermoleophilia; order Solirubrobacterales; family Thermoleophilaceae; genus JACVRW01. Next base: position 900 of record JBKPME010000133.1, read on the forward strand.
TAAGACCCCAGTACCCGCAGCTCGCCGACGTGGGCGCGGACCGCGTCGAGGGCGTCCGCGATCGCAGTGTCGGCCTCCGCCCCCTCGATGTCGACGAAGAAGAAGTAGTGACCCAGCCCGGTCCGGCGCGGGCGCGACTCGATCCTGGTCAGGTTCACGGCGCGCCCCGCGAACTCGCTGAGAACGTCCACGAGCCAGCCCGGCGACTGGTCGCCGCCGCCCCAGAAGACGATTGACGTCTTCGGTTCCTCGCCCGCCTCGCCAACCTCAGCTGCCGGCGCGAGCCAGACGAAGCGGGTGACGTTGTCGGGGTGGTCCTCGACATTCGCCGCCACGATCTGGCAGCCGTAGAGCTCGGCCGCGAGGCCCGAGCCGAGCGCGACGCTGCCGTCATCGGCGCGGCAGACCGTCAGCACCGCGTCGGCCGTCGAGGGCGCGCTCACGTGCTCGGCATGTGGCAGCCGCTCGCGCAGGAAGCGGGCACACTGCGCGGTCGCCTGTGGGTGCGAGACGACCCGGGCGACCTGCGACAGGTCGACCCGTTCGCGGGCCACTACGCAGTGATGGATCGGGTGAACGACCTCGGCCTGGATCCGCACCCGGTCGGCGTCGACGGTGAGCGTGTCGAGCGTGACAGCGACGCTTCCCTCCAACGCGTTCTCGATAGGTACCAGGGCGCGCTCGGCGGCGCCCTCCTGGACGGCCATGACCGCGTCGTAGATCGTCGGGTACGGGATCGCCTCCGTCTCGGGAGGCGCGGAGGCGCGCAGGGCCTCGTCGCTGTGCGTGCCCTCGGGGCCCAGATAGGCGACCCGCATCAGGCCCCTGCGGGCGTGCCTTCTATGGCCGTCTCGACCGCCTGCTGCTCCTCGGGCGAGAGCTCGTACTCAGGGTTGCCATCCTGCACCCGCTTCACGTACAGGCGCGCCTGGTCGCGGTGCAGGATCGACGAGATCACGACTCCCGTTTGGCGCTCGTCGAGCAGCGCAACCGTACTCGACTGCTGACCGGAGAGCTCGTTCATCGCGTCGTACCGGATCACCGAGGTGTGCGCGATGCAGCCGTCCATCCGGCGCTCGGCTCCGTTGACCCGCCCCTCGAGGCCGGAGGCGACCTCCTCGACCCAGTCGCGCAGCTGGCTGAAGGCTTCTTGGAGCGACGCGGCGTGTGCGACCAGATCGGCCTCTTCCCCCCCGAGGACCGTTCGCTGGGCGGCGCGCACGCGGCGTAGCTTCACGCTCAGCACGATCACCCAAATGAAGGCGACCAGCCCGACGCCCGCGGCTGCCAGCGCCACGATGCCCTGCGTCGAGCTGAGGTCGTCCACGGTGGCCAGGGTAGTCAGCGGGATCAGCGTGTGAAGATGACCGTGAACTCGCCCTCGTTGTTGTCCGTGACCTTCTCGCCCGGCACCGCCTTGACGCGGACGGTGATCGGCACGTTCTGTCCCGTCGGCGGCTGCTCTGAGAGCGGGATGCTCACCGACTTCTGCTCGCCGGCGGCGATCTCGGGGAGGGTCTCCTCGAGATCGATCGCATCCGCGCCCTGTCCCACGGTCACGGTCACGACCACGTCGGTCTCGGTGCTGTCGCCCTGGTTGAGCACCTGAACGTCGAAGGCCGTGTCACCCGTCAGCTGAACGGTGGCGGACGCGCCGGGGGTGAGCGCTACGCCGCCGAGCGACACCGTGCCGAGGCCGTTGCCGTGGAGGCCCGGGGCCGCGCTGCCGCCCGACCCGCGGATCCCGGCGATCTGGTCGGCGACGAAGTCGGGCTGGAGCCAGTCGAGGTTCTCGACGAACGTCAGCGAGCCGTTGCTCGGCACCTGAGCGTTGATGTCCTCCTTCTCGAGCGCTCCGCTCAGGATGGGCCTGAAGCGGCTCTTGAGGAGCACGTCGCTGGCCAGGAACACCTGCATCATCTGCGCGATCCGCGCTGTGCTCTGGCGGCGCTCCTCCTGCGCGAGCGCGCCCGGCAGCTCCTCGGCAACCACGTTCAGCGCGTCCCGCCTGAGCTGGAGGCTCTCCACGAAGAAGCCGTTCGCCTCCGAGAGCTCGTCGGGCACGTCGAGGTCGTTCGCACGATCGACGAGTGTGGCCGAGTCCACCCGGAGCTCGTTCGCCTGGTTCTGCCGGTCGACCGCCTGGTCCTGGCCCTCCGGGGAGCGGAGCACATCGAACAGCCTCCGGCTCTCCGCCTTGGAGAGGCCGACGAGCTCGTTCGAGTCCCGGACGTAGTCCTCCATTGCGCGCTCTTTGCGGGCGTCCAGACAACCCCGGAAGAGCAGCACGATCAGGATGAACAAGATAATCGCGCCGCCGATGGCTATGGTGCGGCGCACCATTAGCGTCTGGCGGTCAGTGGAAGGACCGCGACGCGGGCGGCGCGTCGGTCGACGTACGGGCTCGTCGGGTTCGTCCAGGAAGGACAGGCGAATCGCTCCTAGCGCAGTGCGCGTCTCGTGCGCGCGTCGGTGGGAGTATGAACGGGGGGCAGGACGCGCTCGCCCGAAACCGAACACGAAACTGGCATGAGACGTTCCGAAACAGGCTTCACGGACGAGGCGGGCACGCTTCCCCTGGGAGGCTCTGACCCTACACAACAGCTATCCGGAAACTCCGGTGCGCGCCTCATCCTGGGCCGCTACCGGATGGAACGCCGCCTTGGAGCCGGAGGGTTCGGGGTTGTATGGCTTGCCTGGGACGAGAAGCTGGAGCGCGAGGTGGCCGTGAAGGTCATCCCGCGGGAGCGGGACTCCGGCGAGCGGGTCGAGCGGGAGGCGCGGGCAGCCGCGCGCCTCAACCATCCCGGGATCGTCGGGATCTATGAGCTGGCCTCGGACGAGCACGACGTCTACCTGGTCTCGGAGCTCGTTCGGGGCCGAACACTTGCGGAGCTGACCAAGGCGGGCGCGATCTCCGACCGCGACGTCGCCCGCATCGGGGTCGCGCTGTGCGAGGCGCTCGAGCATGCGCACGCACGGGGAGTGATCCACCGCGATGTAAAGCCGGGGAATGTGATGGTCCTGGCCGAGCCGGCCGCAGGAGCCGGATTCGCAAAACTCGCCGACTTCGGCGTAGCCCACGTGGCCACCGGAGACGCGCTCACTCGAACCGGGGACATCGTCGGCACGCTCGCCTACATGGCGCCCGAGCAGGCCGAGGGCGCCCGTGTGACGCCCGCCTGCGACGTCTACGCCCTGGCCCTCACCCTCTACGAAGCGTGGACCGGGACCAACCCCGTCAAGGCCGCCGGACCGGCCGCCACTGCCCGCCGCCTCGGCCGCCCGCTGCCGTCGCTCGCGGCGGTGAGGGGCGATCTGCCGGCAGGGCTCTGCGACGTCGTGGACGAGGCGCTCGACATCGACCCTGCGCTGCGGCCCCGCCCCGCTGTGGTGCGCGCCGAATTGGATGCCGCGGAGAAGCAGCTCACCGACGAGGGCGGTCTCGTGGAGCCGGAAACGCTGCGCCGCGTCGGTCTGGCCACGACGACGCGCCGCCGCTCCATCTTCGGGCGCGCCCGCTCAGACGACGCGGCCGCGATGCCGGTGCCGGGTGCGGGGATAGACCCTGTCGCCGCCGAGGTGCGCCGCCGGCCGCGGGTCCCGGAGCGCATTGCGGCCGGGCTCGGCGCGGGCGCCCTGGTCCTCGCCTGCATCCTGGCGCTGGGCCCCGACCCCTCGTTCTCGCCATTCGCCGCCGCGGGCCTGGCCGCGGCCGTCACGGCGTTGCTTCCGCGTATCGGCTGGCTGCTCGCCGTGATGGGCGTCTGCGCATGGCTCGTGTCCCCAGAGGCGGACAAGCAGGGCACCGCTCTGCTTATTGCGGCGGCCGCCGCGCCGGTGCCCTTCCTGCTTCCGCGCGCCGGCGTCGCCTGGTCGCTCCCGGTTATCGCGCCGCTGCTCGGCACTATCGCGCTGGCTCCGGCCTTCATCGGGATCGCGTCCCTCGCTTCCACGACGACCCGGCGCGCAGGCCTCGCGGCGGCGGGACTGTGGTGGCTCCTGCTCGGCGAGGCGCTCAGCGGAAAGGTGCTGCTGTTCGGGTCGCCGGACGGGACGTTGGCGCGCTCGACCTGGGAGGGCTCGATCTCGGCCGCCATCTCGGACGCGCTCCAGCCGCTGGTGACCACGCCCGCGTTGGCGCCCGCTCTGGTCTGGGCCACGGGCGCGGCGGTGTTGCCGCTGGTTGTTCGCGGACGCTGGCTCGCCCTGGACCTGCTCGGGGGCGGTCTCTGCGCCGCGGCGCTGATCGCGGCCCATGTGGCATTGGGCGACGTGCTCGCCGCGGACGTGGCAGTGGACCACGCGCGCGGCGCCGTGGCGGGCAGCGTCATGGCTGCGCTCGTGGTGCTTGTCACGTTCCACACGACGGGTATGCGCGAGCCCTGGCGTCCGCCGCGAGTGACCACGGCTTAGGACTACTCTGCGAGGGCAGGATGAGCATGTTGCGCAACCTGGAGGCGAAGCTCGGAGGGCTCGTCGAGGGCGCGTTCGGGCGCGCCTTCAGGACGAGCGTCCAGCCCGTGGAGCTGGCCCACAAGCTCGCAAAGGAGATGGAGGACAACCAGATGGTCTCCGTCTCGCGCGTTTACGTGCCGAATCACTACCGCGTGTTCCTGTCGCCGCAGGACCGCGGCCAGTTCGCCAGCTACGAGCCCGCGCTGCGCAAGGAGCTGTCCGACTACCTCCTCGAGCACGCCCGCCAGGAGTCGTTCGCGCTCTCGACGCGCCCGCAGGTGGAGTTCCATACCGACGAGCGGCTCGACCTCGGCGAGTTCGGCATCCAGGCTCAGCTGCTGGCGCCGCCGGAAGAGGAGCAGCAGGCGCAAGGTCCCCAGCCCGCCGCGCCGTCGGCAGGCGACTTCGGCCACACGATGGTCTACTCGCCGAGCAAGGATGCGCGCCGGCTGGAGCCGGCACAGGATCGCCGTCAGGCGCTGCTCGTCGGCGGCGGCCGTCGCAACGTCCTCAGCGGCAGCCGGGTCGTCGTCGGGCGCAGCCGCGAGGCCGACATCGTCCTTCAGGACCCCAACGTGTCGCGCCGTCATGCCGAGCTTCGGCGTGACAACGGCGGCTGGCAGATCGTCGACCTCGGCTCCACCAACGGGATCAAGGTCAACGGCCGGCGTGTCGACAACCAGCCGCTGAACGCCGGGGATCAGATCACCATCGGCGTGACGGACCTGACCTTCGAGCTCGACTAGGACATGGACGAGCCGCTTGCCGTTGCGCTCAAGTTCGGCTTCCTCGTCGTCCTCTACCTCTTCCTGCTGTGGGTCGTACGGAGCGCCATGCGCGACCTCTCTCGGTACGGCGGCGGCACGGCCGCGGCCGAGCCGGTTGAGGTGCAGTCACCCGCGCGGCGCGAGCGCGGCAGGCCCGATGGGCGCCCGAGCGGCTCGCCCCGGCTTCAGGTGATTGCCGCGATGGGGCACAAGCCGGGTACGTCATTCGACGTGGGTGAGGGGGTGACCTTCGGCCGCTCCGATGGAGCGGACATACGCGTGGACGACCCCTTCGCCTCCTCGGCGCATGCCCGCATCTTCGATCGCGGCGGCGTCATGTACCTCGAGGACATGGGCTCGACGAACGGCACCTACCTGAATGGACGCCAGGTCAAGCAGGCCGAGCGGCTGAGGATGGCGGATACGATCCGGATCGGCGACAGCGAATACCGCTACGAGGAGTAGCCGGGTGGCGCTCCGCATCGTCGAGCAGGCCGGCCGCACCGACGTGGGCCGCCAGCGGACCGCCAACGAGGACTCGCTCGTGGTGAGGCCGCCGCTGTTCGCGGTAGCCGACGGGATGGGCGGCGCGAAGGCCGGCGAGGTCGCCTCCGCGGTCGCGGTCGAGGCCGTCGAGAGCGCGCGCGACTCCGACGAGCCCACGGAGGCGCAGCTCGCGAGCATCGTCCGCGACGCGAACCGGAGGATCTACGACCTCGCAGTGTCCGACGATTCGCGCCGCGGAATGGGAACGACGCTGACGCTGGCCAAGGTGCACGGCGACGAGGTGAGCCTTGCGCACGTGGGCGACAGCCGGGCCTACCGAATGCGCGACGGCGAGCTGGCCCAGCTTACGCGCGACCATTCGCTGGTCGCCGAGCTCGAGCGAAGCGGGCAGATCACGGCGGAGGCGGCGGAGCACCATCCCCAGCGCTCGATCATTACCCGCGCCCTAGGCCCGGAGCCGGACGTGGAGGTGGACACCTACACGCTCGCCGGTCACGACGGCGATGTGTTCCTGATCTGCTCGGACGGCCTCACCTCGATGATCTCGGACGACGAGGTCGCGTCCATCCTGAGCTCCGCCCCCTCCCTCGACGAGGCAGCGGATGCGCTGGTGCGCGCCGCGAACCAGAGCGGCGGCAAGGACAACATCACGGTCATCCTGTTCGGGCTCGGCGAGGGCGAGCCGTCGGAGGCGCCCGCCACAACGAAGCGCACAGCCGGCGACGAGGACACGATCACCGGCCTGAAGGCGGAGGACCTGCAGGCGGCCGCAAGCGCGCCCGTGGACTCGGACGCGCCCGACGTGACCGTCATTCACCCCAGGGGCGAGCCGCTCGCCGCGCCGGTGCCTGCCGCGCGGCCGCGCCGCCGTCGCCGCGGGCGCTTCGCGCTCCGCCTGGTCTTGGGGGTCGCTCTGATCGCGGCCGTCGTGGGCGGCCTCTATGCGCTGAGCCGCCAGGTCTACTTCATCGGGACCAACGAGGCGGGGCTCGTGACCGTCTACGAGGGCATCCCCTACGAGCTCCCGCTGGGGATCAACCTCTACACGGAGGACTACGCCAGCGGCACGCCCGCGCGAGCGATTCCCAGCGCGCGCCGGGCGCGGGTCCTCGACCACGAGTGGCGAAGCCGCGATGATGCGGTGGACCTGGTCCGCGCGCTCGAGCGCGGCCAGCTCGAGGCCGGAGCCGGCAACTGATGTCCGCCCGCACGCGCGAGCTGTTCGGGCTCCTGCCCGTCTCGCTGATCGTGGCCGCCGGCTTCGCGGCCGTGCTGTCCACGCGCACGCAGGACGTCTCCGACGCGACGCTCACATACGGCGCCTTCTTCCTCGGCCTGTGCGTGCTGGCGCACCTCTTCATCCGGGCGCGCCTACCCGACGCGGACCCGTACATGTTCCCGCTGGCGGCGGTGCTCGCGGGGATCGGGCTCGTCCTGATCTACCGGATCGACGCGGAGCTCGCGCGCGAGCAGGCGCAGTGGTTCGTGGCGGGCCTCGCGTTCTTCTGCGTGACCATCCTCTTGATCGACGACCACCACGTGCTCGAGCGCTACCGCTACACGATCGCAGCGGTCAGCATCGGGCTGCTGGTGATGCCGCGGCTGCCCGGCATCGGCGCACAGGTGAACGGCGCGTTCCTGGCGATCAAGGTGGGGCCGGTCCAGTTCCAGCCGGCCGAGTTCGCAAAGCTCGGCATCATCGTCTTCCTCGCCAGCTATCTGCGCGAGACGGGCGACATACTGGTCCGGCCGCGGCTGCGGCCACTGCCGTACCAGCAGCAGCTCCTGCTGTGGGGAATTCCGGCGCTGCTGACGCTACTGGGCATCGCAGTGTTCGACCTGGGCGTGGCGGGCTCCGTCCTGCTCGCGGTCATCCTGTTCTCGTTCGCGGCGGTGATCCGGGACCGCCCCTCGCCCAAGCACTTCGGGCCGCTCCTGCTCGTCTGGGGCTTGGCGATGCTGATGCTGATCGTCATCCGCGACCTTGGCAGCTCGCTGATGTTCTTCGGCGGCTTCCTCGGCCTGCTCTGGGTGGCCACCGGGCGGATGTCGCTGATCGGCGTGGGCGCGACGATGTTCTTCGGCGGCGCCTTCTACCTATCGCAGAACGTGCCGCACGTCGAGGAGCGCGTCGACGTCTGGCTCGACCCCTTCGCGACGGGGGTTGAGAACAACGAGGGCTACCAGCTCGCCCAGTCGCTCTTCGCGCAGGCCGACGGCGGTCTCTTCGGGCAGGGCTTCGGGCGGGCCCTGCTCGACTTACCCGGCGGGGGGACGATCCTCCCGGCCGCCCACACGGATCTCATCTATGCCGTGCTCGTGAACGAGGCGGGGCTGTTCGGCGCCGCCGGGCTGATCGGGGCGTACCTGCTCCTCGTCTACCGCGGCCTTCGCACCGCGCTTGCGGCGTCCGACGGCTTCTCGAAGCTGCTCGCGACCGGCCTCACCGCCGTGCTCGCGATCCAGGTGTTCGTGATCGTCGGCGGCGTCACGCGCGTGATCCCGCTCACCGGCGTCACGCTGCCGTTCGTCTCGTACGGCGGCAGCTCGATCGTGGCGAACATGGTGCTGCTGGCCCTGCTCCTGATCGTCTCCGATCGCGCGCGCTCGGAAGCCCGCCGTCGCGGGGGTCTGGTGTGACGCCATGAACCGGCAGATCGTCCAGCTGTTCGGGCTCTTCGCGGCGCTGTTCGCAGTGCTGCTCATCTTCACCTCGCGCTGGACGGTGTTCGAAGCCAGCTCGCTAGAGGACAACCCGGACAACCGTCGCCCGCTGATCGAGCAGGAGAAGATCCCGCGCGGGCTGATCCTCGCCTCCGACGGCAGCGTGCTCGCACGCAGCAGGGGTCATGGACGCGGCGAGAACCGCATCTACACCCGCACCTACCCGAGCGGGACCACGTTCGGGCACCCGGTCGGCTTCTCGTACATCCGCAACGGAAGCCGCGGCCTCGAGCTGAGCCGCAACAGCGCGCTCGCGGGCAAGGAGGACGAGTTCGAGTCGATCCTGGCCGGGCTCGAGAGCCGCGACCAGGAGGGGAACGACGTCGTCACCAACCTCGACCCACGTGGCACGGATGCCGCCGTGGCGGGGCTCGCGGGCCGCAAGGGCGCCGTCGTCGCGATGGAGCCGCGAACCGGCAAGGTCCGAGTGATGGTCTCGGAGCCGGAGTACGACCCCAACCTGATCCCCTCGCAGATCGGCCAGCTGAACCGCGACCCGAACCAGCCGCTCCTCAACCGCACGACACAGGAGATCTACCCGCCTGGATCGACCTTCAAGGTGGTGACCGCGACCGCCGCGCTCGACTCGGGCAAGCTCACCCCGGACACGGTGATCGACGGCTCGTCGCCGAAGGAGATCTCGGGAGTGCCGCTCGAGAACGCCGGCGGCGAGAGCTTCGGGCCGATCTCGGCCACGGACGCGCTCACGAACTCGGTGAACACGTACTGGGCGCAGGTCGGCGAGCGGATCGGCCGCGACACGCTCGTGGAGTACATGAAGCGCTACGGCTTCTACGAGGACCCGAAGCTGGACTACCCGGACTCCCAGATGATCCCCAGCGGGATCATCAACGGCGACGGCGACTACGTCGATGACGGTTTCGACGTGGGCCGCGTCGCGATCGGCCAGGGCGGCCTCGAAGGCGAGATCCGGGCCGGTCCCCTTCAGATGGCGGAGGTGGCGGCGGCCGTGGCCAACGGCGGCCGGTTGATGAAACCCCAGTTAACCGACCGGGTCGTCCGCAAGGATGGACGCGTCAAGGAGAAGATCCAGCCGGACCTCCAGTCGGTGGTGATGAAGCCGGAGACCGCAGATCAGCTCGCGAACATGATGAGCAGAGTGGTCGAGGAGGGCACCGGAACCGCGGCCGCGCTTGCCGGCGTCACCGTGGCCGGCAAGACCGGTACGGCCGAGGTCGGCGCGAACCGCGAGTTCACGCAGCCGTGGTTCATCTGCTTCGCGCCGGTCGAGAACCCGCGCATGGCGGTAGCCGTGACGGTCGAGCGCACGACCGGCCAGGGCGGCACCGTGGCAGCGCCGATCGCCAAGTCGGTGCTCGAGGCGCTGCTCGGCGGGGGCGGCGGATGACTGAGGTCGCCGGCAACACGCTCGTCGACGGCCGCTACCGGGTGCTGCGGCGAATCGGCTCGGGCGGGATGGCCGACGTGTTCTGCGCGGAGGACACCCATCTCGGCAGGCAGGTCGCGCTCAAGGTGCTCCACCGCCGCTTCGCGCAGGACCAGGAATTCGTCGAGCGCTTCCGGCGCGAGGCAAAGTCGGCCGCCGGGCTGAACCACCCCAACGTGGTGGGCGTCTTCGACCGCGGCGAGCACGAAGGCACCTACTACATCGCGATGGAGTTCCTCGAGGGGCAGACGCTGAAGGACATCGTCGGCGCCGAGGCGCCGCTGTCCCAGGAGCGCGTGATCGACCTCGGTCTCCAGATCCTCCAGGCCGCCGGATTCGCGCACAGCCACGGGGTCATCCACCGGGACTTCAAGCCCCACAACGTGATCGTGGATGAACACGGGCACGCGAAGGTCACGGACTTCGGGATCGCCAGGGCGGGCGCCTCGGAGATGACGGAGACCGGCTCGATTATGGGCACGGCGCAGTACCTGTCGCCGGAGCAGGCGCAGGGTCACGCCGTCACCGCCACGTCCGACGTTTACTCGATCGGCGTGATGCTCTACGAGATGCTGGCCGGCCGCCTGCCCTTCGAGGGCGACAGCGCTGTTGCGGTCGCGCTCAAGCATCTCTCCGAGCCGCCCGCGCCGATCTCGCAGTGGCGGCCGGACGTGCACCCGGCGCTCGAGGCGGTCGTGATGGCTGCCCTGGCGAAGGACCCAGCTCAGCGCTGGCAGTCGGCGGAGGACCTCGCCGCCGGGCTCGAGGCCGCGCGCATGCAGATCCAGGCCGGCCCGAACGGCGGACAGGACACCGCGGCGTTTGCCGCGATCCCCGTGCCCGTGCCGGACGAGACCGCGCCGACCGCGCTCGCGGCGGCCCCCGCGCCCGTCGTTGCCCCCGTGGGGGAGCCCCAGCGCGACCGCGAACGGCGCTGGTGGTGGTGGGGGATCGGCGCGCTCGCGCTGGCGCTGGTGGGCGTGCTCCTCTACCTGATCCTGAGCGGAGTGCTCGCGACCGACAAGCGCGACGTGCCGCGCGTGACCGGCAAGCAGCTCGTGGAGGCGCGCGCGATCATGGAGCGAGCCGGGTTCGACGTGCAGACCGAGCGCGTGCAGAGCCGGCAGCCCTTCGATCAGGTCGTCGATCAGGATCCGAACGGAGGCCAGGAGGCCGACGAGGGCTCCACTGTCACGCTCGAGGTCTCCCGTGGGCCGGGTGACGTGCTGGTGCCGCCTGTCGAGCGCCTGTCCGAGGTCCAGGCGGTCCGTGAGCTCCACAAGGCAGGCCTCGAGGTGACCACGGACCCGGAGTTCTCGGACAGGGTCAAGAAGGGTTTCGCCATCCGTACTGTCCCGCCCGAGGGGACAGAGGTCACGAAGGGCACGCGCGTGCGGCTGCTGGTGAGCCAGGGCCCGGAGCAGGTGACCGTGCCCGATGTGACCGGCCTGACGCGTGACTCCGCCGAGGGGCGCCTGCGCGACGAGGGCCTCGAGGTCGCGGCGGACGAGCAGGAGTCGGACGAGCCGGAGGGCGATGTGATCTCGCAGAGCCCGTCCGCCGGCACGAGTGTCACGCGAGGGTCGACGGTGACGATCGTCGTGTCCACCGGCCGGCCGCAGGTGACGGTGCCGGATGTGATCGGCATGGGTGAGGAGCGCGCCACCGGCCGGATCAGTGGCGCGGGGCTCACGGCCGTCCGCCAGGAGCGATCGGTCACCGACCCGGCGCAGGACGGCGTGGTCGTCGAGCAGCGCCCCGGCGCCGGGACTCAGCTGGATCAGGGGAGCGAGGTCGTGATCGTCGTCGGCGTCCTGAAGCCAACCGAGACGCTCGAGGAAGCCCCGCCGCCGCCCGAATCGCCGTAGTCCGGCGCGCGGCTAGCGCAGCAGCGAGAGCTCCTGGATCTTCACCCTTCCGCCCTCGGGCAGCTCACTGATCCAGAGCAGGTAGTAGCGGTACAGGCGCCCGCGCGTGCGCAGCCGGAACGTGTGGTCCTGGTTCACGGTGGCGGTCGGGCTCACGCGGTTCCAGCCCTCGAGGTTCGGGGGGACCGTCTCCGATCCGTATACCGCCGCCTTGAACCTCGGCGTCGAGGTGGCGAGGGTCAGGCCGCGAGCCGGGATCGGCCTGCCGGCGTCGACGTACAGGCCGACGCCGGACTTGTTGCTGCCCTCGAAGCCGCCCTGGTAGGTCTCGGTGTTCCAGTTTGTGACGCGGTTGCCGTCGATTGCGTTGCGGGCGGCCTCGGGCGACTCCCTGTTGTCACCTTCGGGGTCGTAGTCGTTCGCGGCACCGCGGGCCAGGCGAACCTCGGTCAGCCCCGGCGGCGGCTTCTTCACGACCGGTCCGCCGGTGCCCTGCTCGGTCCGCGTGGCGAGGAAGACCGCGGTGCCGGCCAGCAGCGCGAGCACGAGCAGAGTCATCGCAAGCGCTCGCTGCGGGCGCCGCATGCGGCCGGGGGCGAAGTCGGCGGTGTCGCCGGAGAGCGACCGGAGCACCGTCGTCGCCTCGCCCGTCGCCTGGCCCGTGCGGGCCGCTTCGATGGCGAGCACCTCTTCGAGGTCGTGCACCATCTCGCCGACGTCCTGGTAGCGGTTCTGGGTCTCCTTCGCCGTCGCGTGCTCGACCACGGCGGCAAGCGATGCGGAGATCTCGGGGCGCCGGCGCTGCACGTCGGGCAGCGGGTCGCGCACGTGTTTCATCGCCACCGCGACCTGCGTGTCCGCCTTGTAGGGGACCTCGCCGGTCAGCATCTCGTAGAGCACGACCCCGAGCGAGTAGATGTCCGACTGCCCTGTCACCTCGTGGCCGAGCGCCTGCTCGGGCGAGACGTAGTCGGTCGTGCCGAGCACGCGGCCGGTGGCAGTCAGGCCCTGCGCCTCCAGCGAGCGCGCGATGCCGAAGTCGGTGACCTTGGCGCGGCCGTCGGGGTCGATCAGCACGTTCTGCGGCTTCACGTCGCGGTGCACCAGTCGGTGGGCGTGCGCCGCCTCGAGCGCCCGGCCGATCTCGATGGCGTACGCCACGGCCTCCGATACCGGGAGGCGCCCCAGTCGCCGAATGCGGTCCTTCAGCGTCTCGCCCTCGACGTACTCGAAGACGATGTACGGCGCTCCATCGTCCTCGCCCGCGTCGATCACGGTCACGACGTGCGGATGGTTCAGCTGAGCCACGGCGCGTGCCTCGCGCCGGAAGCGCTCCAGCTGATCCGGATCGTGCGAGATGTCGCGGTGCATCAGCTTGATCGCGACCCAGCGCTCGAGCGTCGGGTCGAACGCGCGGTAAACGCTCGACATCCCGCCAGAGCCGATTTTCTCGTCGAGGCGGTAGCGCTCGCTGATGAGCGTGCCGATCACCGTCATCTATTTTCCGGTCTGCGGTGGCTGTACGCGTGCGCTACCACACCGATCCCGCCTGCTCCTCGTCCTGGGCGGCCGAGCCGCGGCTCCGACGTCTGATGGTTGAGTTCGGCGACGACCTCGAGATCACCTACGTGATGGGCGGCCTCGCCCGCGAGTTCGCGGACCCGGCGGCGGTCGTCGCCACCTGGCTCGACCATGCCGCGGGGTCGGGGATGCCGGTCGACCCGCGGATCTGGTCGGGCGATCCGCCGCTGTCGAGCTATCCGGCATGTATCGCCTTCAGGGCGGCCGCCGAGCAGGGGCCGAGCGCTGCGGAGCGCTACCTGCGCGGCCTGCGCGAGGGCTTCATGTGCCATCGTCGCAAGCTTGACGGGCCGGAGGCACTCGTGGACGAGGCGCGCCGCGCCGGGATTGAGCCGCAGAGGTTCCGGATCGACCTCGAGTCGAACGCGACACTGGAGGCCTTCGCGAGCGACCTGGAGGAGACGCGCGCCCGCCCAGACGCAGATCGGCTGCCCCTCCCGGCTGCGCGGTTCATGGGCGACGGCGAGCGCTGGGTGGGCGGCGAGCAGCCGTACGAGGACTGGCGGGCGGCGGCCGTAGGGGCCGGGGGATCGCCCAAGGCGGATGCGCCACCGGACGTGATGGCCGCCCTCCGTCGTTTCGGCCGGATGGCCAGGGCCGAGCTCGAGGCGGTCTGCGACCTCCCCGGCCCGCGCGCGGGCGCAGAGGTGTGGCGGCTGGCGAGCGACTGGCGCGCGAAGCGGGTGCCGGTGCTGTTCGGCGAGCTGTGGGAGGCTGTGTAGCGGGCGCACCGTCAGCGCGGGTCGATCGTGAGCGAATCGAACTGCGCGCGTGCCCGCCCGGGGCCGCTCACGCTGAGCCCCGCGTGCGCGCCCCCGGCCCACCGCGGCAGGGGCTGCGGGCTGCCCACGGCCACCCAGCGTCCGCGCACTCTCACCGCGAGCCTCACATTTCGGCCGACGGAGACCCGCAGCTCGAGCTTGCCGGCTCCGGTCACAGGCCGGCCGGGCGGGAGCGGCACCGAGCCGGCCTCGGTACGACGACCCTCCTCCGAGCGCCAGACGGCCGCTCGTCCGCCTCGGAGCTCGACCCCGACCGAGTTCCCGTGCTGCGCCATCACCGCGAGTCCGGGCCGGGCGGCGCCCTCGCGCGCGGTGACCACGGCCGTCGCGGTGAACCGCGTCGTCCCGGTCTGGCGCGTGAGCGCGCCGGGCCTGAGCACGAGGGTGCCATCCGAGACGCGTGCCGGCGGCGACGGTCCGGGAGGCCACTCCCATCCCGTCCCGAGTCCGGCGCCGAAGTCGAAGCGCTCGGGCTTCGGTCCCGTCGCGGCCCCCTCCGCCCGGCCGACCACCGGCCAGCCGGCCGCGTCGAAGCTGAGCGGGGCCACGAACAGCTGACGGTTTGACGGATCACCGCGGATGTACGCGTGGTAGGCGAGCACGGGCTCGCCGGGTCCGCTCGCTACCCCGACGTGGCCCGGGCAGCGGAAGCCACCGTTGCCGGTGAGGATGGGCGCCGGGCGCTTCTCCCACGGGCCGAGGAGCGAGCTCGAGCGCGCCACGCCCGTCGCGTAGTCGCAGTCGCGCCCGCAGCAGCGACCGGCCGAGTAGAAGAGGTAGAAGACCCCTTGCGAACGCAGCAGCGCGGGCGCCTCCACGATGCCGCCCTCCCAAGGGGCGTCCGCCTGGAACAGCTCCCGGGGCGGCGCCGCGAGCGACAGGCCGCCCGGCGCGAGCGGCGCGGCGAGGATCGGTGTCGGCGCGCCCTGGCTGTTTCCGTCCCGCTTCCACACGAGCCACTCAAAGCCCTGCTCGTCGGTAACCGGCAGCGGGTCGATCTCGCCGACCTCGCTGCACAGCATCGGCCCGTGGTCGCGGTAGGGACCGCGCACGCGCGCAGCCGAGGCCACCGCGAGGCAGCGCTGGCCGGACCGCGCCTCCGCGGCGTAGTAGACGAGGACGCGCCCATCGCGGCGCACTAGCTCCGGCGCCCAGAAGTCGCCCGCCGCCCAGCCAGGCCGACGGCGCAGCACGGAGCCGACCCGTTGCCAGCGGGCCAGGTCCCCGGATCGGAGGATCGGGAAGGCGGGCAGCCAGTCGCCCGAGGTCGCCGTTGTGTACCAGCCGCCGCCGGCTCGCAGGAGCGACGGGTCGGGGTGATCGCCCGGCACGACCGGGTTCGCGACCGCCGCCGGCGCGCAGAAGCCGGCGAACACGGCCGCGAGGACGGCGGCCGCGCTACGAAGCTGCTGTGAAGCCCTCGCCCCGACGGCCGATCAGCCCCTGCTTTGGGAGCTCGACGACCCCGGTCGCGGTCGTGGTCTGTCCGATCACCGCCGTGCCGGGGTGGTGGCGCTCGAGCAGCCGGACCGCGGCGTCGGCATCCCCGCGCCGCACGACCACACAAAAGCCGCAGCCCATGTTGAACACCGCGTAGAGCTCGGCGTCCTCCACGTCGCCGCGCTCCGCGATGTGCACGAACACGGGCGGCACCGGAAGCGGCGCGTCGATCCGGTAGCCGGCGTGCGCCTCGAGGCGGAGCAGGTTGAGGAACCCGTCGCCGGTGATGTGCGCGAGGCCGCGCACATCAACGTCCGACTCGAGCAGCTCGCGGATCGCCTGGACGTAGATGACGGTGGGCTCGAGGAGCAGGTCGCCCATCGTGCGGTTATCGAGCTCCTCGTCGAGATCCGTGAGCACGCCGCGCGCCAGGCTCAGCCCGTTCGAGTGGATTCCGCTGGAGGGGATCCCGACGACGGCGTCGCCAGGCTCGACGCGGTCGCCGGTCACCACCGCGTCGAGGTCGACGAGGCCCACGCAGAAGCCGACGAGGTCGAACCCGTGTGGCGAGGGATGGCCGCGCACGACGTCCGGCAGCACCGCGAGCTCGCCACCGGGTATCTCGACGCCGGCCTGCTCAGCGCCCTCGCGAAGGCCGATGCCGATCTGCTCGAGCACCGCCGGGTTCGCCTCCTCGACGGCGATGTAGTCGAGCAGGGCGATCGGGTCCGCTCCGACGCAGATTACGTCGTTCGCGTTCATCCCGAAGAGGTCGATGCCGATCGTGTCGTAGCGGCCCAACTGCTCGCAGACGATCACCTTGGAGCCGACGCTGTCGCACGAGAGCGCAAGCCCGCGCGTCTCGTCCAGCTTGAGCACGTTCGCATAGTGGCCGCTGGCCAGCGCGGCACGGGAGGGCCGGCCCGTGCGGATCCCCGACAGGACGTCGACGAGCGCCGCCACGGCATTGCCCGACAGCAGCTGGTCGACTCCTGCGCGTGCGTATGCGCCTTCGGCCACGGCGTCCATTCAAGCGAACTCTGAACGGCATCGCTGCGCCGCGGGAGCGGCCCGCGGCTTGCGCGACTACGAGGTCAGGAGCTGCGCCGCAGCGCCATTGCCACGGCGTCGTCGGAGACGGCGTCCGCCCACTCCGTGACGTCCTCGTGCACGGTGCGGACGAGCTCGCGCGGCGCATGCTTTCGGGCCCCCGCCACGACCTGCCGCGTGAGCCGCTCCGAGCCGTACATCTCGCCGCCTCGCCTCGCCTCGATCAGCCCGTCGGTGTGCGCGAACACGAGGTCGCCCTGGGCGAGCTTCAGTTCGCTCGAGGAGTAACGCTGCCCCTCGAGCACGCCGAGCGGGAGCCCGTGGCTGTCAAGCGGGCAGGCGGCTCCGCTGCGGATAAGAAGCGGCGGCAGATGGCCGGCGTTGCAGTAGCTCAGCGAGTCGCGCGAGAGGATGCCGAAGAACGCCGTGACGAAGGCGTCGTGCGGCAGGCGGCCAAGGAGCATCGCGTTCGCCTGCTCGAGCACCTCGCTTGGGGAGAGCGTGTCCCAGCTGCGGGCCTCGATGAAGAACCGGACCATGGCGCTCAGCGCCGCGGTCTCGACGCCCTTGCCGGCCACGTCGCCGACCAGCACGGCGACGGTGTCACCGCCGCGCCCGACGGGCCAGGCCCCGTAGACGTCGCCGCCGGTCGCCTCGCCGGCGGCGGGTGCGTAGAGGAGCCCGGTCTCATAGCCAGGCAGCTCGGGCAGCGACTCCGGCACGAACCCGAGCGTGAGCGCGCGCGCGATCCGGCGCTCGCGCTGGAAGTCGATCGCGTTCGCGATCGCGGCGGCGGACGAGCGCGCCAGCTTGCCAAGCACCTCCAGGTCGTCCTCCCCGAACCGGTCCGGCTCCTCGTGCCCCACGGTGAGCACGCCGTAGAGCCGCGGGCCGAGCTCGATCGGGGCGTGCATCACCGAGCCGAGCGGCGCGGCTTCAGCCCCGTTCCGCACGAGCGGCGTGCGCGTGCGGGCCACATCGCCATACGAGGCGCTTTCGAGCGAAGAGAGCTGCGCAGCCAGCTCCTCGGGGGAGCCCACCCTGGCCGCCGTCCGCACCTCGCCCGCCCGCGCGTTCAGCCTTGTGAGCAGCGCGCACGTGGCACCCGTGACCGCCGCCGCATGGGTGGCGACGCGCACGTAGACCTCCGCCGGGTCGAGCGAGCTCGAGATCGCCTCGGCCGCGTGCTTCAGCTTGAGCTCCTCGCGAGCCCGCCTTCCCTCCGCCTCGAGCAGGTCGGTGCGCTCCAGGGAGATGGCCGCGAGGTCGGCAAGCGCCTCGACGATCGGGAGCTGCTCCTTGCCGAGCGTCCGCTGTCCGTCGACCGACGCCACGACGAGTGTGCCGAGCTGGCTGCCGAACTCGCCTCGCACCGGGCACGCGATCACGGACGCCCGCTTGTACACGGCCCATGCTTCTCGCGCCCGGTCCATTCCGAGCTCGGCGCCGAGCGCGCCCATCAGCGCGGGCGCGGCCTGCCACGCCTCGACTCTGGGCAGGAGCAGCGTCCGGCCGCGAGCGAGGCGATCCATCGATGCCTCCATCGCGTCGCGCAGGCGTTCGTCCCCGAACCAACCGACGGCACGCCCGCCGCTCGCCTGCTCCGGCACGAACACGACCGCCGACACAGGCAGGACCGTGCGTACGTGCTGCGCGAGGCGTTCGAGGGTACGCTCGCGCCACGGCGCAGACGCCTCGCGCATAGGGGTCATCGGAGCAGTGCTCGGCTGGGTCATGATCCCCCCCACCTACTCTCAGAATAGGTCCGCTCCGGCGGTTTCGCCAGCGCTACCGGATCCGAAATCTATGCACTCTCGGCCTGGGTTTTATCGGTTTGCGTGCGGCGCCGGTTCCGGACCACCAACCACACCACGCCGATCACAATCGCGCCGGCAACCGCGTAGTCGACGTAGTGCAGGCTGTCCTTCCAGGACTCCCAGTTGTCACCCGCCTGCTTGCCGATGAAGGTGAGCAGGAGGACCCACGGAATGCAGCCCAAGAGCGTGAAGACGGTGAAGCGCCAGAAGGGCATCCGCGCGACCCCGGCCGGCAGCGAGATGAAGGTCCGGATGATCGGCAGCATCCGGGTGAAGAAGACGGTCGCGTCGCCGTGGCGATCGAACCAGCGGTCCGCCCACTCGAGGTGCGACTGCTTCACGTGGAGCTTCCGGCCGTGCTTCTCGAGGAGGTCCACGCGGCCCACGTACCCGACCCCGTACGCGATCCACGACCCGACCAGGTTTCCGAGCACGCCGGCTGCGCTGGCGGCAAG
>JBKPME010000134.1:0-5663 GCA_046731915.1 Actinomycetota bacterium
CGGCTCGAAGCGGGGCAAGACGCCGAGTCCTCCAACTGCAAGGCGAACCTAACTCATTCGGGACGCCCCGCACAAGCTTTCGGCAGGCTTGGAAAACGGCCTGGCGGCGCTCGTCCATGACCGGCTGAGTCGACGGCCACCTGAACACGTCCCTGTCGCGCCGTTACCCCCCCGACCTCCACCCGCAGCGGCGGGATCGGGACCGCGCCAAAGTGGGACTTAGAGGAAGGTGAGCCGCTGCCTGACCGAGGGCCGACGCGCACTGGCACGGCGGCTGGCCTCGATCGAGAGCGGGAGTGAGTGCGCCAGGCTGGCGCCCCTGCTCCGAGCGCTCGTCGACGGCGACACGTCGGCCGACCAGCTTGGCCTGCTGCGCCCGCACCTGAGCACCTGCCTCGATTGCCGCGCCCGCCTCAAATCGCTCCGAGCCGCCCGACCGTAGGGGACAGCGCAGCCAGGCCTGAATGGGCGAGCGCCACCGCCAGGATCGTTGGCACGGCAAGGGACGAGTTTGCCGCGCCCGCGGCTCTACACCGCATCCGGCCGATCCGCTACGCAGCCCATCACTGCTGCCCTCTGAGCACGTGCCTGGTCGAGGCGTACGCGCCTCGCGCCTCGCGGGCCCGGCGCGACGGAGCCTGGCTACGGTCGGCGGCGTAGGCTCCGCGAACGGCCAGCGCGGAACTAAGCCGCCGCGTCGGGAAGCTCGTCGGATACCCGCCGCTGTGCAACATGGCCGACCTCCAGCGGCGCGAGTTCCAGGAGGCGCTGCTCGACGCGCACAGCTTCGAGGATCTGCCTGGAAAGTGGCAGGCGGCGATCGTCAGCGCGGAGCAGAACCAGCCGAAGCTGCGCGTCGTGAGACACGACTGAGCCACGTCTGCAGCACCTGAACCTCCCGCCGAAGACCGTGGGTCTCGCACACCGCGACGAGCGACCGGACGGCGGACTGCACGCCGGGCCCCGGCAGGGCGTTCAAGGCCGCGAGCGCCAACTGCGCCTCCCCGCTGGAAAGACGTTGCTCGGTGCAAAGCCGCGCATGCCAGCGGGGTAGGGCCCGATCGAATCTCGCCGGCTCAACGTCGCGGGCGAGCAGCAGGAGCTCGAGACCGTCCGCAAGAGGCACCTTGGGAAGCTCCGCAGCCAGCGTCCAGGCCAACATGAAATTCCCGCACTCGAGCGCACGCTTGAACTGCGAGTAAGCGGTTCCTTGGGCGGTCACGAACATATGTTCCCATTCCCCGGGCGCGGCTCGCCCGGCGGCGCCGCTGCCCATGGTCCAACAACGGTTGTGCCGGAGCGAATGGACTGGATATCCAGATCACGCGAAAGCGCGAGCGCGGGGTCTTCGTGGCGAGCTCCGAACGGAGTGCCGCTCTCATGGGATAGCAACACTGCGGTCGGTTGCGCTTGCGTCATGCGGGCGAGTGCTGCAACTCGCGCATTGCAGCACTCGCTACCCGCCCGTTTCGAGTGCTCCTGTCCGGCGAGAGGAGCGGTGCGGCTGAGCCAGCGGACTTGACCGCCCTTTCGGCCCGGCGCGCCTAAGCGCGGGAGGGGTACTGCAACTGGGTGAACTTTGGGGGCGCGGCTGGTGAGCGGTTAGGGTCGTCTCATCACCCCCTGGCCCAAGGCCTCAAATCAGGAGGGACCCTGATGCGCAAGCTCGCCCTCGCCGTCACGCCGGTAATCGCGTCGCTTGTTCTGGCGGCACCCACGTTCGCGGGCCCGATCGTCGACCCAAACACGCTCCAGCCCGTACCGCCGAACGCGACATGCAGGGACGACGGTCGGCAGATCATCTGCGACACGTTCGTCGAGGAATCTATCGTCAACGAGCCGATCGCCGATTTCGACCTGCCCTGCGGAACGATCTACGAGACGAGCTTCTTCCGCGGCGACGGAACGCGCTGGTACGTAGATCGCCTGGCCATGAAACGGCACGTCGCGGCGAGCCTCGACGGCACCTGGAGCCTCTCGCCGACAGGCGCCGGACCGACAGTCAAGATCAGCGGACACTGGAGCATTTGGACCGTCTGGACGACTCCCGGCGACGACTCCACGCTCGTCGAGTACCGCAGCAGCGGCAACGACTTCAAGGTCAGCGCTCCGGGTTTCGGCGTGATCCTGCAAAACGCGGGTGTTACGTATGCGGACGGCACTCACCACGGCGTGTCCGCGCAGTTCCCGTTCACTCCCGAGGTTGAGGCGACGCTGTGCGCGGCACTCACGTCCTGACGAGGTTTACGTCCCTGCCGAGCGAGAGCTGAGAAGGCCGGCGCCAACCAGGTAACGCAACGACGAATCGGGGCAGCGCGCCGCGGCTCGTGCCCAAGACGCGCCGCTGCCGCTTCGAGGCACACGCGAGAGCCCGCTGTCTCGTTGGGGGAGTGCTCCCTGTCGCGCAATGGGATAGTGGCCGACGTCCCGCCACCGTCCCGGCTCGTCCCAACGCCTGAGCGTGCGTCGTCTCGAACACGGCACCACTAGCTAGGCGTCAGGGGCCGGCGCGCACAGACTGGGGAGCGATTTCCTGACTGGCCCCTCGCGCGGTATCGCAAGGTCGATGGCCTCTTCGAAGGTGAGCTGCGTGCCGGTCGCGAGGGTTTCGTCCCAGCGCTCGTTGCCGTAGCGCCGGCGGGCAGGCCCGAAGAATTCTTGCTCGAGCCAATCCGCGACATCAGCGTCTCCGTCCCAGGGTCCAACGGCGGTTGCCGCTCCGAGTAGCCGCGCGGCGCGGCCGAGCTCGCCGCGGCGTGTGGCGATCGCTGCCAGGCCGGCAAGGCCCTCTCCGGCCACCCAGAAACGATGTTCGCGCGAAACCCGTAGTTGCTGGTCGAACGCGGCCTGTGCTCGCTCGAAATCGCCGCTCAGTAGCGCCTCCATGCCAGCGTTGCCGTACGCGCCCGCCTCCAGTGCTGGGTCTCCCACCTCGCGGGTCAGCGCCAGGGCGCGCTCGACGATAGGACGTGCGCAGGCCGGCCGACCCTCCTTGATCCAACTGTAGGCAATGTCCGAATAGAAAAACGCCAGCTGCCGTGGGCTGCCGAGCTCGGTCAGCGCGGCGACCGCCTGCTCGATTTCGGCGCCTGCCTGCCCAGGCGGCAACGCGAGCGCGCGCTCCTGCAAGGCGAGCGCAACGAGCCGGTCGTTGCCGACCTGGCGTGCGAGGCCGAGCGCCTCCTCTGCGAGCCCATAGCGCCGCGTGTGTGGGAAGGTCGCCGCGCCCTCGAGAGCGGCTAGGGCCAGCAGAGCATCCGCAACCAACGCCGGCGCTTCCGTCTGGCGTGACAGCGAGAGCGCATCTTCTGCGCGCTCCTTCGCGTGGCCGCGCCTTCCGCGCCAGTCGTAGACGGATCCCGGGGTCAGACGCACCTGCGCACGGCGCGCGCGTGCGCGATCGGCGATCGGCGCGCCATCGCCGGCAGCCTCGAATGCAGCGTCGAGCCACCGCAAGCCCTCATCTTCGGCGGTGCGAATGTCCCAATACAGGCCCAGCAAGCCGGCGAGGCGGAGCGCTAGCGACGGCTCGTGGCGGAGGCTCCAATCGAGCGCCTTCCGCAGGTTGTCGATCTCCGCGTCGAGGCGCTGCAGCCACTCGGCTTCTCCACGGGTGAACAGCTCGGGCTCGGCGCGCTCGACCAGGGCGAGGTAGTGGCGGCAGTGGCGCTCATCGATCTGTGCCGCTTGCGGGTGCGCGTCGAGCCGGTGGCGTGCGTACTCGCGGACCGTCTCCAGCATGAGCAGCCGGTCTGTGCGGCGTCGCAACAGATGGTTCTCGACAAGTTCCTCGAGCTCCTCGAGTTCGGCGCCTGTCACTTCCTCGGCGCTCTGGATGGTGGCCCCGCCGGCAAATACGGCGAAGCGTCCGAACGTCTCTGCTTCCGCCGTGCTCAGTAGTCGGTAGCTCCAATCGAGCGTCGCGCGCAGCGTGCGCTGGCGCTCCGGGGCGTCCCGCGCGCCGGTCCCCAGAGCGTCGAGCGCCTCGCCGAGTCGGGCGGCGAGCTCGCTTGGCTCGAACATCGGCGCCCTGGCGGCGGCGATCTCAATCGCCAACGGCAGCCCATCCAGCCGCCGGCAGAGGTTCGCGACTGCGGCGGCCTGCGACGGGTCGAGGGCGAGCGCCGTGCCGCGGCTCTCGGCCCGCTCAAGGAAGAGCGCGCCGGCCGCGCTCGCCTTGACATCGGAGGGTTCGTCGCCCGCCGGGAGCGCGAGCGGCTCGACCGGACAGCGCCGCTCCGGTTGCAGGCGCAGCGCCGCCCGGCTGGTGGCCAGTACCTTCAGCGCTCTGCAGCTGGCCAACAGCTCGCTGACGAGCGGCGCCGCCGTCAGCAGATGCTCGAAGTTGTCAAGCACGAGCAGGCCGCGCTTCGATGCGAGGAAGCGCTCGACGGCCTGCTGTGGGTTTTCGCCCTCGAGGGGTGTGACACCGATGGCCTGCGCGATCGTGCTCGCGACGTGCTCGGCCTTTGCTGTAGCGGCGAGCGACACGAACCAGGCGCCGTCGCTGAACTCGCTCTCGAGCAGGCGCGCCACCTCGAGCGCCAGTCGCGTCTTGCCGACCCCGCCCGGCCCAGTGAGCGTCACCAGGCGGATCTCCTCGCGACGCAGCAGCTGCGCAATGGCCGAGCAGTCCGCCTCCCGACCGATGGTGGGTGTCGCTGGAGCGGGGAGCCGAGCGGCTACCGAGGTCGGCAGCCCGCCCGTGCCGTCGGCCGCGGCGGCGACCGTGGTCTGCGTGGCGTCGAGTGCCGACTCGAACGCCGAAGCGGCCCGGCCGCTCAGGCGCAGTTCGAACACGTTCTCGGGGCGCGATAGGCCTCGCAGCGCCTGGCGGCCGAGATCGACGAGCTCGACATCGGCGGGCAGGCGGTCCCTGACGATCTCGGCCGTCGTCTGCGACATCACGGTTGCCCCGCCACGCGTGAGGCCCCTTAGCCTGGCGGCGCGGTTCAGGGCGGGCCCGAAGTAGTCCCCGGCGCGTTCGTGTGCCTCGCCGGTGTGCAGCGCGACCCGCACGCGCAGATCTAGCCCGCCCGGCCATGAAGTGTCGAGCAGAGCCCGTTGCAGTTCCGCGGCACAGGCCACGGCGTCGGATGCGCGGCGGAACGCCGTCAACGTTGCATCGCCCTCGCCCTTCGCTTTCAGCAGCCGGCCGCCGAAGGCGTCAACCCTCTCGGCGATCACGCGGTCGTGTAGCTCAAGCGCGTCCGCCATCCCGTCCGCATCGGCCTCCCACAGCCCGGACGAGCCTTCGACGTCGGTCAGCAGAAAGGTGACGACCCCGGTCGGCAACTCCGCGGGCATGACGGGCACCGCGCTCTGGTCGCTGGCCCGGAGTCCCAGCGCCGGGTCCTGCGCCAGTATCGCCCGCTCCAGCTCGCGCAGACGCTCGCCGGGCTCGATCCCAAGCTCCTCCACCAGCGTGCGCCGCGCATCCTGGTAGGCCTGCAGCGCGTCCGCCTGACGCTCGCAGCGGTAGAGCGCCAACATCAGATGTCCCCACAACCGCTCGCGGTAGGGATGCTCTGCGACCAGCGTCTCGAGCTGCGCCACCAGCTCGGCGTGGCGGCCAAGCGCCAGCTTCGCCTCGATCAGCTGCTCGAGCGCCGCCAGCCGCAGCTGCTCCAGCCGGGCGATCTCGGCCTGGGCGAATCGCTCGT
>JBKPME010000135.1:0-15687 GCA_046731915.1 Actinomycetota bacterium
ATTCCAACCGGCGACGCGCGCCCGCGGCGCGGCGTTCGCGCGCTCCGCGGCGACTGTCCGGCCCGCGCACGGATCCGGCGGTCGCGCTTCCGGTCCGCGTCCTGCGCGCCCCCTTTGCCGGAGCCGCGCGGCGCGGCACCAGCGGGATGCTCGACGCTCTCCTCGCCGGTCGCGGCTGGATCGCGCTGGTGTTCGTGCTGCTGGCCGGAATCGTCTTCTTCAACGTCGACCTCCTCCAGATGAACCGCGATATCGCCGGCAACGACGAGAAGATCTCGGCGCTGAAGCGGGAGATCGCCCGAAACCGGCTCGACGTGGCGCGGCTCGCCTCGAGCGAGCGGATCCAGGAGTCCGCCGCAAAGCTCGGGCTCGTGCTGCCTGCCCCGGGTGACGTGCGCTACCTGAAGGCTCGCCCGCGGCTCGACTCACGCCGGGCGGCCAAGCGCATCACCGGGCCGAACACGGCCTACGTGCCCCCCGAGCCGATCGACACCACGCCGGAGCCCGTGGCGCCGGCGACGACCGACCCCACTGCGACCGACCCGGCCGCCGTGGCCACCACGCCTCCCGCCGCGGACCCCGCTGCC
The DNA here is from genome assembly GCA_046731915.1 of Actinomycetota bacterium. Lineage (GTDB taxonomy): Bacteria > Actinomycetota > Thermoleophilia > Solirubrobacterales > Thermoleophilaceae > JACVRW01. Next base: position 588 of record JBKPME010000135.1, read on the forward strand.
GCCGACCCGGCGGCGACCGATCCCACCGCTACGCCCGCGCCAACTGACACGGCCACCCCGGCGGGCTAGCGGTGCCCGCCACTCAGCGCCGCCCGCCGACCCGCCCCCGCAGGCGCGGGCCGGGCCTCCCGCCGAGCCGGCTCATCGACAAGCGCATCGGGCTTCTGTTCGCGCTTTTCCTGATGCTGCTCGCGCTGGCGGTCCTGCGTGCCACATGGCTGGGGACGGTCAAGTCCGGGTCGCTCTCGGACCGCGCCGTGAGTCAGCAGATCGAGGACATCGCCGACCCGGCCCGGCGCGGCACCATCTACGACCGGAACGGCGTGGAGCTCGCCGTGTCGGAGGACTCGGTCACAGTCTTCGCGCACCCGTTCCTGATCGACGAGCCGGCGCGGGTGGCCGCAAGGCTCGCGCCGCTCGTCGGTCGCAGCGAGGACGAGCTCGTGCGGAAGCTCTCGAACCGCAGGTCGACCTTCGTATACCTGCGCCGCAAGATGGACGCCTCGCTGGGCGAGAAGATCAAGAACCTGAAAATCGAGGGGATCGGCACGGTCACCGAGCCGAAGCGGGTGTACCCGCAGGGTTTCCTCGCCGCGCAGGTGTTGGGGCTCGTGGGCACGGACAACACCGGGCTCTCCGGGCTCGAGTACTCGCGCGACGATTCCCTGAGCGGCGAGGACGGCGAGCGGCGGCTCGTGAAGGACGCACTCGGCGAGCCGGTGAGCCTGATCGAGACCAAGCGCGCCAAGCCCGGGCAGAACCTGGCGCTCACGCTCGACACGCGCATCCAGGAGCGAACGGAGGCAGTGCTGGTGGAGGTGGGGCAGACCTACACGCCGCAGGGCGCCACCGCTGTAGTGCTCGATCCGCGCAGCGGTGAGATCCTTGCGCTGGCGAACTGGCCGCGAGTGGACGCGAACAACGTGCAGGGCGCGCCCGACTACGCGCGCCAGAACCGCGCGATTCAAGCGAACTACGAGCCGGGCTCGACCTTCAAGGCGATCACCGTGTCCGGCGCGCTGTCGGAGGGCCTCGTCGAGCCCGAAACGACGCTTGAGGTGCCGCCTGAGATCCAGGTGGCCGACCGGACGGTCGGCGAGTCCCACGAGGGCGGCGGCGGAACCAAGACCGTGGCGCAGATCCTCGCCCAGTCGTCGAACGTCGGGTCCGTGATGATCGGGTTGAAGCTCGGCGCCAAGCACTTCGACAAGTGGGTGCGCCGCTTCGGGTTCGGCAGGCCGACCGGCGTCGACCTGCCGGGCGAGGAGGGCGGCATCGTCCTGCGGCCGGAGCACTACTCCGGGTCATCGATGGGGAACATGCCGATCGGCCAGGGCATCGCGGTCACGCCGATGCAGATGGCCGCCGCCTATACCGCGATCGCGAACCACGGCGTGATGCGCGAGCCCTACATCGTGAAGGGCGATCAGCCGAGGCCGAAGCGGGTGCTGAGGCGCGGCACCGCCGACCGGGTCTCGCACATGCTCGAGGGCGTGCTCGCGGCCGGCGGCACGGCGGAGGAGGCGCAGGTGGAGGGCTACACGCTCGCCGGCAAGACCGGCACGGCGGAGAAGGCCATCAAGGGCGGCTATTCGGACACGGACTTCGTGGCGTCCTTCATCGGCTACGCGCCCGCGAAGGATCCGCAGCTGCTCGTGGCGGTCATGGTCGACACACCGCGCGGCGACATCTACGGCGGCACCGTGGCGGCGCCCGCCTTCGAGCGCATCATGGAGTTCGCGCTGCCGTACCTGAAGATCCCGCCGGGCCCGCGCTAGGCGCTGCTCGCCGTCCGTTAGGCCGAGCCGGCCTTCTCCTCGCCGTCCGGCGGCAGGAGCGCGTCGCGCATCCGCTCCTGGGCCATCCGGAGCTGCTCGGCGGCGCGCTCCGAGGCGAAGGCTGCGCCCTGCGCGGCCGCGAGCTGGGCCTCCAGCCGGTCGAGCCGGGCACGCATCTGCTCCTGTGACTGCTCGGCCTCCTTGAGCGCGAGCTCGGCGTCGGAGAGGCGAGCCCGGAGCGCGCCGACCTCCTCCGCCGTCATCCGTACGCGGTCCAGCTCGCTCTGCGCCTCGCCGAGCTCGATGCGGAGCTCGGCCGCCTGAGCGCCGGCGCGATCGAGCGCCTTCTGTGTGACGAGGAGCTCGTCCTGGCGCTCGGTCCTCTCGTCCTGGACCTGTGCGAGCTCGCTGCGGATCGCCTCGCCCGCGGCAGCCTCCTTGCGCAGCTCGAAAAGCTCCGTCTCGTGCTCGGCGAGCTGGTCGCGGGCCCGGTCGAGCTCGTCGGCCAGGGTGCGTGCCTCGTCGAGCTGGGCGGCGAGGCCGTCCTTCGCCGCCTGCTCCGCTTCGAGCCGTGCGGCGAGCTCGCCCTTGGCGGTGTCGAGCTCGTCGAGCTGGGCGGCGAGCTTGTCCTTGGCCTTCTGCTCCTCGTCCAGCCGGGCGGCCAGCGCGTTCCCGGCGTCCTCGAGCTCGGTGATCTTGGCGGCGAGCTCGTCCTTGGCCGCGCGCTCCTCCGCAAGTGCCTCCGCCGCCTCAGCTGCCTCGGCAAGGCGCTCCTCGGCGCGCTCGGCGGCGGCACGCGCCTCGCGCAGCTCGAGAACGAGCCCCTCGTTCTTGGCCCGAGCACCGGCCAGCTGAGCGTCGAGGCCGTCGCCGGCAGCACGCGCCTGCGCCAGCTCGTCATCGAGAGCCTCGAGCCCCGAGCGCGTCTCCGCGAGCGACGTCCTGAGCTCCTCGTGCGAAGCGAGCGAGTCCGCGAGTCTCGCCTCCAGCTCCTCGCGCTCGGCAACCGACTCCGCGAGTGTCGCATCCAGCTCCTCGCGCTCGGCAACCGACTCCGCGAGTCTCGCCTCCAGCTCCTCGCGTTCGGCAACCGACTCCGCGAGTGTCGCATCCAGCTCCTCGCGCTCGGCAACCGACTCCGCGACTCGCGTCTCGAGCTCGTTGCGGGTGGCGAGCACGTCGTCGCGGGCAGACTCGGCCTCGTTCCGTGCAGCCTCCGCCTGCTTGCGTCCGGACTCGGCCTCCGCTCGCGCGGACACCGCCTCGTCGCGAGCAAGATCGGCGGCGTCGCGGGCAGCCTCTGCCTCCGCGCGCGCCGATTTGGCCTCGGCGCGGGCCGATTCGGCCTCGGCGCGTCCGGACTCGGCGGCCGCCAGGGCCGCGCGTGCCTCGTCGAGCTCGACCGTGAGCCGGTCGCGTGCGGCGAGCGCCTCGTCGAGCGCGGCGCTGTTTCCGGTGCTGGAGTCGCGTGCCTCCGCGAGCTCGCTCTCCGCCTCCTCGAGCCCGGTCCGGATCTCGGCGAGGTCGGTCTCCAAAGCGGCCGCGGCTGCGAGTGCATCGTCGCGCTCTCGCTCGACCCGCTCAGCGGCGGAGCCGGCATCTGCGATCTCGGCGCGGAGGGTATCGCCCTGCCTGCGCGCCTCGGCGAGGTCTGCGCCACGCCTTTCGGCCTCGCCCCGGACGGCGGTGAGCTGTTCGGCGAGTGCCTCGGCCTCGCTGTGCACCTCGGCCAGGCGGGCGTCGGAGCTTTCGCTGCTCGCGCGCGTCTCCGCGAGCTGCTCGGCGAGCGATTCGCTCTCCTCACGGGCGGCACTCAGCTCTGCGGACATGCGCTCGAGCTCGGCACGTGTCGCCTCCAGCTCCGCTCCGTGGCGGCTTGAGGCTGCCAGCGCGTCGCGCAGCTGAGTCCCAAGGGTTTCGTTGTCCGTGCTCGCCCTGGCGAGCTCGGAGCCGAGCCGGTCGATCGTGGCGGTCGTCTCGGCGAGCTTCTCGCCGTGTCCCTCGCCGGCGGCGCGCGCGTCGGCCAGCTGGGCCTCGAGCTCCTCGGTCCTCGCCTGAGCTGCAGCAAGACCCGCTTCGGCCCGCTCGGCTACCGCACGTGCCTCTGATAGTGCTGCCTCGCTGCTTTCACCGGCTGAGCGCGCTTCGCGGAGCCTCGCCTCGGCGTCCTCGCCCTCGGATCGCGTGGCCGCCAGCCGGCGCCCCAGCTCCTCGACGCGGGCATGTGCTGCCTCGACGGTCTGCGCCAGCGAGTGCCCCTTCGCGTCGGCGCTCCGGAGCTCGCTCTCGAGCTCGGCGGAGCGCTCGCGAAGAGCGGACAGCTCCGACTCGGCGGCGCTCAGCCGCTCGGAGGCAGCGTTGCGCTCGGCCGTCAGCGTGGCTGCCGACGCCTCGGCCTCGGCGGCCTTCGACACGCTCTGGCGCATCTCGCCAAGCTCCACTTCGGTTGCCGAGACCTTCGCCCGCAGCTCCTCGACTTCGGTCTTCGCCCGTTCGGCGGCCTCGCGCGCGCTCGCCAGGTCTGCGGCCAGCTGATCGTGTCGGGCGGTCGTCCCCGTGGCGACCTCGCGCGCCGCGGCTAGCTCGGACGTCGATGCCTCGAGGTCCGCACGTGCCTTCACAAGCTCTGTCTCCGCGCCGGCGAGCTTGCGGCGCAGCTCGACGAGCTCGCCCCGCATCCGCTCGGTCTCGTGGGACCCGGCAGCGGGGATCCCGCTCTCGGCGGGAAGCGAATCGCCGGCTCCCTCGGCGTCTGCCTGCCAAAACACCGCGGAGGATGCCGCACTGGAGGACCGGGCCCGATCGCCCTGACTCAGCTCGTGGGCGGACGCCAGCTCCGCGAGCAGGCCATCGAGCCCCGACCGCGTGGTCGCGACGGGCTGCACGTCGAGCTTCGTCATCACCGCGATGTCGTTCACGGCCAGCGAGTCAGCCGGGTCCGTCATCGCCACCAGCAGGCCTCCACCGAGGAAACCGACCGGCACCGCGCGATAGCGCTTGGCGGCGGATGGCCGGATCAGCTCGGCAGCTTCGCGATCGACCTCGAAGTCAGTCAGGTCGATGTACGCGAGCCCGTAACGCTCGGCGGTCGCTCGCGCGAGCTGCTCCTCGCTGATCGAACCCTTCTCGACGAGCACCTGGGCGACAGTGGTGCCGCTGCGCGCCTCGCGGACAGCCTCCTCGACAGCGTCGGGGGTGGCGAAGCCGAGCTCCACGATCACGTCGCTCAGGAACCCGGAGCGGCCCCCGGGAGCTGAGGGCGGGACGACACCCTTGGGAGGCGCCTCCGCGCTCATGCCGCCTCCCCGGCGAGTTCGACCGTGCCGCCGCGGGCTTCGGTTTCGATGCGGGCCAGCGCGGCCTCCGGGGACTCGGCGTCGCCGAGCGAACAGATCGCGTACGCGATCTCGAGCCGCGCGGGGCGCTCCTGAGTGACCCGGGTGAGAGCCTGGCCGTAGCGGCCGATGAAGGCTGCCGCACCCTCGAGGCCCTTGCAGCCCACGAGCACCGCTCCGAAGCCGTCCTCGGCGAGGCGGCCGGCGTGGTCGGTCCGGCGGATCGCGGTCTGCATCACGTCGGCCGCGTCCTTCAGCATCAGCTCGGCCACAGCGGAGCCGTGCCGCTGCGCGACCGTGACGAGGTTCGACACCCGGAACGCGAGCACGTAGGTCTCGAGCGTGCCGCGCTCGGCGAGGCGCCACTCGCGCTCGACCGCCTCGACGAACGCGACCCGGTTCAGGAGCCCGGTGAGCGGGTCGGTCCGCTCGGGGTCGCGCAGTCGCTCGCTAAGCCGGCGGAGGTCCGCTCGCCACTTGACGCTCTCCCACTCGTATGTGAGGAGACGGCCCGCGACCTGAAGGACCTCGAGATGCTCTTGGTTGAAGACGTCGGTGCCTGGGGCGAGTGCGCACAGCGTGAGCGCTCCGGCGCCGGAGCTCGAATCGAGCGGAAGGGCGAGGTAGGAGCGCACCGAGAGCAGCTGGAGCGCCTGCGGATCGAGGAAGCCGCGGCTCCCGCCGTTTGCGCCCGGCGCCAGCGGGACGGTCGAGCCGGCGCCCAGTTCGGCCCCGGCTGCGCCGCGCACGTCGATCAGGCGCAGCTCGCCCTCGTCCCAGTCCACGCGGCCGAGCAGAATGGAGCCAGGCGGGAGCTCGGCCTCGAGCAGGTCGAGGACCGTGTCGGCCGCCTCGGAGAAGCTTGTGAAGCGCCTTTCCGCGAGACGAGCGAGCGCGCTCAGGACGGTGCCGCTCACGGACTCTGTATCGGCGGCCTGGACGAAAGTCTGAGTGCGGAAGCGCGGCCGGGCCGCCCGGAGCGGCTAATAACCTGCGGGAATTCATGACCCTTCGCGACCTGATGGGGCGCGGGGCGCCCGAGGTCGAGATCTCGGCCCTCGCGTACTCCAGCAACAGCGTCACCCCCGGGGCGCTGTTTTTTTGCGTCCCCGGGTTTACCAGTGACGGCCACGACTTCGCTCCAGACGCGGTTGAGCGGGGCGCAGCGGCGCTCGTGACCGAGCGGAGGCTCGCTCTCGGCGTGCCCGAGGTGGTTGTCGACGACGTGCGCGCCAGGATGGGGCCAGCCGCCGCGCTCTTCTACGGCGATCCGACCGCCAAGCTCGACGTGGTCGGCATCACCGGCACCAACGGCAAGACCACCACCGCGTTCCTGGTGCGCCACCTGCTCGAGGCCGCGGGGCGCCAGACGGGCCTGCTCGGCACCGTGAAGCGAGTCGTGGGCGGGGTCGAGGAGGACGTCGAGCGCACGACGCCCGAGGCGATCGATCTCCAGGCCACGTTCAAGCGTATGCTCGACGCCGGGGACCGCGCCGTCGCGATGGAGGTGTCGTCGCACGCCCTCGAGCTGGGACGGGTGTCGGGCATCCGCTTCGCCTGCCGCGTATTCACGAACCTGACCCAGGACCACCTCGACTTCCACGAGACGATGGACTCCTACTTCGCTGCAAAGCAGCGGCTGTTCGAGGAGCCCGGCCCGGTCTCGGTCGTGAACGCCGACGACGAGCACGGGCGTCGCATCGCCGCTGAGGTCGGTGCCGTGACGTTCGGCATCGACACCGAGGCCGACTATCGCGCGCGCGACATCGAGTTCGACTTCGCCGGCTCTCGCTTCACGCTCGAGACGCCGGACGGCCCGATCTGCGTCGAGTCGCCGCTACCCGGCCTCTTCAATGTGCTGAACGTGCTGGGCGCGATCGCAGCGGTGCGGTCGCTGGGGGTCGAGGAGATCTCGCTCGAGGGGTTCCAGCGCGTGCCCGGGCGGTTCGAGCCGGTCGACGAGGGGCAGGATTTCGGCGTGCTCGTGGACTACGCGCACACGCCCGACTCGCTCGAGAACGTGCTGCGCACGGCGCGCGAGCTCACGCGCGGGCGGCTGCACGTGGTGTTCGGCGCCGGCGGTGACCGCGACCCGACGAAGCGACCGCTGATGGGACAAGCCGCGCGCGAATACGCCGACCGCGTGCTCGTGACATCAGACAACCCGCGCAACGAGCAGCCCGAGGCGATCATCGACCAGGTGATGGAGGGCGCCGGCCCTGACGCCGAGCGCGACGCCGACCGGCGCCATGCGATCACGCGCGCGATCAGCGAGGCGCAGGCGGGCGACGTGGTCGTGATCGCGGGCAAGGGGCACGAGCAGGGCCAGGAGTTCGAGCGCGGGCGCAAGGAGCCCTTCGACGACAAGACCGTGGCACGCGAAGCGCTCAGGACGCGGGTGGCCACCTGATGCTCGGCGAGGTCGTCATGGGCGGCGCTGCGTCGCTCCTGATCTGCATGTTCCTCGGGCCGCGCTTCATCGATTACCTGCGCCTGAAGGAGTTCGGCCAGCAGATCCGCGAGGAGGGGCCCGCGGGGCACCACGGCAAGGCGGGCACGCCCACGATGGGCGGCCTCGCGATCTTCCTCGCGATCGCGGTTCCGTTCTTGATCCTGTCCGACTACCGGACTGCGAGCCTGGCCGTCCTGGCGACCGCCCTGGCGATGGCCGCGCTCGGCTTCGCCGACGACATCATCAAGCTGCGGCGGCGGCGCTCGCTCGGCGTCTCCGGGAGGACGAAGCTGCTCGTGCAGGCGCTCATGGCGATCGCTCTGTGGGTGTTCGTGATCGGGCCCGTGGGATTGAACGGCGAGCTCGACCTGCGCGTGATCGACTCGTCGGTCGACCTCGGCCTCGGCTATCCGGTGCTGATCTTCCTGGTGCTCGCCGGGGCCACCAACGGGGTCAACCTCACCGACGGCCTCGACGGCCTGGCGGCCGGCTGCGCAGCGATCGTGCTGCTCACCTACACGGTCATGACCTTCATCACCGCGGGCCAGGACGACCTCGCGCTGCTGAGCGCGTGTCTGGTCGGCGCCTGCGTCGGCTTCCTCTGGTTCAACTCGTTCCCGGCCTCGGTCTTCATGGGCGACACCGGCTCACTGGGCCTGGGCGGTGCGATCGCCGCGCTCGCGGTCGTGACGAAGACCGAGGTGCTCCTGATCCTGATCGGCGGGATCTTCGTGATCGAGGCGCTCTCGGTCGCGATCCAGGTGTTCGCGTTCCAGCGCTTCCGCCGGCGCGTCTTCCTGATGGCGCCGATCCACCACCATTTCGAGCTCGCGGGATGGTCGGAGACGAAGATCATCCTGCGCTTCTGGATCATTGCCGCGATCTGCGCCGCGATCGGGTTCACGTTCTACCAAGCGTCGATCCTGCCGTAGTGAGGCCGCCGCTCCCCAAGGGGCCGTACCTCGTGGTGGGGTTGGCGCGCTCGGGCACGGCGGCCGTGCGGATGCTGCGCGAGCACGGCGACGTCGTGGCGGTCGACTCCGGCACGCCCGAGGTGCCGAGCGACATCGATGCGCACCTCGGGGTGGAGGGCGTCGAGCAGCTCGACGGCGTGGCGTGCGTCGTCAAGAGCCCGGGCGTGCCGGGTGAGGCGGCGGTGATCACGGCCGCGGGCGAGCGCGGCATCCCCGTGCTCGGCGAGCTCGAGCTCGCCTGGCGGCTGCTGCCGAACCGGTTCGTCGCGGTGACCGGCACGAACGGCAAGACGACCACCACTGAGCTGCTGGGCGCGATCTGGCGCGAGGCCGGCCTGCCCGTGGCTGTGGCGGGGAACGTGGGCACCCCGCTGTCATCGTTGGTGGGGCAGATAGAAACCGCAGCGACCATCGTCTGCGAGGTGTCGAGCTTCCAGGCCGAGGACTCCCAGGCGCTCGCGCCCGACACCGCGCTGCTCCTCAACCTCGAGGAGGACCATCTCGACCGGCACGGGACCTTCGAGGCCTACCGCGAGGCGAAGCTGCGCCTCTTCCGGAACCAGGCGCCCGACCAGGTAGCGGTTGTGCCGCCGGGGGTGGAGGTACCGGGCTCCGGCCGTCGCGTCGAGTTCGGCGACCTGCCGCTGCCGCTCGAGGAGATCCGGCTCCGCGGCGAGCACAACCTCGAGAACGCGATGGGAGCGGCGGCTGCCGCCGCCGCCTCGGGCGTGCCGCCCGAGGCGGTGGTGGGCGCACTCCGGACTTTCCCCGGCGTGCCGCACCGGCTCGAGGAGGTTGGCTCGGTGAACGGCGTGCTCTACGTGAACGACTCGAAGGCCACCAACGTGTCGTCCGCGGCGCGCGGGATCGCCTCCTTCAAGGGCGGCGTGCACGCCATCCTGGGCGGGAGCCTCAAGGGTGGCGGGTTCGAGCGGCTGCGCGATGTGTTGGCCTCGCACGCCGTGGCGGCGTACCTGATCGGCGAGGCGGCGGACCGCCTCGAGGCCGATCTCGAGGGCGCCGTGGCGCTGCGGCGCTCGGGGGACCTGGCTACGGCGGTGCGCGAGGCCACGGCCGCCGCCCAGCCGGGCGAGGTGGTGTTGCTCTCGCCGGCGTGCGCCAGCTTCGACCAGTTCCGCGACTACGAGGAGCGCGGCGAGGCCTTCAGGGCGCTGATTCCGCGGGGATGAATCCGGGGCTGGCCGTAGAACACCGTCTGAATGCCCCGGAAGCGCCCGGTCGAGTACTCGATCCTCTACACCGCCACGCTCTGCCTGCTCGCCGGCGGGGCCGTGATGGTCTACTCGGCAAGCTCGGCCGAGTCCCTCCTGTCGGGGCCGGGCGACCCCTCCTACTACCTGAAGCGCTACGTGCTGTTCGGATTGGCGGGGCTCGTGCTGCTGCACCTGGCGTCGCGGCACGGGCTGCGGGTGATCCGCGGCCTGACCCCGGTCCTCCTGGTCGCGTCATTCGCGCTCACGACCGCGGTGATGTTGCCGGGCGTGGGCGTGACCGTGAACGGCGCAACGCGCTGGCTCGGGGCGGGGGTGCTCCAGTTCCAGCCCTCCGAGCTGCTGAAGGTCTCGCTCGTCCTGTACGGGGCGCAGTTGCTGGCGGCTCGGCCGGAGTCGGTGCGAACCGTGGGAACGATGATGAAGCCGCTGCTGCTCGTGGTCGGCGCGGCCTGCGCGCTGCTCATGAAGCAGCCCGACATGGGCACGACGATGGTCATCTGCTTCGCCATCGGGGCTCTGCTGGTGGCGGCCGGCACGCCGATGCGCAACCTCGCGCTGATCGGCGGGGTGCTGCTCTTCCTCGCAACCCTGCTCGCGATCGCCGAGCCCTACCGGCGCGAGCGGCTGTTCTCGTTCCTCGACCCGTTCGCCGATGCGGGCGACTCCGGCTTCCAGGCCGTGCAGGCGCTCACGGCGATCGGACACGGCGGGATCTTCGGCGTGGGCCTCGGCGAGTCCGTGCAGAAGATCTTCTACCTGCCCGAGGCGCACACGGACATGATCCTCGCGGTGATAGGCGAGGAGCTCGGCCTCTTCGGGATCGTCGGCCTGATCGGCCTCTACGGCATGATCGGCTACGCCGGGCTGCGGGTAGCGAAGCTGGCCAAGGACCGCTATTCGAAGCTGCTCGCCGCCGGCATCACTTCGCTGATCCTGTGCCAAGCGACGCTGAACTTCTTTGCCGTGCTCGGGCTGATGCCGCTGACCGGCGTGCCGTTGCCGTTCATCTCGTACGGCGCGAGCAACCTCGTGGTGCTGCTGGGCGCGATGGGCTTGCTCCTGAACGTCGCCGCCACAGGCGGCGCGGCGAAACGCGCCGAGCGGCCCTGGCTGCGCGCCATCGACGGAGGTGGCCGTGCCAACGATCGTGATCGCCGCCGGAGGGACAGCGGGACACGTCGTGCCGGCGCTCGCGGTAGCTGACGCACTGCGTTCCCGGGGCGCGCGGGTGGAGTTCATCGGAGGCGAGCGGGCGGAGGCCGAGCTTGTGCCCGCCGCGGGCTACGCAGTCCACCAGCTGCGTGTGACCGGGATCGACAGGTCCAACCCGCTGCGCGGTGCGCGCGCGCTGCTGCTGTCTGCCCGCGCGAGCGGGCGCGCGCGGCGGCTCCTGAAGCGCATCGGCGCGGACGCCGTGCTCGGCGGCGGCGGCTACGTGGCCGGCCCGGTCGGACTAGCCGCGCGCACGCTCCGGTTGCCGCTCGTGCTGACGGAGGCGGACAGCCACCTCGGGGTCTCGAACCGGCTGCTGGCGCCGTTTGCCGCGCGGGTCTGCCTGGCGTTCCCGATCCCCGGTCGGACGGGCCAGAAGTGGATCGTCACCGGCCGTCCTGTGCCCCGCGGCACCGCGGGAGGCGACCAGGCCGCGGCGCGTGCCCGGCTCGGGATTCCCGCGGAGGGGCCGTGCCTGCTCGTGTTCGGCGGCTCGCTCGGGGCGCTGCGGCTAAACGAAGCGGCCGTCGAGGCCTTCGGCGCCGTGGCGCCGTGTGCCGTGCTGCACGCATCGGGGCGGCGCGACTACGACCAGCTGCGTGTGCGGCTAGCCGAGCTGGGGTCTCCGGCGCATTACCACCTGTTTTCCTATATCGAGCCGTTCGCGGACGCGCTGGCGGCATCCGACCTCGCGGCCGCGCGCGCGGGCGGGTCGGTCTTCGAGCTCGCCGCGGCAGGCCTGCCCTCGATCCTCGTGCCGTACCCGCACGCGACCGGGAACCACCAGGACGCGAACGCGCGCTTCATGGAGCAGGCCGGCGCGGGGATCGTGATCCCCGACGACGAGTTGGACGGCCCGCGCCTGGCGCGCGAGGTGGGCGGGCTGCTCGCGGCGCCGCAGCGAATGGCGGAGATGGCGAACGCGGCGCGGACGGTGGCGAAGCCGGATGCGGCGGAGCGGGTGGCCGCGGAGCTGCTCCGCCTTGTGACGAACGACGGGCATTGAGGGTGAGCCGGGACTGGTGCCGCAGGTTTCGTCTGACTATGCGACCTTTCCTGCGGCACCGCCGCCTAAGGTGGGGGCGCCATGGGCGCTGACCACCTCACCGCGCCGTTCGCCGGACGCAGGCTCCACTTCATAGGCATCGGCGGCGCCGGGATGAGCGGTCTGGCGCTCGTGGCCCACGAGCTCGGCGCGACCGTGACCGGGTCGGACCAGGCCGAGTCGTCCTACTGCGAGCGCCTGCGCGCGGCGGGCATCGAGCCGGTCATCGGACACGACTCCGCGAATGTGCCGGGAGGCGCCGAGATCGTGGTCTCCACCGCCATCCCGGAGGACAATCCCGAGCTCGCCGCGGCGCGCGCGGCCGGCGCGCGGGTGCTCCAGCGCGGCGACCTGCTCGGGGAGCTGTCGCACATGAAGCGCACGATCGCCGTGGCCGGCACGCACGGGAAGACGACCACAGCCTCGATGATCGCGCTCGCCCTGGTCGAGACCGGCCGCGAGCCCGCCTTTCTGATCGGCGGGGAGCTGCAGGCGGGCGGGACGAACGCCGCCTGGGGTGCGGGGGAGTGGGCCGTGGCGGAGGCGGACGAGTCCGACCGCTCGTTCCTGAAGCTGGGCCGCGACGTCGCGGTGGTCACGAACGTCGAGCTCGACCACCACGCCACCTACGGCAGCCTCTCGGAGCTGGAGGAGGCCTTCGGCGAGTTCACGGCACCTGCCAAGGTCCGCGTGCTGGGGCCGAGCGTGGATTTGGCAGGGGAGAGCGAGCCGGTCACGTTCGGGATCGAGACGGGGGCACTCAGTGCGCACGACGTAACCCTCGGGCGCGGAACGTCGTGCTTTCGTGTGGACGACATTGAGGTGGAACTCGCTGTGCCCGGCGAGCACAATGTCCTCAACGCGCTCGCCGCCTTGGCCGCTCTCAGGGCGGCCGGCGTGCCGCTCGCCGAGGCGGCGCCCACGCTCGCCAAGTTCCGCGGCGCGGGCCGGCGCTTCGAGTCTCATGGGCGGACCGAGAGCGGCGCCGAGGTCTACGACGACTACGCCCACCATCCGACCGAGGTTCGCGCGACGCTCGAGGCGGCGCGGACGCTCGAGCCGCGGCGGGTCGTCGCCTGCTTCCAGCCGCACCTGTACTCGCGTACCCGCATGCTCGCGCGCGAGTTCGGCCGGGCGTTGGCGCTCGCCGACTTGATCGTGGTGCTCGAGATCTATCGTGCGCGCGAGCGGCCGGAGGACTTCCCGGGGGTGAGCGGGTATCTCGTCGCCGAGGCGGCCGCGGACTTCGCGGGCGGGCGCCCGGTGTGGTGGATGCCGGCTCTGGACGACGCTGAGCGCCAACTGCGCGCCGAGCTCGCCCAGGGCGACCTCTTCATCTCCGTAGGCGCGGGCAACGTCGACGAGCTGGCGCGGAGGCTGGCCGCATGACCGCGCCGCCGCCCGGGGTCCAGCCTGACTACCCGCTCGCCCGCCTCACGACGGTCCGAACCGGTGGCCACGGGGACTTCTACGCGCGGCCCGATTCCGCCGAATCGCTCGCCGAGGTCCTCGGGTGGGCGAGCGGCGAGGAGATCGAGGTAGGAGTGGTCGGCTCCGGCTCGAACCTGCTGATAGCGGATGACGGTTTTCGAGGACTGGTATTGAAGCTCGACGGTTCGCTGGCCACGATCGAGCAGGAGGGCGAGCGGCTCGTCTGCGGCGGCGGGGCACGCCTCCCGCAGGCCGCCGCCTTCGCGGCCCGCGCGGGCCTCAGTGGGCTCGAGTTCGGGGTGAACATCCCCGGCACGGTCGGCGGCGCGGTGAAGATGAACGCGAACGCGTACGGCGGCGATCTGGCGCGCGTGCTCGAGTGGGTCGACGTCACGACCTCGGCCGGAGCCGATCGGCGGGCGCCGGGCGAGCTCGGCTTCCGCTACCGAACCTCGAACCTCGGGCCCGGCGAGATCGTGGCGCGCGCCTCGTTCGCGCTGAGCCCGGCCGCGCCGGACTCGGTCAAGGCCACGCTCGCCGAGATGCGCTCCGCCCGGCGGGCGGCGCAGCCATCGGGCATCAAGACGTTCGGCTCCACCTTCAAGAACCCGGACGATCCGCGCGCCGATGGCCGCAGCGCCGGCGTCCTGCTCGACGAGGCCGGCTGCCGTGGTCTCGCCTCCGGCGGTGCCCGCTTCTCGGAGAAGCACGCGAACTTCGTGGAGAACATGGGCGACGCCACCACGGCCGACGTGATCGCGCTGATGGGCGAGGGGCGCCGGAGGGTGCGCGAGCGGTTCGGGGTCGAGCTCGAGCCCGAGGTCCAGTTCCTCGGCGAGGTCGACACCACGCCTCTGTGGGGGGCCGGATGAGCGCGGCGACATTCGCGGCAAGGGCGGGCGCGCGTCCGATTCGCGCGCTCGGAGCCTTGCCCCCGCAGCTCCGAAGGTGGCTGTCGATCGCCCTGGCAGCGGCCCTGGTGCTGGCGGCCGGCTACCAGCTCTGGTTCCGCGACTCCCCGTTCGTGTCGGTCGAGGACGTGACCGTCACCGGCCTCACGACAAAGGACGCCGCGCGAGTGCGGGCACAGCTCATCTCGGCGGCACGCACAATGACCACACTCCACGTGGAGCAGGACGAGCTGGAGCAGGCGATTGCGGCCTACCCGGTCGTACAGGGACTCGAGGTGAGCTCCGACTTCCCGCACGGGCTCGCGATCCACGTGGTCGAGCACCGGCCCGCCGCGCTGGTCGGCGGGCTTCCGGTGGCCGCCGACGGGACGATCCTGCGCGGGATTCCGGTCGAGGGGAGGCTTCCGAAGATCAACGCGCGCGACGCGCTGCACGGCAACCGCCTGACGCAACCCGCCGCCCTCCATGCCGCGCGCGTTGCGGGCGCCGCCCCCGCAGCGCTGCGTCCGCGGCTCGAGCGGATCGAGATGCGAAGCCAGGATGGCATCGTCATCGAGATGCGCGACGGCCCCGAGCTGATCTTCGGCGACGCCACGAGCGTGCGCGCCAAGTGGCTGGCCGCCACGCGCGTGCTCGCCGACCCCGACGCGGAGGGCGCCAGCTACATCGACGTCCGGCTCCCGGGCCGGCCCGCGGCCGGCGGGCTGCCCGCGACCACGCTGGCCCC
>JBKPME010000136.1:0-6111 GCA_046731915.1 Actinomycetota bacterium
CCCGCCTGGTGGCGACGCCCGGCGTCGGCAGGGCGCCGATGTCTCGCGAAAGGGCGCGAAGCCGCGGAGCGACACAGGCCAGCGGGTCCGCAAGATCGTCGCGCGCCACCGCGAGACGTTCGATGAGCTCGCCAAGTAGCCGCGCCGGCGCGCCGCGCTGACCCGGGGCGAGGCCAGTTCGGGGCCTTGACCCCAAGACCGCGATTTGGGGCCGAAACCGTCGGGATCCACCCGAATCGAGCCGTATGGCCAGAGTTTCCTCGGCAGGCGATGATCCTGGTCAACCCCGCATGCGCAACCGGATTAGCCTGCCTCCGGGGGCGAATGCCGGGCTCTCCATGGTAAGGAGGGGGTCCGGGGTTCGAGTCCCCGCGTCGGCTTAAGGAAACCGCTGCATTTCACGGTTTTTCGCCCCGACGCAGCGTGCGGACGCGTCTGGAAACTAGGGAGGGGGTCGGGGGTTCGAATTCGCGCGTCGGTCTCAGGAAAGCCCTGCAAATCGGCCAGTTCGCTATCCCAGCGCCCTGCGGCTGGCGGGACAAGAAGGGAGTTGGGGTCGAAATTGGGGTCAAGATGGCCCGATCCGGGCGTTGCCGGCGATGTGCCGAGCAACTCGTTGACCCGCTTCCCGCTAGTCCTCACGCGCCGGCGCTCGAGCAGCTGCTAAGCCCGCTACCCGTCCCGCACGACCATGAGGCTGGTGGGGGCGTGCTGGGAAAGCTTGCTCGACACGCTTCCCAGCAGGAACCGCTCGAGCCCGGTCAGTCCCCTTGACCCAACGACGATCAGCTCGGCGCCCAGCTCCTCCGCGACCTGAATGATGATATCTGCAGGATCGCCCTCCCGAGCGTGCGTCTCGACCTCGACGCCCTCGGCCTCGAGCTCTCTGGCGGCCCGGGCGAGTACGGCCTCAGCCACCTCGCGAAGATCAATGGCTTCGGCCTTGGCACTGCTCCTGATCGTCTCCCGGTACGACGGAATGTCCGGGTAGGCGGTCACGAGGTGCACTCGGGCGCCGCTGCCCCGCGCTACCTCCGCTCCCCGGCGCACTGCTGCCTCGGCACTGGGCGAACCATCCGTTCCTATGACAATCGAGCGCAAGGGATGAGGTGTCGAGTCTGTGCTCGTGCTCGGGGTCGCGCGCAGCCTACGCGATCGGGCGCGCTCCCGTTGTGCCCTAGTCGCGATCGACGGGCTCGCCGACGCGGCGCCCGAACGACGGGCGTAGCGGCTTCAGGTCCGCTCCGCACATGGCGCACTCGTCCGCATCGTCGGGGAGCCGCTCCCGGCATACCGGACAGCGTTCGGGCTCATCTTCGACGGTCGCCTTACGCCGGAACAGTGCCATGCCTCTCCTTTCATCTGGCAGGCACTTGAGCTTTGCGCCGAGCCCGGCGACGGTCCATGGATAAAAGACCCCATTCCGGGGTTTCAGCGCCGGCGGGCGCGACCGGCTGTTCGACAGGTCACGCGCAAGCAGAGCGAAGTTCGCGCGAATCTGAACGGGCTCCCGCGGGTGCCCGTAACGTGGTCAGGCTCCACATCCGCAGACGCCTCCAACGCCGTATCGCGCAGCTCCGGGACGGCGTCTCGGAGCTCCTCGGCTCGCCCCCGTCGGCGTAGGAGCCACCCGGATGCGTGGTAGTACCCATGGCCAAGTCAGGTCCCGTCGGCGAAGCTAGCTCCCATGCGGTCCGTCCGACCACGCCAGATGCGCACGCCGCCGCGTCGCCGCTTTTCCGACAACTCGGCGACGGCGCTTTCGGCTTGAGCGTCGGGGATAGGCTCGACGGTGTCGAGCCCATGACTTCGACGCCGCCCGCCACACGCTCGTCACTGGACGCCCGCCCCACGCGCTCCCCATTGGAGGGCGAGGTGACCGCGGCTGAGACAACGCGACGGCACCCGATGTCGTTGCTGTGGTGGGTCTTCCTCGCGAACGGGATCGTGCTCCTCGTCGCGCTTCTCCTGCTGACATTCAGCCCGATCGAGGTCGACGCCCCGATCCAGATCGAGCAATTCGCGCTGCTCCTGGCCGGCTTCGTCGTGCTGGTCTGCTTGGACCTGGTCCTGTTGCGGAGGGTTCTGGCGCCGCTGTTCAGGCTCACGGAGGTGATGAGCTCGGTCGATCCGGACAGGCCGGGTCGGCGGCTGTCGGGGGTCGATCCGCGCAGCGCGGAGGGTCAGGCGATGGCACGTGCCTTCAACGCCATGCTCGACAGGCTCGAGAGCGCTCGGCATCAGGCGGCGCGCACCGCGCTCGCCGCGCAGGAGGCGGAGCGGCTGCGCGTTGCGCGGGAGCTCCACGATGAGATCGGGCAGACGCTCACCGCCATCACGATCCAGGCCGAGCGGGCGGCGGACGGCGATCCGGCGCTGGCGCCCGCTGCTCTGCGCGGGGTAGCCGACGCGGTCCGGGAGAGCCTCGACGAGGTGCGCCGGATCGCCCGCGAGCTGCGACCGGAGGCGCTCGACGACCTCGGGTTCGTGAACGCGCTGATCGCGCTTTCCACCCGGGTGGACGCCCAGATGGGGCCGCGCGTCAAGCGAGCGCTGCAGGGGACGCTGCCGCCACTGTCCGCAGAGGTGGAGCTCGTCCTTTACCGAATCGCCCAGGAGAGCCTCACGAACGCCCTGCGCCATTCGAACGCTCAGTCGGTGACCGTGTCGCTCGAGGCAGACGCGGACAGCGTGACGCTCCGCGTGGCCGACGACGGAAAAGGCATGCCGGAACAGCTGCCGGCCGCTACGGCGGGGATCGCCGGCATGCGTGAGCGCGCCCTCCTCGTCGGCGGCCGGCTGACCATCGACTCGCGACCAGGTCAGGGCACCGAGGTGCGGCTGACGATCCCGGTGGAACAAGAGGACGCATGACGACCCCGCTGAAGACACGGATCCTGCTCGCGGACGACCACGAGGTCGTGCGCAGCGGGCTGCGCATGGTGCTCGATTCGGCCCCCGACCTTGAGGTCGTCGCCGAGGCGAGCGACGGCGCGGAGGCCGTCGAGCTGGCGCTCTCGGAGGACGTCCACCTGGCGGTGCTGGACGTGACGATGCCGCGCATGACCGGCCTCCAGGCGGCGCGCGAGCTCTCGCGCCGCAAGCCCGAGATGCGCGTGCTGATCCTGTCGATGCACGACAACGAGCAGTATTTCTTCGAGGCGCTCAAGGCCGGCGCCTCCGGCTACGTGCTCAAGAGCGTGGCGAACCGCGACCTGATCGAGGCGTGCCGGGCGACCATGCGCGGCGAGCCGTTCCTCTATCCCGCCGCGGTCAGGGCGCTGGTGCGCGACTACCTCGACCGAGCCAGCCGCGGCGAGACGACGCCCGAGGATCCGCTCAGTCCCCGTGAGCTCGAGGTCGTCAAGCTGATCGCCGAGGGCATGACCAGCGAGGAGATCGCCGAGCAGCTCTTCATCAGCAAGAAGACGGTCGATCGCCACCGGGCGAACGTGCTCGAGAAGCTGGGCATGCGCAACCGGGTTGAGCTGACCCGCTACGCCATCCGGCGCGGGCTCGTCGTGCCGTAAGGCACGAAATCAGGGTCACCGTCGCGGGGGCGGGTCGTCGGAGTCGGCCACGGCGGCCTCGAACGCGCCCGCCAGGAGACCGAGCGCCGCGAAGATGCTCAGGACTGCAATGACGAGGGCCCACACCCCCCGCGTCAACGCCAGCAGCATGACCGGGAGGACGACGACTGCGAGCGCGACCATGCTCATGATGAGCATGGCGGGGTAGCCAGCTGCTTCCGCAGTGCGGTGGAAGTCAAGGAAAGGATCGCTCCGCATGGGCGCCTCCCATGCTTGCGCGGGGACAGGCTCGCGCCTATACGACGTAACGCCCATCCCGAGTCGCCTTGTCGCATCTGAGCCGCGCGGGATGGAGGCCTATACCCATACCTGGCGAGGGGACCCAGCTCGATGATTGACACATGCTCCAACTCGCCATCCGCTGCCATCCGTGCGTGCCGGTCTCGGCGGACGAACTCGAGCCCTGGCTCGAGAAGCAGCTCGACGAACTGCGAGCGAATGCGCCACACGGCACGCTCCGCCTGTCGCGGCTGACGCAGCGCGCCCCGGACCTGGACCTCGAGATCGGCTGGCTGATCGAGCTGGACCTACCGAACGATGAGCCGCTGCTCACAGGGCATCGACTTACCGACGCCCTCAGGGACATGCGCCTCCTCGGCCTCCAGCCGACGCTGCTGGCGCCGCAGGAAGCGTCGACGAACGGGAGAGCGGCATGACGGCCGGCGCAGCCGCCGTGCACGCGCCGGCCCAAGGTTCCGGTCGCGAGGCCCTAGACGCCGAGTCGGCTGCCTGGCTCCGCGCGCTCGACGCCGCGGGACCCGAGCGCGACGACGCCGTAGAGCGCCTACACGCGCTGCTTCTGCGCGCAGCCGCAACCGAGGTCGCTCGGCGCCGGTCGAGCGCGCCGGCCGCGGCAGGGGACCTCGACGACCTCGCTAACCAGGCGGCGGACGACGCGCTGATGGCCGTCCTGAGGAAGCTCCACACCTACCGCGGGGACAGCCGCTTCACGACCTGGGCGTACAAGTTCGCGCTGCTCGAGGCCGCCGCGGCCATGCGCAGACGGCCGTGGCACGGGCGCGAGCTCCCACTCGAGGCCGACGGGTGGGCGCGCTTTCCGGACGGGCAGACGTCTCCGGCGGGCCAAGCCGAAGCCTCGGAGCTGATCGACGCCATCCGCGACGCGATCAGCGAGGTGCTCACACCCCATCAGCGCGGCGTGCTCGTCGCGCTCACCCTCAACGACGTCCCGATCGACGTGCTCGCGGAGCGTCGCGGCACGACGCGCAACGCCCTCTACAAGACGCTTCACGACGGCCGGCGCAAGCTACGCGCGCGGCTGGCAGAGGACGGACTCGAACCCTTCCCGCCCTACGTAAGAGCACTCGCCACGCGAGCGCTAACGGGCAATGGGACAAACGCGCTCGAGAGCCAGGACTGAGGCCGAAGATGCTTGATTTCACGCTCACCCAACAGCAGCGGGACATCCGCGAACTGGCGCACGACTTCGCAGAGAAGGAGATCCGGCCGGTCGCCTGGGAGTACGACCGCGATGCGACTTGGCCGGAGCAGATCATCAGCCAGGCCTGGGAAGTGGGACTGATGAACTCCCAGCTGCCGGAGACATACGGCGGCGCGGGCGCGTCCTACGTCGACGGCGTCCTGATCGGCGAGGAGCTGGCCTGGGGCTGTGCGGCGATCGGAACGACGCTCGGAACCAACGAGCTCGCTGCGGCGCCCGTGTTGCTCGGCGGCTCGGAGAAGATCAAGGCCGAGTACCTCGGGATGCTGACCGAAGAGCCGAAGCTCGCCTCGTTCTGCCTGACCGAGCCCGATGCCGGCTCGGACGTGTCGGCCATGCGCACGACCGCCGTGCGCAGGGGCGACAAGTACGTCATCAACGGGTCGAAGGTGTTCATCAGCAACGGCGGCCACGCCGACTGGTACACGGTCTACGCCAAGACCGACAAGGACGCGGGACACCGAGGCATCTCGGCCTTCGTCGTGCCCCGCGACGACACCGTCACGGTGGACAAGCACGAGGACAAGATGGGGCTGCGGGCCTCGAACACGGCGGCGATCAGCTTCAACGAGACAGAGGTGCCGGCGGAGAACCTGCTCGGCGACGAGAACCCGGCTTCAAGCTCGCGATGATGACGCTCGACCGCACTCGCCCGGGCGTCGCGGCGATGGCCACCGGCATCGCCCGCGCCGCATTCGAGTTCGCCACCGAGTACTCGAAACAGCGAATCCAGTTCGGAGTCCCGATCGCCATGCACCAGGCGATCCAGTTCATGATCGCCGACATGGCCACCGAGATCGAGGCCGCCCGCCTGCTCGCGTGGCAGTCGGCCGTGCTGCTCGACCAGGGCAAGCGCAACACCCTGCAGTCCTCACACGCCAAGCGCTTCGCCGCCGACACTGCGATGAAGGTGGCGACCGACGCCGTGCAGATCTACGGCGGCTACGGCTTCATCAAGGACTACCCGGTCGAGAAGCTGATGCGCGACGCCAAGATCATGCAGCTCTACGAGGGCACCTCCCAGATCCAGCGACTCGTGATCGCGCGGGAGATCCTGCT
>JBKPME010000137.1:0-24228 GCA_046731915.1 Actinomycetota bacterium
GGGCCATTGAGGGCGATCGGCCCACGATGGAGCAGGTGGTCGAGCGGATCCGCCTGCTCCACAAGCAGGCGCTGGTCGTCGCGCGCACCGTCGCAGCGGGCGACCCGCTGCCGCGGCATATCCAGCCGGGCGTGCGCGATCGCGTCCTGAAGCTGCTGCGGGACGCCGGCATCCTCGAACATGAGGGCCGCGGGCGCTGGACGGTGATCGACCCGCTCCTCCGCCACTACCTCGCGTCGCTCGACCCGTTCGGTTGAGCGCGCAGCTCAGCTCGCTTGATCTTGCCGCTGGGCGTCTTTGGCAGGTCGGTCGCGAAGTCCACGATGCGGGGGTACTTGTAGGGCGCCGTCTGCGACTTCACGTGCTCCTGGAGCTCGCTCGCGAGCGCCGGGCCGGGCGTGTGTCCGTCCCGCAGGACCACCACCGCGCGCACCACCTGACCGCGCTCGTCGTCCGGTGCTCCCACGGCGGCTGCCTCTGCCACCGCCGGATGGGAGACGAGCGCGGACTCGACCTCGAAAGGGCCGATCCGGTAGCCGGCCGAGATGATCAGGTCATCGGCCCTACCCTCGAACCAGAGGTAGCCGTCGTCGTCCTCGCGCACGCGGTCGCCGGTTCGCCAGGGGCGGTCGCGCGGCCCGTCGAGGAAGAAGGTGGGGACGGTGGCGGGGTCGACAACGAGCTCGCCATCGTCGATCCAGGCGCGAACGCCGGGAAGTGGCCTGCCCATCGATCCGGCCCGGACGGGCGGGCCGATCGGCATCCCGGACAGATGGCCGGTCTCGGTTTGGCCGTAGCCGTCGTGGATCTGGAGCCCCGCGCTTTCCTCCCAGGCGCGCACGACCTCGGGGTTCAGCGGCTCGCCCGCTGCGCAGGCGTGGCGCAGGCGCTCGAGCGGCCGGAGATCCGCGCGCTTCGCGATCACTCGGTACTCGGTCGCCGACATGCAGAGCACGTCCACCCGCTCCCGCTCGAGCAGCTCGAGCCGCTCGCCGGGGTCGAAGCGTGCATCGTGGAGGAGCGCGGCAGCGCCGCGGAGCCAGGCGGCGACGAAGGCGTTGCGTGCCGACAGCGACCAGCCGCTCGCGGCGGTGCACCAGCACAGGTCGCCGGACCGTGCGCCGTACCAGTGCTCGGCCTGCAGGGCCTGCGCGGTGAGGTAGCCGTGGCCGTGGCGCACCGGCTTCGGCTCGCCGGACGTGCCCGACGTGAACACGATCAGCGCGGGGTGGTCCGCCGCGAATTCCGGCGCCGGTGCGGGGTCGTGGCCGAACAGCCGCTCGTCGGGCACCGCGAGCACCGGCCCGTCGAAGCCCGCGCTTTCCACGAGCCCGAGGTCCCGCTGGTCGGTCACCACGGCGCGCGGGTCGACGGCGTCGATGCGGGCGCTCAGGTCGGCCGGCCGTAGCTGCTCGGTGCAGGGCTGCGCGACCGCGCCGAGCCGCCAGCAGGCGAGCATCGCGTATGCCCACTCGGGCCGGTTGCCCACAACGGTCATGACGACGTCGCCCTGGGCCACTCCACGAGCGGCGAACGCGCCCGCCAACCGCGCGGAGCGGTCCGCCACCTCGCCGAAGGGGATCTCGCGCCGCTCGCCGTCGCGTCCGATCGCCACCAGCGCCATGCGCGACGGGTCCGCCCGGTCGACGTAGTCCGCGACGAAGCTCATTCAGGCGCCGACCAGCGCTCGCCGCGGCTGAGCCGCTCGAGCCCGAGCCAGGCGAAGTCCATGGCGATCTCGACGAGCTGCGTGCGTGAGGTCTCGGGGTGGTCTGTCCTCCAGTTCGCCATCGACTGAGCGCCCCCGACCAGCATCTCCGCAAGCAGTCGCAGCGAGCGCTCGTGGCCCAGGCGCGCGAGCTCCTGTGCGCCCGGATCCTGGGAGATCAATGCGGTGACCTCCGCCGTAACCTGCTCGACCATCCGGTCGAGCACGGCGGACGACTCGGCCTCGGCGGCGTCGCGGAACAGCATCCGCCACGCGTCGCGGCGCTCCTCGACGAAGGCGAAGAACGCGTCGAGCCCGGTCGCAAGCCGCTCCGAGGTGGACTCGACCTCAACACCGGAGAGCGCCCCCGCCACCCGCTGGGTGAGCTCGCGCGCGTTGCGCGCGATCAGGTCCGCGTGCAACTCCCGCTTCGAGGCGAAGTGCTCGTAGATCAGCGCCTTCGACACGCCCGCCTCGCTCGCGATGTCGTCGATCGACGCCGAGTGGTAGCCGCGCTCCGAGAACACGGCGAGCGCCGAGTCCAGGATCGCGCTCCGGCGCTCCTCGGCGGTTAAGCGGCGTTTTGGGGGAGCAGGCACAGGTTTCGAACTTGTGTGATGGACCTCACAGATAACTAACTGACTGTTCAGTTAGATTGTCCCAGAATTGGGAAGAACCAGTCGCGAAGCGGGTTTTTCGGCACGAGGAGCTAAGCAGATGAGGGACAGGATCATCGGCGCAGGCATCGGCGTGCTCGGCATGCTGCTCACCGCCGGGCGGGCGTTCGCGCAGTCCACGGGCCAGGAGCCGGCGGGCGGCGCCGCGATCGGCGAGGCGATCGGGGCCACCGCGGGCGCACTCGTGGCGACGGTGCTCGTCATCCTCCTGATCCGCGAGCACCGCAACGGCAGCATCGGGAGGCTCAACAGCATCGGCAGCTGGGCCGAGCGCCACACCGGCTTGCCCGCCTGGGCCTCGGTGCCCTCGATGCTCCTCGGCGCCTCGCTCCTCGTTGCCGTGCTCGGGATGTACTGGGACATCTCCCTGCACATCGACAACGGCCGCGATCCGGGGCCGCTCGCCAACCCGGCGCACTACCTGATCCTGATCGGCCTCTACGGCGTGCTCGTCGCCGGCGTCCTGTCGAAGGCGTTGGCCGGAACTGAGCGGGCCACCAAGACCGCGATCCACCTCGGCGGCGACAGGTGGGCGCCGGTGGGCGGCCTGATGGTGGCGGCCTGCGGTGCGTTCGCGCTCACGGGCTTCCCGCTGGACGACATGTGGCACCGCCTGTTCGGCCAGGACGTGACGCTCTGGGGCCCGACCCATCTGATGCTGATCGGCGGCGCGTCGCTCGCGACGCTCGGCGGCATGGTGCTGATGGGCGAGGCGGTCACCGCGGTCGGGCGCGATGCCGAGCGCGAGTCCACGCCGTGGATCTACCACGTGCGCCGTGCTCTGCTGGTCGGCGGCTTCCTGGTGGCGGTGTCCACCTTCCAGGCCGAATTCGACTTCGGTGTGCCGCAGTTTCGCGACGTCTACCACCCATCCTGATCATGCTCGCCGCGGGCATCGGACTCGTCACCACACGCCTTTACATCGGGCGCGGCGGCGCGCTTCTGGCGGTCGCGGGCTACATCGTCATCCGCGGCTTCCTGACGGTCATGGTCGGCGGTTTCTGGGGCCAGACGCTGCCGCACTTCCCGCTCTACATCGTCGAGGCGCTACTGGTAGAGGCGGTGTTCGCACGCGCGGGCGGCCGCAGCCCGGTCGCGAACGGCGCGATCGCCGGCGCGTTGATCGGCACGGTCGGCCTCGCGGCCGAGTGGCTCTGGACGCATATCTGGATGCCGATCCCGTGGAACGACTCGCTGCTGCCCGAGGCGGCGATCGCCGGGAGCGTCACCGCGATGGCCGCGGGCATGGTGGGCGGCTTCATCGGCGGCTCGCTCGTGGGCCGCAGCGGAGCGCTGATCAGCCGCGAGGACGGCCGCCGGCTCGAGACCGGCGACCGCCGCGCCGCGCTCGCGGGCGGGCTCGTGCTGATGGCCGTGATCGGCTGGGCGCTCCCGATGTCGACGAACGGCCCGGAGCGCGCCCAGGTCGCGCTGAAGGACATCGACTCCGGCAAGGAGCGCACGGTCGCGGCGACGATCATGCTCGGGCCACGCGACTCCGTGGACGACCCAGAGTTCATCAACGTGACCACTTGGCAGGGCGGCGGGAGCGTGGTCGATCCGCTCGAGAAACTGGGGCGGGGTGTCTACCGGACCACCAAGCCCATCCCTGTGTACGACGGCTGGAAGTCAACCATGCGCATCCAGCAGGGCGATGCGCTCATGTCGATGCCGCTCTACATGCCGAGGGACGAGGCGATCCCTGCGAAGGGAGTCCCGGCGAAGGCGAACTTCACGCGCGGCTTCGTAGCGGACCACAAAGTGCTCCAGCGCGAGCGCAAGCAGGGCGTGTCCGGAGCGCTCACCGTGGGCGCCTACCTGACCGTGCTGGCGATCGCCCTCGGGCTGATCGTGCTGATCGCCTGGTCGCTCCTGCGAGTGGACCGCGGCGAGGGCCGCTCGCCCCGCCCGGGCAGGACTCGCAGGGCGCGGGCCGAACTCGTGTGATACCGCACTAAAGAAACCGGCGACACTCGCCGAGACATCTGGTAGCTTCCCGGCCACGCCGAATCCGCTAACCGCGGAACGGGGGACCCAAAGGTGGCTTCGGCCACTGGGGCGAACCTTCTCTAGGGAAGGCGCGCGAGCTCTTTCAGCGCGAGCCCGACAGCTAACCCCGTAGGCGTTCGAAAGAGAATGCCTTCCACCTTCAGCAACAAGCTGCTCGTCGTCGCGCTGCTGTTCGCCTGCTCGCTGGTCGTCGCGCCTGGCGCGATGGCTCAGAGCTCCGTGGCCACGAGCGGGGGCGGGGCCTCGTTCGTGCCGCCTCCGCCGCCGCCGGCGAAGGGCGCGCTCGTGAACGGGCGCCTCGTGGCTCCGGCTTCCGCGCCATGGCGGATCAAGCGCGTGATCGCCGCGGCGAACGAGATCGTCGAGAAGCCGTACATCTACGGCGGCGGGCACAAGCCCTTCCGCCGTGGCTGGCTGGACAGCGGCTACGACTGCTCCGGCTCGGTCTCGCACGCCCTGCACGGCGGCGGCTTCCTGCTCTCGCCGCTTCCAAGCGGCGCCCTGATGAGCTGGGGTCGGAGCGGCCCCGGGCGTTGGCTGACGGTGTACGCGCACGGCGGCCACGCCTACATGGTCGTCGCCGGCTACCGCTTCGACACCTCGATGCACGACGCCGACGCCCCCGGACCGGGCACCGGGCCGCGCTGGAGCCGCACGCTGCGTCGCTCCGACGCCTTCGTGGCGCGCCACCCCTCGGGCTACTAGCCCGGCGGACCGAAGGCCGTAGGTAATCTGCGGCCACATGGCCGTCGCCGCAACCGCCTACTCAGACAAGACCGACGAGCAGAAGGCCATCACCGAGATGGTCCGGCAGTTCGTCGACAACGAGGTGATTCCGGTCGCCGAGCAGCACGACCACGAGGACTCGTTCCCGGAGGCCGTGGTCGAGCAGATGAGGGAGCTCGGGCTCTTCGGGGTGACGATTCCCGAGGAGTACGGCGGCATGGGGCTCGACCTCACCACCTACGCGATGATCGTCGAGGAGCTCTCGCGGGGCTGGATCTCGGTCTCGGGCATCGTCAACACCCACTTCATCGGCTCGTATCTGCTCATGAAGTTCGGGACCGACGAGCAGAAGCAGGAGCTGCTGCCGCGCATGGCGACCGGCGAGATCCGGGCCGCCTTCTCGCTGTCTGAGCCCGAGGTGGGCTCGGACGTCCAGGGCATCAAGTCGACCGCCAAGAAGGCGGACGACGGCGCGTGGGAGCTGAACGGGCAGAAGATGTGGGTCACCAACGGCCTTCGCTCCGGCGTCGTCTTCGTCCTGATGAAGACCGACCCGAAGGCCGACCCGCCCCACCGCGGCATGACCTGCTTCATCACGGAGAAGGAGCCGGGCGCCGAGCAGAACGAGGGCCTCGTGATCCCGCCCAAGATCAAGAAGATGGGCTACAAGGGCGTCGAGTCCACCGAGCTCGTCTACGACGGCTACCGCTGCCCGCCCGAGCGGATCCTCGGCGGCGAGGAGAACGGCCTCGGCAAGGGCTTCGCGCAGATGATGGACGCGCTCGAGGTGGGCCGCGTGAACGTGGCGGCGCGCGGCGTAGGCATCGCCCAGCGCGCGCTCGAGCTCGCGCTGCGCTACTCGCAGGAGCGCAAGACGTTCGGCAAGCCGATCGCAAAGCATCAGGCGATCCAGTTCAAGCTCGCCGACATGGCCACCAAGATCGAGGCCGCCCGGCTGCTCACGCTCAAGGCCGCGCGGCTGAAGGACGCGGGCCAGCGCTCCGATCTCGAGGCAGGAATGGCGAAGCTGTTTGCCTCGGAGACCGGCAAGGAGGTGGTGGAGGAGGCGTTCCGGATCCACGGCGGCTACGGCTACTCAAAGGAGTATGAGATCGAGCGGCTGTACCGCGATGCCCCGCTGCTCCTGATCGGCGAGGGCACCTCCGAGATCCAGCGCATGGTCATCGGCAAGAAGCTGCTCGAGCGCAACAAGCTCTAACGGCTAGGCTGCGCGCCGTGGCAAGCGGCGACACCCGGACCCTCATCAAGCAGGCCGTCGAGAACCTCCAGCAGGAGGTGCCGGCGCTGAAGCAGCTCAAGCTCGTGATCCGGCTCGAGCTGCGAGCGCGGGGCGACGTGCCGATCTGGCGGGTCGAGGTGCCAGGCCCCGTGATCTCGAAGGACCCCGCCGGCGACGCCCGTATCGACGTCGCCGTGACCCGTTCGCACTTCAACGAGCTCGCCGCGGAAGGCCGCCTGAAGCACTGGGTCGACGCCTACGACCACGGCCACGTGCGAGTGAGCGGCGACCCCGCCGTCACGAAGCTGATCGGCAACGTGATCCAGCGCCAGCTGGCGCGTGCATAGCGCGCTCGCGCAGATAGACGAGGCGTTCGCGGCCGCACCCCGCCCGCCCGACGACGCACTGCTGCACGAGCAGTGCATGGACGACAACGACATCGTCCGCCTCTATCCGGTCGAGCACTGGCGCGACATGCCGGACGAGCTGGTGGAGACGGAGTACGCCGCCCTGTCGTTTCTGAGCCCCGACGGCTTCCGCCACTTCATCCCCGCCTACATGCGCTTCACCATGAGGCACCTGGACAGCGGGGCGGCCGCCGTCGACTCGACGATCTGGAGCCTTGCGCCCGTCTTCTACGAGGACGCCGGCATCCAGGAGTTCACCGTCTCCAAGCTCTCGTCGCTCTCGGGCGACCAGCGCGCGGCAGTGGTCGCCTTCCTCGAGGCGGTACGCGAGCTCGGGGACGACTACGTCGCGGAGCAGGCGGGGAAGGCGCTCAGCTGGTGGCGTGCTCCTTGATGGCCGCCCGCAGCCGTCTCGCGGCCTCGGGCGAGCTGCGCTCCAGGCCCCAAACGTCGCGCTTGAACAGCGAGATCGTTCGCATGGGGGAGGTGGCGACGACCGACGCGGTCCGGCGGCCGGACGCCACCACGGCTACTTCGCCGATTACCTCGCCGGGTCCGACCCGAGCGACAGTGTTGCCATCGACCGAGATCTCGGCTGAGCCATCCTCGATCAGGAAGAGGCAGTGTCCGAAATCGCCCTCGGACATCAGCGTTTCGCCCTGCGCGAACTCACGCTCGGATGCCACGCTCGCGACGGCGTCGAACTCTGCCGCGGGGATTCCGGACATGAACGGGTGACGGGCGATGCGGTCTCGGTTCACGGCGACACCGTAACCGGGCACGCCGGATCAACTGCGAACAAGTTGTGAAAGGGCTATGCGGGTGTCAGGACCAGCTGCGTGCAGGTGAAGAAGGCGGCGTTCCTGCCCTCCTTCTGGATCCGCACCTCCCAGACCTGAGTGCGGCGGCCCACGTGAAGCGGGCGGCCGATCGCCGTGAGCACGTCGCCCACGCGGCCAGCGGCGAAGACGTTCGCCTTCAGCTCGGCGGTGGTGAAGTCCGCGCCGGGCTGGAGGTGCCGGAAGGTGCCCCAGGCCGCCACCGTGTCCGCGAACGCCACCCACACGCCGCCGTGGACGTAGCCGCCGGGGTGGAGGTGGCGGCTGTCGACCTCGAGTCGGCCCTCCACCTCGTCGTCCTCGATCCGGAGCACCTCGATCCCGAGGTTGCCGGGGAAGCTGCCCTCGATGCCCGTGCGGAAGCGCTCGGGCGTGACCTCGGGATTGGTCAGGCCGCCTTCTCCAGCAGCGCGCCGCCGTCGTAGAGCTTGATGACCTTGACCGAGTCGGGAGGCGAGGCGTCCAGGCAGAGGCCGCAGAGGACGCACTCGTCGAGGTTCTCGTCGACGATCTCGAGGCCGCGCTCCGTGGCCGCGTAGATGTCGACCGGGCAGGCCTCCTCGAGCTTCCTGGCCAGCTCCGGGTCGCCCCTGACCGAGTCGTCCACCTCGACGCCGATGAAGGTGCCGTCGCTCCTCACGCCGCCACTCCCATGCGCCCCTTGACCAGGTCCGGGATCTCTGCGATCTCCTCGGCCACAACGATGCCGGCCGACGCCAGCCGCTCTATCTTCTCGGCCGCGGTGTCCTCCTTGCCCTCCACGATCGTGCCGGCGTGACCGAAGGTCATGCCGGGCATCTCGTCCATGAAGCGGCCGGCCATGAAGGCGACGATCGGCAGCTTGCGGGTGGAGTCCTCGGTCATGTAGCGCGCCAGCTCGGCCTCCATGCGGCCGCCCGGCTCGGTGTAGATGACGATGGCCTCTGTCTGCTCGTCGGCCTCGAACAGCGGCATCAGCTCGGCGTAGGAGGAGCCGATGATCGCGTCGCCGCCGATCGAGACTGCGGTGGACTGGCCGAGGCCGGCAGCCGTGAGGGTGGAGGACATCTCGGTGGTCATCCCGCCGGAGCGCGAGATCACCCCCACGGGCCCGGAGCTGTAGGCCTTTGCGGCGTCCCTGGCCGGCCCGCCGATCCCGCCCATCTTGATCACGTCCGGGACGATGATCCCGAGGCAGTTCGGCCCGATGATGCGTGAGCCATGCGCGGTGGCGAGCTCGACCATCTGCGCCACGTCACCGCGCGGGATCCGCTCGGTCACGATCACGATCAGCTCGATGCCGTTCTCGATCGCCTCGAAGACGGCGTCCTTGGTGAACGCGGGCGGGACGGTCACGACCGAGCCCTTGATCCGCATGCCGTGGTGCTCCACAGCCTGCTGGACGGTGTCGAATACGGGCACGCCGTGCACCTCGCGGCCGCGCCGGCCCGGGGTCACTCCACCCACGACCTGCGCGCCCTTCCCGTAGTCGAGGCACTCGCGTGTGAGGTTCACGGCCTCGCGGCCCGTGATTCCCTGGACGATGAAGGTAGTGCTTTCGTCGATCAGGATTGACATCACACGGCCCTCACTTCAGAGGGCGGGCTTTGCCCGCCCTTCTGAACCGCTCGTTTCGCCGCCTCGTGCATCGACACCGAGCGATCGCAGTACTCGACGCCGTACTTCTCGAGGATCTTGAAGCCCTCCTCCTCCCAGGCGCCCGGGATGCGGAAGATCGCGATCTTCTCGGCGGGGTCGTAGCCGAGCTCGAGGCACGCCTTGATTACTCCGCGCGCCACGATGTCCACGCGCGTGTTCGAGACGATCGACATCATCACGGCGATCTTGTCGACGCCTGGCTTCTGCAGGACGAGCTTGGTGAGCCCCGCCGCCTTGCGCACGGACGGATTGCCACCGATCTCGCAGTAGTTCGCCGGGCGGCCGCCGTGGGCGCGCACGGCGTCGAAGAGCGTGAGCGAGCCGCCGCCGGCGCCGATGACGAGCCCGAGGTCGCCGTCGAATTCGGTCACGTTCCCGGCCACGCCGCGGTGGTCCATCGAGTCGACCTCCTCGCCGGCCAGCTCGAAGGCGGTCGGTTCCCGGGCCTCGCGGGTCTCCTCGTCGCCCACGCCGAGATCCTTGAGGAGCGCCTGCTGCCGCGGCCGCGCCTCGTTCTCCATGTCCATGTGCGCGTCGAGCGCCACGAACGAACCGTCCTCGAGCTCCACGAGCGGGTTGATCTCGGCGAGCGTCATGTCGTACTTGACGAACAGCTGGGCAAGCCTGGACAGGATCGGCGTGATGCGGGTGAGGGCGCGGCTCGTGACGCCCGTGGAGGCGATGACCTCCTTCGCCATGTAGTCACTGAACGGCTCGATCGTCGAGAAGTGGCGGCGGGCCACCTCGTCCGGGTGCTCCTCCGCTACCTCCTCGATGTCGATGCCGCCGATCGGCGAGAAGATCATCACCGGACGCTTCCTGAGGCCGTCCCAGACGACGCCGGCGTAGTACTCCTGCTTCACGTCGGCCTTCGGGTCCACGAGCACGCCCCGTGGCATGTGGCCGCCGATCTCGAGCTTCAGGATCTCCCTGGCGTGGTCGGCCGCCTGATCGGCATCGTCGGCGAACTTCACGCCGCCGGCCTTCATGCGCCCACCGGTCAGCACCTGCGACTTGATCACGGTCGAGCCGCCGATCCGATGCGCGATCTCGCGCGCCTCCTGATCGGTGGTCGCGAACCCAAAGTCGGTGACCGGAATGCCGGCCCGCCTGACGATCTCACGGGCCTCGTACTCGAAGAAGCGCATGGGGCCGCGGAACCCTAGCCGCTTCGGCGATCGAGCGACAGCACTGAGGACAGCAAGAATCCTGGATAGAGCACCGATACGGTGTCCCAGGCAGGACGCTTTCCGATCCTCAATGCGGTAGTTCAGGCCCCCGCGGGCTCCAGCTCGTACGCCGCCGCCAGCGCCGGGTCCTTCCGGGCCAGCATCTCGGCCAGGTCCACCATCACCTTGCACTGTTTCCAGGTGGCGTCATCCTGCATCTTGCCGTCGATCATGTGGACCCCGCGGCCGTCCGGGATCGCCTCGATCACCTTCTTGGCGAACATGACCTCGTCCGGATCCGGTGAGAAGACCTTCTTCGCGATGTCGATCTGGGCCGGGTGAAGCGACCAGGCGCCCACGCATCCGAGCAGGAAGGCCGCGCGGAACTGCGTCTCGCAGCCCTCGACGTCCTTGATGTCGCCGTAGGGGCCGTAGAACGGGAGGATCCCGGCGCCGGCGCAGGCGTCGACCATACGCGCGATCGAGTAGTGCCAGGGGTCCTGCTGAGCGGTCGCGCGCGGCGCGTCGGGGTTATCCGGATCCGGATCCTCGATCACGCGGTAGCCGGGGTGGCCGCCGCCCACGCGGGTGGTCTTCATGCGCCGATTCGCCGCAAGATCGGCGGGTCCGAAGCTCATTCCCTGCATGCGGGGGCTGGCGGTGGCGATCTCCTCTAGGTTCGTCACACCCTGGGCGGTCTCGAGGATGGCGTGGATCAGGATCGGGCGCTCAAGCGAGGCCTTGGCCTCGAGCTGGGCGAGCAGGCGATCGACGTAGTGGATGTCCCAGGCGCCCTCCACCTTGGGAATCATCACGACGTCGAGCCGGTCGCCGATCGCGGCCACGAGCTGCGTCAGGTCGTCCAGCATCCAGGGGCTTTCGAGAGCGTTGACGCGCGTCCACAGCTGCGTCTCGCCAAGCTCCATCTCGGAGCCCACCCGGATGAGGCCCTCGCGGCCGGCCTCCTTGCGGTCGACCGGGATCGCGTCCTCGAGGTTGCCGAGCAGGATGTCCACCTGTGGCGCTATGTCGGGCGCCTTCGCGACCATCTTCTCGTTCGAGAAGTCGAGGAAATGGATCATCCGCGAAGGCCGCACCGGCACCTCGCGAAGCGGCTCCGGCGCCCCGATGGCGAGCGGCCGGAAGAAATCTTTGGGATTGCGCATTCGGCGCCAAAACCTAGCGGTGACTACGATTGCGCGGCCGATGGGCGAGATCGAGACGCAACGCATAGAGACGAATCAGGCCGCCCGCGAGGCCTCCGGAGCGCGTCCGTACGGGCGCTACCTGGAGGACTTCGAGGTGGGCGCCGTCTACAAGCACTGGCCGGCAAAGACCGTGACCGAGGCGGACGACCACCTCTTCTGCCTGCTCACGATGAACCACCACCCGCTGCACATCAATGACGTCTACGCCGCCGAGTCGCAGCAGGGGCGGAACGTGGTGGTGGGGCCGCTCGTCTACTCGCTCGCGCTCGGGATGTCGGTGGCCGACGTGTCCGGCAAGGCGATCGCGAACCTGGCGACCGAGGAGCTCTCGCATCCCGCTCCGGTGTTCCACGGCGACACCCTGTTCGCCGAGTCCGAGGTGCTCGACGTCCGGCCCTCGCAGTCGAAGGGGGATCGCGGCGTGGTGAAGGTGCACACGCGCGTCTTCAAGCAGGATGGCACGCTGGTGGCGGAGTTCAAGCGCGCGGTGCTAGTCCCGCGCCGCGAGCCGGCCTAGCCGGGGAGCCGCCGA
Organism: Actinomycetota bacterium; assembly: GCA_046731915.1. Lineage (GTDB taxonomy): Bacteria > Actinomycetota > Thermoleophilia > Solirubrobacterales > Thermoleophilaceae > JACVRW01. Next base: position 12,155 of record JBKPME010000137.1, read on the forward strand.
GCGGCGCGTGCTGCTGAAGATCATCTACTGGCTCGCCGTGGTCGCGATCTCGCTCGCCCTCGTGGTGGGGCTGATCTTGTTCCTCGAGTCGCGCGATCAGTCGTCCGTCGAGTCGAACTCGGCGCTGCCCGCAATCCTCACCTGACCACGGCTCGCTGCCGGTGCACCTGCTTGGCGTAGACGATGATCCGCTCCGCCGCGCTGTAGAGCGGGTGGCAGGCGCTCAGCATCAGGCGGCGGTAGTCGACCGGCTCGAGCACGGAGAGGTCCTGGTCGTCGACGATCTTGGTGCCCTCTACGCGGTAGACGAAGCGCCCGTCGGGCATGTCGATGAGTATCCGGTCGCCGCCGTCGAGCTGGTCGATGTTGCGGAACGGCGCTCCGTAGGTGGTCCTGTGACCGGCGATCGCGGTCGTGCCGCGCTCGCCGGGGAGGGGGGTCTCCGGGTAGTGGCCAGGGCCCTTGCGGAGGCTGTCGACGTCGGTTCCCTCGACCACGTACTCGGTCACGTCGATGGCTGGGATCTCGATCCGCGCGATTGCGTCGCCCTTCAGCGGCTCGCGCCTGATCACGCGCCGCGGTGGGTCGAAGAATGCGGTCTTCAGCTTGTGCTGGTGCTGGTTCGCCACGTAGGCGGAAACCGGCTCCTGCCACAGCAACGTTATCCCCGCGTCGAGAATCAGGAGCGTCCCGCTGACCATCATCACCGAGGCCACAAAGCGCAGCACTGGACGCACGCGGGGCAGTCTAGGGCGGGCCGGATATACGCTTACCCGCCTCAGGTGCCGAAGACAAGGAGACGGTGAAACCCGTGACGCAAGCCACAACCGCTGGAACGACACACCAAGAACTGGTCGCCTGGGTCGAGCGGGTGACGGAGCTCACCCAGCCGGATGAGGTCCACTGGTGCGACGGCTCCGCGAACGAATACGACGAGCTCTGCCGCCGACTCGTCGAGGCGGGGACGTTCGAGCGGCTCGCTGACGCCAAGCGCCCCAACTCCTACCTGTCGCGCTCGAGCCCGGACGACGTTGCGCGAGTCGAGGACCGGACCTTCATCTGCTCCGAGGACGAGGCCGATGCCGGCCCGACGAACAACTGGCGCGATCCCGTAGAGATGCGGGCGACGCTCACGGAGCGCTTCCGCGGCTCCATGCGGGGCCGCACGATGTTTGTGGTGCCGTTTTCGATGGGGCCGCTCGGCTCGCCGATCGCGCACGTGGGCGTCCAGGTGACGGATTCGCCCTACGTGGCCGTGTCGATGCGGATCATGACCCGGATGGGACAGCTAGCGCTGGACGTGCTCGGCGAAGACGGCCACTTCGTGCCGTGCCTGCACTCGGTGGGCATGCCGCTCGTCGACGGAGAGGAGGACGTGCCCTGGCCGTGCAACGACGAGAAGTACATCGTCCACTTCCCCGAGTCGCGTGAGATCTGGTCGTTCGGCTCGGGCTACGGCGGCAACGCGCTGCTGGGGAAGAAGTGCTTCGCCCTGCGGATCGCCTCGGTTATGGCTCGTGACGACGGCTGGCTGGCCGAGCACATGCTGATCCTGAAGCTCACGTCCCCAGATGGGCGCGTGAAGCACGTGACTGGCGCGTTCCCGTCGGCTTGCGGGAAGACGAATCTGGCCATGCTGATCCCGACGCTCCCGGGCTGGAAGGTCGAGACCGTTGGCGACGACATCGCCTGGATGAAGTTCGGCGACGACGGGAAGCTGTACGCGATCAACCCGGAGTACGGCTTCTTCGGCGTGGCGCCCGGGACGTCGGAGAAGACGAATCCGAACGCAATGGCCATGGTGCGGAAGAACTCGATCTTCACGAACTGCGCGCTCACTGACGACGGCGACATCTGGTGGGAGAGGATGAGCGACCCGCCGGAGCATGCGATCGACTGGCTGGGGGAGGACTGGACCCCCGACGCGGAGTCCACGGCGGCTCACCCGAACGCCCGCTTCACCACCCCGGCCGCCCAGTGCCCGTCGATGTCGGACGACTGGGAGGACCCAAAGGGCGTCCCGATCGACGCGTTCCTGTTCGGCGGGCGCCGGGCCGGCGTCGTGCCGCTGGTGACGGAGGGGTTCGACTGGGAGCACGGCGTGTTCATGGGCGCGATCATGGGCTCCGAGATGACGGCCGCGGCGTCCGGGGCGGTGGGGGAGCTGCGCTTCGACCCGATGGCGATGCTGCCGTTCTGCGGCTACCACATGGGCGACTACTTCGCGCATTGGCTTGCGACCGGCCGGCGCGAGGGCGCGCAGCTGCCGAAGATCTTCATGGTCAACTGGTTCCGCAAGGCTGAGGACGGCAAGTTCCTCTGGCCGGGGTTCGGCGAGAACAGCCGCGTGCTCGCCTGGGTGTTCGAGCGCTGCGACGATCAAGGCGGTGCGCAGGACACCCCGATCGGGCTGGTGCCGAGCGAGGACGCCCTCGACACCTCAGGGCTCGACCTGCCGCAGGAAGCGCTGTCGAAGCTGCTCTCGGTCGACCCGGACGAGTGGCGCGAGCAGCTGCCCCGGCTGCGCGAGCACTTCGCGATGTTCGGCGACAAGCTTCCCGGCGAGCTGACGGCGCAGCTCGAGGCGCTCGAGAAGCGCCTGGCCGAGGTGGGTTAGACGACGTTCCGCTCGCGGCGGTCGGTCCGCCCTGCGGCGAGCGGCGAGACGTCGACGAACGGCTGCTTCCCGAGGTAGAGGTCGCGGATGATCTCGCCGACGGCGGGCGCCTGCTGGAAGCCGTGGCCTGAGAAGCCGGTCGCGTAGAGGAAGCGACCGGGCGCGGCAGCGGCCTCTCCGATCAGGGCGTTGTGGTCGGGAGTCATCTCGTAGTCGCCCCACCAGCCGCCGGCGATCGGTGCGTCGAGCAGGATCGGCGCCCGCCTCTGGAGAACGGGCACGACACACTCGAGCCACTCGTCCTGCGTGGCGCAGACGTCGTTCGTGCCGAACAGGAGCCCAGGCCCCTCGCGGTGGAAGTAGAAGCCGCTGGCGAAGTCGATGGTCATGGGCACACTCCCGTCGATTTCGAGTGGCCCGGTGTAGCCAATTCTTCGCCGTTCCGGAACCACCGGCAGTGGTACCCCTGCCATCGCTCCAATCTCTTGAGACCAGGGGCCGGCAGCACACACAACACACCGGGTTTCAATCGGCCCCGGGTCTGTGACCACTGTGCCCTCTTGCAGCGCCGTCACAGTTCTGTTCCTTTCGATACGCACTGTGTGCGCTCGCGCGGCGCTCGCGTAGCCCTGTACCGCTCCCTCGGGGGTCGCGTGCCCCGCCAGCGGGCAAAAGGCGGCCGCCAGCACGCCGTCCAGGCCGGCGAGCGGCGACAGTTCGTGCGCCTCCTCGACGCTCACCATCCGGCTCGGCAGGCCGAGACTGTTCTGCAGCTCGACGCTGCGTTCGAATGCCGTCACATCCGCGTCGCTCGACAGCAGGAAGAGGTAACCCACCCGTTGGAGATCGATCTCCCAGCCCGGCCGCTCGCCGAACGCCCCCCACATCTCGAGCGAGCGCATCGCGATTCGCACGTTCAGCTCGTCTGAGAACATCGCCCGCACGCCGCCTGCGCCCTTGGAGGTCGAGCCCGACCCCAGCTCGCGGCGCTCTAGCAGCAGCACGTCGTCGACGCCCGCCTCCCCGAGGTGAAAGGCGATGCTCGTTCCGATCACTCCGCCGCCGACTATCACCACCGAGGCCCGTTCCATGCGCGTGGATACGCTAAGGGCATGAGCATCACCGAGACGAGGATCATCGGTTCGATCATCGGCGGCGAGGACCGCGGCGACGGCGAGCGGCTCGAGTCGCGCAACCCCGCCAACCTCGACGATCTCGTATGCGAGGTGAGCCTGGCCGACGCCGACACCTTCGTCGACGCGTGCCGTGCCGCCCGCGAGGCGCAGCCGGGCTGGGCTGCCGTGCCGGCGCCCGTGCGCGGCAACCTGATCAAGCAGATCGGCCGCATCGTCGAGGAGAACAAGGAGGCGCTCTCCCGGCTCGTGACGCGCGAGATAGGCAAGCCCTACCCGGAGTCGCTCGGCGAGGTGCAGGAGATCATCGACACCTGCGACTTCTTCCTCTCGGAGGGCCGTCGCCTGTACGGCCAGACCGTGCCGAGCGAGATGCCGGACAAGCAGCTCTTCACCTTCCGCAACCCGATCGGCGTCGCCGCGATCATCACGGCCGGCAACTTCCCGGTGGCGGTGCCGTCGTGGTACCTCGTCCCGGCGATCCTGTGCGGGAACGCGGTCGTCTGGAAGCCCGCCGAGTACTCGCCCGCCCTCGGCGACGCGCTCTCGCGGCTGTTCATCGCCGGCGGCCTTCCCGACGGCGTCCTGAACCTCGTGCAGGCGGATGGCCCCACGGCGTTCGAGGGCCTCGAGCGCGCGCTCGACGAGAAGCTCGTCGACAAGGTCGGCTTCACCGGCTCATCGGCGGTTGGCTCGCGGATCGGCGAGCTCACGGGCCGCCACGGCCAGTCCGCCTGTCTCGAGCTGGGCGGGAAGAACCCGCTCGTCGTGATGCCGGAGGCGGACCTCGACCTGGCGGTCGAGGGCGCGCTGTTCAGCGGCTTCGGCACGGCGGGCCAGCGCTGCACGTCGCTCGGCACGGCGATCGTCCACGAGTCGGTCCACGACGAGTTCGTCGCCCGCCTCACGCGTGCGGTGGAGGAGGCTGCGATCGGCGACCCGACCCAGGACGTGCTCTACGGCCCGATGATCCACGAGCGCTTCGCGGAGCGCTTCGAGGACTGGCTGGGGCTGATCCGCGACCACCACTCGATCTCCGGCTCCACCGGCACCGGCCGCATTACGAGCGACAACCCGCGGAACGGCTTCGTGGGCGACCCGGACGCCGGCATCTACTGCCACCCGACGATCGTGGACGGCGTTAGGCGCGACGACGAGATCTACTCGACCGAGACCTTCGGCCCGATCATCGGCGTCGCAACCTTCTCGGACTTCGACGAAGCGATGGGGCTCGCCAACGGTCACGGCTACGGCCTCTCGTCGGCCGTCTACACGAACGACCCGAAGTCGGCGTTCCGCTTCCGCGAGCGCATCACCGCGGGGATGGTCTCCGTGAACAACTCCACGAGCGGCGCGGAGGCGCACCTCCCCTTCGGCGGCAACGGCAAGTCCGGGAACGGCTCACGCCAGTCGGGCGTCTGGGTGCTCGAGCAGTTCACCCGCTGGCAGTCGATGAACTGGGACTACGCCGGCAAGCTCCAGAAGGCCCAGATGGAGGTCGGCGAGATCCTCGGTGACAGCGGCTACCGGCTCGCCTGGGACTGAGCCTCGGCGACGTAGGCGTGACGGTCACGCGCTCTCGTGCAGCCGCTCCGGCGGGGCGCTCCGCACCGCCTGCTGAGCCTCCGGGCGAGGGATGCCGCTGGCCCGGAGGAGATCGACCGCCACCAGTCGCACCTGGCCGACGAGGTGGAGGGCCGACAGGTTCGTGGTCTCCGCCAGCACCGCGTTCGCGAGCCGGACGGCTCGGAGGGCGGCCTCTCGGGATGGTGCGGCGTTGTCCTGCTCGAGCAGGGTTGTGAGCTCGCGCGCGGCGGTGGCTAGCTCCCGGCTCGCGGCCGGGACTTCACGCGGGACGGAGTCGTCGAGAGCGATCGCCCTCGTGGCGCCGCGGGCAAGCGCACGCGTGTTCTCGATCGCCAGTCCGATCTCCCCGATCGCCACGACGTAGCGGTCGAGCCGGCTAAGGCTGCCGCGGCGGCTGAGCGAGATGCGCGCGGCGTCGCCGGCTTCGGCGAGCGTGGATGTGAGCCGGTCGTACTCCCTGTCCAGCCGGGACAGCGTTGCGAGGCCGCGCTCCGCCTCGCGGTCGTCTCGGTCTTCGAGTGCGTCCGCGATTCGCTCCAATGCGGCGGCGAGGCGGTCCACGACGGGGCCGACGCCCTCGCGGACGAGCCGCACGGGATCGATCGGGAGGAGCAGGGCGCCGACCACAAGCGCCGTGGCGCTGCCCACCAGCGCGTCCAGGGAGCGGGTGAAGTCGAAGCCCTCCGGCGGTTGAAGAGTGGCCACGAGCACCGCGGACGCACCCGCCTGCGAGGCGAGCAGCGTGCCGCCGCCCACCAGCGTCGCAGCGAGCATGGCCAGACCAGTGACCACGCCCACCTGCCAGGTGCCGGTGCCTATCCACGACACGAGCAGGTCGGCGATCGCGATACCGACCGAGACGCCGATGGCGAGCTCCACAGCGCGACGGCGCCGCTGCCCGATGGTGAGCCCGAGGGTGATGACGGCGGAGATCGGGGCGAAGAAGGGTGTGGCGTGCCCGACGATCTCAGTCGCAATGAGCCAGGCGAGCGCCGCCGCGACTGAGGTTTGAAGGATCGGTCTCGCCGTCGCGAGGATGCGCTCGCGGCGCGTCCGGATCCCTGCGCGCGAAACCTCCGCTGCCTGCTCGATGAGCTCCGCCCGCGGCGGTATCCGCTCGCTGGCCCGCCTCGCCAGACGCCGCGGGGCCCGAGGGGCGGGCTCCTCGCCGCTCATCGCCGGTACCAGCGCGGCGACACGTTCGGCGGCGGGCCCAGCGCCGCCCGCGCCACGAGCAGCGTCGGCTCCTTCAGGGCCACGTGGCCCTTCAGAGCCATCGCGAAGTGCTCGCCGAGGCCGTCCACGCTGTCGGCGCGCACCCCGAACGAGGCCGCGAGCGCGACGAAGTCGGGGCTCACCAAGTCAACCCCCTCGCGCGGATCACCGTGCAGGTCCTGGTCGTAGCGGATCATCCCGTAGCCGCCGTCGTCGACGATCACCGCGGTGAGCGGAATGTTCTCCTGCTTCGCGGCCGCCAGCTCGCCGCAGGCGTAGAGGAAGCCGCCGTCGCCTGAGATCGTCACCGCCGGCCCGGCACCCGCGAGCGCCGCGCCCAGCCCCTGTGGGAACGCGCACCCGAGCGTGCCCCAGCCGAGCGGGTACGAGAGCTTCCGCGGCGCCGGCGTGCGGTGGAACCCGCCCAGCCAGTAGCCGGGGATGCACATGTCGCACATGACGACGGCGTCGTCCGGCAGGGCGGCCTCGATCGCCTCGAGGAAGGTGGTCGCCTCCGGTTCCTCGGCGGCGAGCCGCTCGCGGACGCTGCGGTTCAGCTCGCGCACCCGGCGCTGGAGCGAGTCGAGGCCGCCGCGCTCGCCGAGCCGCTCGGCCAGGGCGGCGGTTGCCTCGGCGGCGTCGCCCTCGACGACCACGTCGGGCCGGTAGTTCTTCGAGGCATCGGTCGGGTCGACGTTGACCGCCACCAGGTGCGGCGGCTGGGGCTGTTTCCAGCCCTGGGTCATCATGCCGTCGAGGTCGCTCCCGACCGCGACAATCACATCGGCCTCGTCCCAGAGCTTGCCGGCCTCGGGTACATGCGGCGAGGTCTCGACCAGGCACCCATGCCCGGGCGGCAGCAGGCCCTTCGCGGAGAAGGTGAGTATCACTGGCGCCACGAGCCGCTCGGCGAGCCGCGCGACCGCCTCACCGGCGCCGGCCTGAAGCGCCCCACCGCCCGCCCAAACAAGCGGCCGCCGCGCCCGCTCCAGGATCCCGAGCGCGCGCTCGAGCTGACGCGAGTCGACCGAGCCACGATCTAAGTCCCCCCGACTCAAGGGGTCTGACCCCTTTCTTAGGTTGGTTGAGGCTTCCGCGCTCAGCAGGTCGGTTGGGATCTCCACGTACACCGGCCGCGCCGGTGGCACCAGCGCGGTGCGCGCCGCGTTGGCGACCGCAGGGCCGATGTCGTCCGCGGAGCGGACGCGGATCGCCTCCTTAACGACCGGCCTGAACATCGCTGCCTGGTCGGTGGCCTCGTGGAGCACGCCGCGCCAGACGCCGTGCCGGCGCACCGTGGTCGGGATGTCGGTGGCGATTACCAGGATCGGCTGTCGCGACGCCCACGCCTCGCCAACCGCGGCGAGCGTGTTGGCCGCACCGGGACCGGTCGTGGTGAGTGCCACTCCCAGCCGGCCGCCGGCGCGCGCGTAGCCGTCGGCGGCGTAGGCAGCGGTCTGCTCGTGGCGCACGCCCACGAGCCGGATCGGCGATCCGCTTAGCTCGCGCCACAGCGCGAGGTTGTGGACGCCGGGAAGCCCGAAGGCGACGGACACGCCGGCGTCCTCCAGAGCGGCCACCGCCGCCCGCGCCCCTGTCAGGATGGCGCTCGATGGAGAGCTCACGGACGAGGGCCCCCCTCGCAGGCGTCCGCGTGGCTGACCTGTCGCGCGTGCTCGCGGGGCCCTACTGCACGATGGTCCTTGCCGACCTGGGCGCGGACGTCGTCAAGGTCGAACGGCCCGAGGGCGGTGACGAGACGCGCTCTTGGGGACCGCCCTTCGCGGGTGGCGAGGCGGCCTACTACCTGTCCGTGAACCGGAGCAAGCGGAGCTGCGCGCTCGACCTTTCGCAGCCCGAAGGGCGGGCGCTCGCCCTGGAGCTGTGCGCGCGCGCCGACGTGGTGATGGAGAACTTCAAGGTCGGCGGCGCCGACCGGCTCGGAGTCGGCTTCGAGCAGGTCCGGGAGCGCAACCCGCGCGTCGTTTACTGCTCGATCACCGGTTTCGGCTCTGAGCGCCGGCCGCCGGGCCGCCCCGGATATGACTTCGTCGCCCAGGCCGAATCGGGCCTGATGTCGATCACCGGGCCGGAGGAGGGGCCGCCCTACAAGGTGGGAGTGGCGCTCGTGGACGTGCTTGCCGGCCTGCACGCGGCCGCGGCGGTGCTGGCCGCCCTGCACGGGGGAGAGGGCGCCCGCATCGAGGTCCCACTGCTCGACAGCGGGCTCGCGGGCCTCGTCAACGTGACCCAGAATGCAATTGTCACGGGCAGCGATCCGGAGCGGCATGGAAACGCGCACCCGAACATCGTGCCTTACCAGGACTTCGAAACCTCGTCAGGGCGGATCGCGGTGGCTGCGGCGAACGACGGATTGTTCCGGGCGCTGTGCTCGGTAATGGCGCTCGTGGACCTCCCTTCGGACGAGCGCTTCGCCACCAACGCGGGCCGGGTCGAGCATCGAACGGAGCTCGTGCCGCTTCTAGAGGAGCGTTTCCGTGAGCGGTCAGCCGAGGACTGGCTGGCGAAGCTCGACGCAGCCGGCGTGCCCGCCGGGAAGGTGCGCACGGTGCCGGACGCGCTCTCGGCCGCGGCCGAGGCGGGCCGGCCGGCGACCATGACGCTGGAGCACCCGACGGCCGGTTCGCTCGACTTCGTGGGCTCGCCGATCTGGGGCGCGACACGCGCCGACCCGACCGCGCCGCCGCTGCTGGGGGAGCACACGGCGGAGGTGCTGGCCGAGCTGGGGCGTTCCGAGGAGGAGATTGCGGGGTTGGCGGCGCAGGGGGTGGTGGGTCTCGCCGCGGCGCCGCGGGGCGAACGGCAGCAATGAGGGAGAGCCCTGCCTAGGGCCGCCATATGCGGCCTAAAACAGGACGCTTGCGTCGAAAGCCACCCTTCACCGCTGCCGTTACCCCCGTCCGGGCGCTCGGCCAGCGGCAGACCGATGGCCCTAGTGCGCCTCGCCCGGGCTCGATGCCGGCGGGCGCGATTCCTCCGCCAGTGACGTGATCGTCAGCTCGCCGCGGGCGGCGTCGGACATCACGTCGGTCGCCTCGTCGGACGAGCGGGCGTAGAGCTCCACCAGCATGTGGATCACGATGCGGTCCTCCTCGTGCTTGTGGAAGCGCACGTGGGTGAAGAACTCGCGTGTCCCGTGGTCGCCGAAGGCGGCGAAGGCGAGCGATTCGGCCGCGTCGGGGCCCGAGCAGGACTCCACCTGGTCGGCGTCGACGGTGACGGTGCAGGAGGCGACCCACGGCGTGCCCGTGACCATTCGCTCCCAGCGGTCCTCCACCGGCTCGATGCGGGAGATGCGACGGCCGTCCTCGTCGTAGAAGGTCAAGGACAGGTGCGGCTGGTCGTGCAGGCAGTCCAGGCACTGCACGACGGCCTCCTGGACTTCCTCCACGGGGTCGATCGCCTCGCCTGTGTCGGCGTCGACCTTCAAGATGCCCTCGTAATGAAGCTGGACCTCCAGGTTCTGCGACCAGCAGCGGTAGCACCGCAGCCAGCTCGACTGCGTGCCCAGCGACTCCTGCGCCGATCCCTCCATATGTGCATTATGGCCATGGGCGTCATGCTCGCCCCCGTGGGCTGCTCGATTGGGGCCGATGAGGAGCCCCAGCCGGTCACCGGAGTGCCGAAGGCGATCGCCGGCACGGTGGACCAACTCGAGCGGGCGGTCGCCCAGCGCGACTACGCGAAGGTCTGCAACAAGCTCTACACCGCGACGGCGCGGGAGCGCGCCGGGGGCGACGAATGCGCCTCCCAGACGCGTTCCGCCGCGGAGGGCGTGCGCCGCCCGCGGATCAAGATCGAGGGAATCGAGGTGAAAGGCGAACGGGCGACGGTCAAGGTGGCCACGACCGCGGAGGGGCAGGCCCGGGTGACCAACACGCTCGAGCTCCGCCACACCGGCCGTGGCTGGCTAGTAGAGGCTGTGAGCTAGCGCCTCGAGCGTCGCGTCGAAGTCGGTGCCCCTGATCCCGCCGACGCACGGCGACGTCGTCCCGCTCTCGGCGTAGCGGCGGACCGACGCTCGCGCCTGGTCGGCCGACCCGATTGCCCCCAGGAGTCCAATGAAATCGTCTGTCGCTCCTGCGTCCGGGTCGAGACCGGAGCGCTCCAGCATGGCGCGGTAGTAGGGCAGGTTGAAATAGGGCACCAGCTCCTCGCGCAGTCGCCCGCGCGCCGCGTCCGGATCGTCGGTCACGGCCGAGGGCACGGCCGCCACGATGTCGAAACGGTCCGGGTCGCGGCCGCCCTTCTCGCATCCCTCGCGCACGGTCGGAACCACGACGTCGCGGATGTAGTTCGGGTTGCATAGCCAGAGCACCACGCCGTCCGCGATCTCGCCGGCCAGCCGCAGCATCCCGGGGGAGAGGCCGGCGAGATAGATCGGCAGGTCGGCGCGCGGCTCCCAGCCGGCCAGGTGGAACGCTGTGCGGAACTTCTCGCCCTGGGGAGGGTCCTGGCCGCGCATGATCGCTCGCAGGATCGCCACGTACTCGCGCATCTCGGCGAGCGGCTTGTCGATCGACTGGCCGAACCAGTGCTCGACCACCGGCTTGTGCGAAACCCCGAGCCCGGCGATCGCGCGGCCGCCCGACAGCTCGTCGAGCGTCGCGAACGACTGCGCCATGTTGGCCGGCGTGCGCGCGTAGATCGGGATCACGCCGGTGCCGAGCTTCACGCGCGATGTCCGCGCGGCGTATCCGGCCAGCAGCGTGATGCAGTCCCGCCCCGCGATGTGGGTTACGAAGACGGATTCGTAGCCGAGCTCCTCGGCGCGTGCGACCCGGCGAAGCGCCGGCTCGAGCGAGCGTCCTACACCGATGAACGTGCCGAGCCCCACGGGCGCGGAAGGTTACTTCCGGCTCGTCCTCCGATCGTAGGAAGCCGGGGTAGTCCGTCAAATCGCCCAATTGGGCGATGGCAGATCCGGCATAAATGGACCAATGCTCGAACCGTGATGGAAGCCGGGACGCGACGACGCCGCGGGCTGACGGCTCGCGAGCGCGAGGTTCTCACCCTGCTCGCCCGCGGCTACACCGGCGAGGAGGTGGCTCGCCAGCTGCAGGTTTCGGGCGAAACAGTGCGCGCCCACGTGCGGAATTCCGTCACGAAGCTGCACGCGCGCACCCGGCTGCACGCCGTGGTGCTGGCGCTCAAGCGCGGCGAGATCAGTCTCGAGTAACCAGCGCGATGAGCGCGATCGCGAAGGCGATCTGCCCGATGCCGAAGGACACGCCCAGATTGGCCGCGCCGGCGAATTCTGCGATGCCGACGGCGGCGGCGAAGACGGCGATCAGGATGGCGAAGTCGCGGAGGATGCTGCTCTTCGAAGAGCCTCCGGGTGGCGGCGCGTCCTCAGGCGGCGGTGCTGCCTCGTCGGGCCTCCGGGGGCGGCGGCGGCTCATCGCCCGGCTGCCAGCGCGCTGAGCAGGTCCGTCACGCTGGCGCCCCGGTCCTGCTCCTCGAGCAGCCGCTCGGCCGCGCGGCGCCCGCCGAGCTCGCGG
>JBKPME010000138.1:0-15206 GCA_046731915.1 Actinomycetota bacterium
TGTCCGTTCCATGCGTCACAACCACCCCGTCGACCCCCCGCTTCCCCAGCGCCTCTCCGGCCCGCCGGGCGACCTCCAGCATGTCGGCGGGCGTGAGGTTCCAGCTCGAGTGCGAGGCGACCTCGTCGACCTGCACGTCGGCCACGCTGTCGAGCCCCGGAATCCCGGCGATGAGCTCCTCGCCGGACACAGCCGGGCGCTTGGCGCCGGTCTCGGGATCGGGCAGCGATGCGATCGTGCCGCCGGTCGTGAGGATGCGGATCGACACGCCGCGATCTTAGGCGGACGCTAGCCTGCCCCACATGCCGACTCGCCGTACAGCGCGCGGCGCCGATCGCACGCGACTCGCCGGCGACTGGGACGTCCTCGTCTGCGGCGCCAGCTTCGCGGGTCTGGCCGTGGCGCGCGAGCTGACCGGCAGCGGGGCGCGGGTGCTGGTGATCGACCGCTACGAGATCGGCGACCGCCAGACGTCGGCCTGCGGGATCCCGACCGAGTGGCTACGGGTGATGGGCCTGATGGGATCGCACAAGCAGACCTTCGGGCGGCTCGTGATCCACACGCCGCACGGGACCTCGGTCCTCGAGCTGCCGTGGACCTTCTCGACGTTCGACTACCCGACCCTCTGCGAGCTCCTCTGGGCGCAGTCCGATGCGGCATTCGATACCGCGAAGGTGAACGGGCGCAGCGGTGACGTCGTCCACACCGACCGCGGCGATCTCTCGGCGCCGATCGTGGTGGATGCACTGGGCTGGCGGCGGGTGCTCGGCAGCGGCTACCAGCCGCCGGATGCGCCGCTCTCGCGCGGGCTGGAGGTGCATCCGTGGGGCAGCGGCGACGAGATGGAGCTGTGGATCGACCGGCAGTACGTGCCGGCCGGCTACGGCTGGAGCTTCCCGGCAGCGGACGAGACTCGCATCGGGGTGGGGTCTTTCGACCCGCGCTTTCACGTGAAGGACACGACCGTGATGCTGGCCGAGGACCTCTCCCGCGACGCGGTGCGGTTCCAGGGGAACTGGATCCCCCACCGCCTCCGCCCCGCCACCGACGACGGCATCTTCTTCGTCGGCGACTCGGCCGGCCACTGCCTGCCGCTCACCGCCGAGGGAATCCGCACGGCCCTCTACTTCGGTATCGCCTGCGGCCGCGAGCTGCGCGCCGTGCTCGCCGGCAACCGGTCGATCGCGTCAGCGCTCGCACGCTACGGCGACTTCTCGGAGGCGCACCGCTGGAAGTTCGAGGCGATGCTGGCCGCGCAGAAGCTGATCCCGCTCGTGCCGCCGCGGCTGCTGAATCGCTCGATCAGCCTGATGCAGGCGAAGAGGTTCGTCGACTGGAGCTTCGGCCACTACCTCGGCATCGCCCCGCCGAGCTTCGCGGGTGCGGCGCCCTCAGCGGTTGTGGTTGACGAGCTCGACGTTGTTGCCATCGGGGTCTAGGACGTAGGCGCTGTAGTAGCCGGGGTGGTAGACGGGGCGCTCGCCGGGGGTTCCGTTGTCGCGGTAGCCCGCCTCGATCGCGGCGCGGTGGAAGTCGTCGACGGTCTGGTCGTCGGGAGCCGAGAAGGCGAGGTGCAGGTCCTCCGTCACGTGGTCACCTGAGACCACGGTGAAGGAACCGGGGCCGCCCTGCCTGTTGAACCGCACCCGCTCGGGCGAGACCTTGGTGGGCCGGAATCGCGCAAACGACGCGATCGTCTCGTAGAAGCGCTGCGACGCTTCGACGTTCCCCACGCGAACCCAGAGGTGGTCCACGCGTCCGGTCAGGACGCCTTCGTAGTGGACCGCCTCCACGCTGTTGCCGTCGGGGTCGAGCAGGAAGCCGCCGTAGTAGTCCTCGGTGTACTGGGGCCGTGGTCCAGGCTCGCCGTCGCTCCGGTAGCCCGCATCGGTTCCGATCTGCCAGAACTCGTCGACGCGCTCGCGCGACGAGACGCCGAAGCCGATGTGGAGGCCGCGGGTGACCGCGTCCCACGCGGTGGCCTCCGCGAGCGAGAAGTCGCCCCACTCGGTGAACTGCCCGCCAGAGTGCGTCCTGTCGATCCCGATTGCGCCCAGGACCGTCATGTAGAAGCGCTCCGAGGCGGCGCGGTCCGAGACGCGGACGGTCACGTGGTCGAACATCGCGGCGACTATGCCAAATTGGCCGCGTGGCGCTGCTACGACGGCGCGGCGACGCCGAGCCGCTCACGCACTACGGCTGCGATCTCGGCGGCGCCCGGCAGCCACGCGTCCTCGAGGGTCGGGCTGTATGGCGCCGGGGTATCGCCGGCGGCGAGGATCCAGGCGTCGTCGAGCTCCTCGAGCCCCTCCGCCACGACGATGCCGAGCAGGTTCGCGGCCCAGCCGCCGACCCGGGGGCCCTCCTCGACGAGCAGCAGCCGGTTCGTCTTCGCGACCGATTCGAGCACGGTCTCGTGATCGAGTGGGCGCAGCGAGCGGATGTCCACGACCTCCACGTCGATTCCGTCGCGCGCGAGCTGCTCCGCGGCCTCGAGCGCGTCGCGGACGCCCCGCAGAGCGGACACAACAGTGACGTCGCCGCCCTCGCGCACGACCGACGCTCGCCCGAGCGGCACGGTCTCCTCGGTGGGCTCCGGCCCTTTCAGCGAGTAGAGCCGCTTGTGCTCGAGGAAGATGACGGGGTTGTCGTCGCGAACCGCCGACTTGAGCAATCCCTTGGCATCCGCCGGGTTCGAGGGGCCGACGACCTTGATTCCGGGGATCCCCTGGTACCACGTCCCGTGGATCTGCGAGTGCATGGCGCCGAAGCGGCCGCCCGCACCCACGGCCGAGCGCACGACGAGCGGCACGCTCGCCTGCTCGTTCGAGACGTACCAGAATTTCGCTGCCTGGTTGACGAGGCTGTCCATCGGCAGCGCCATGAAGTCCCCGAACATGATCTCGATCACCGGGCGCAGCCCCGTGACCGCGGCGCCGAAGGCCGCGCCGGCCATCGCGAGCTCGGAGATCGGCGTGTCGAAGACGCGCTCCTCACCGTGCTTCGCGTGCAGCCCGGGCGTGGTCATGAAGACGCCGCCGGGAAGCGCCACGTCCTCGCCGAAGAAGATGACGTTCGGGTCGCGCTCGATCTCCTCGTCGAGCGCGTCGCGGATCGCCTTCCGGAACTCGAGCTGCTCGCTCATCCCTTGAACTCTGCGCCGCGGTCCTGGGCGGGATCGGGGTACGGCGCGGCGAGGGCGTTCTCCACCGCCCGGTCCATCTGCGCGTCGATCTCCGCGTCCTTCCGCGCGAGGTCGTCTTCGCTCAGCCCAAGGTCGTTCAGGCGCGCGCGTGCGAGGTCGAGTGGATCGCGCGCGAGCCATCGCTCGACCTCGTCCGGCGGCCGGTACTTCGCGGGGTCGGACTTCGAGTGGCCGTAGTGCCGGTAGGTCTGGCACTCCAGCAGAGTGGGTCCGTCCCCCCCGCGCGCGCGTGAAAGCGCGCCGAGCGCCGCCTCGCGCACCGCCCAGAGGTCGTTCCCATCGAGCACCTGCGATTGCATGCCGAAAGACGCCGCCCGGATCCCTATTTCACCGCCGGCCGTGACGCTCGCCATCGGGGTGAACTCGCCGTAGAGGTTGTTTTCGCAGACGTACACCACCGGAAGGTCGTAGACCTGCGCCCAGTTGAGGCACTCGTGGAAATAGCCCTGGTTCGACGCGCCGTCTCCGAAGAACGCGACCGCCACCTTGCCCTTGCGCTGCGCGGTGACACCCGCTCCGGTCGCAGCGGCGATGCTGCCGCCCACGATGCCGAAGCAGCCGACGAGTCCGTGCGCGAGGTCGATCACGTTCATCGAGCCCGCACGGCCACCGCATACACCGGTGGCGCGGCCGAGCATCTCGGCGGCAAGCGCCTCGGGCTGCGTGCCCTTGGCGAGCGCGTGCCCGTGGCCACGGTATGTGCCCGCTACGTAGTCGTCGGGCTGGAGCGCCGAGCACACCCCGACCGGCACGGCCTCCTGCCCGGCGGACAGGTGGGTGGTGCCGTGCACCTCACCCTTCAAAAACAGGCGTTGGATTTCCTGCTCAAAGCGCCGGATGAGGCGCATCCGGCCGTAGCGCTCGAGGTAGTCGGCGGGCGTCTCGCCGGGTTGGTCCTGACGCTCGTGGGCGCGCTCCGTCTGTGTCCCCGCCATCGACCGCCACTGTATAGCAATCGTTTGCAAAGATTGGCGCGTGAGCGTCGGCGCACCGGTCTCGGCCAAGGAGCTGGCCCGCGAGAAGGTCAGGGGCCTCTGGATCGCGATCCCGACGCCGATCACGGACGATGGGCGGCACGTCGACGAGGACGCTCTGGCCGCGTCGGTCGAGCACTACGTCGAGGGACTTCGCGTCGACGGCATCTTCTGCGGCGGCGTAATGGGCGAGTTCTGGGCGCTCTCGCTCGACGAGCGCAAGCGGGTGCACGAGCTCGTGGCGCGCCAGGCCGCCGGGCGCGTGCCCGTCATGGCCCAGGTCGGCCACCACGTGCTGTTCGACACGCTCGCGCTCTGTGAGCACGCGCTCGAGCACGGCGTCGACTTCGGCATCGCGATGAACCCGTATTACCCGCCGGACCCGCCGCCCGAGTCGGTGCGCAGCTGGTACGAGGCGCTGACTACTGCCACCCGGCTGCCGATGTTCCTCTTCAACACGACCTACTCCGGCTACTCGCTGGCGCCGGAGCTGATCGCCGAGCTAGCTGAGCTGGAGACGGTCTGCGGCATCAAGAACCCGCAAGGGAAGGAGCACCTGGTGCGCGTGCAGGAGCTGGTTGGCGACCGCATCGTCGTAACGGACGCGTCCGAGCGCCGATGGCTGGAACTGCACGCGGAGCACGGCTTCCAGGCGCTGATGTCGACCCCCGCGCTCGCGCTCTACCAGCGGCCCGGTCAGCTGCCGGTCCTGGACTACACTCGCCTGGCGGACGCGGGCGATCTCGACGGCGCCCGCGCGATAAGCGAGCGGCTCGGCCCCGCGCGCGACGCCTTCGATCGCTGGATGCGCGAGCCCTGGCTCGAGCGGCGCACGATTCCGATCGCGCAGCTGAAGGCCTGGCTCGGATTGCTCGGGCTGCCGCAGGGCCCGGTGCGACCGCCACTCGTGCCGCTCGCGCCAGACGAGGAGCGAGCGCTGTTGCGCGACCTCGAAGCCGCCGGGCTGGTCTAACGGCTCGCCGGCGCGGGCGCCACGCCGAACTTGCCGTCGTCGCTCAGCCCGTCGCTGACCGGGACGTTCTCGGGCTCCAGCTCGAGCGACGACGCCCGTGCCTCGAGCTCCAGCAGAGCCATGAAGTCGGTGTCCTCGTACCCGAACCCCTTCAGCATCTGCACGGCCTGCTGGGCGGCGGCCGCAACGGGCATCGGCACGCCGTGCTCCTCGGCGGCCTCGAAGCCGAGGCTGAAGTCCTTGTAGAGCAGGGCTGGCGTGAAGGTGGGCGTGAAGTCGAGGTTCACGATCGCGGGCGTCTTGTAGCGCGTGAACATCGAGCCCATCACGCTCTTGTTGAGGAATTCGAGGAGCGCCGCGCGCGAGACGCCGCCCTTCTCGGCCAGCACCGTGATCTCCGCGAGCGACTGGGCGACGACGCCGAGCATCAGGTTGTGGCAGATCTTTACGAGCCGCGCCGCATCGCCCTCGCCCACGTAGGTCGCGCCCGCGCCAAAGAGCTCGAGGTAGGGCCGGGCGGCCTGCCACGCCTCGTCCGGGCCGGACACGACCACGGTCAGCTTGCCGGCGTCGACCACCGAGGGGTTTCCGCTCACCGGCGCCGCCAGCAGCGCGACGCCGCGTGCCTCCGTCTCGCTCCGCACCTCCGCTGACGCGTCGGGTGAGATCGTGGACGAGTCCACGATCACCGACGGCGCGGCATCAGGACTCGAGAGCAGCCCGTGCTCGCCGAGGATCACCGCCTTGAAGTCGTCCGGCCCGCCCACCATCGTGAAGACGACGTCGCGGTCGGCCAGATCGGCGGGTGCATCGACCACCTCTGCGCCCAGCTCCGCGAGCGGTTCGGCCTTCGAGCGCGTGCGGTTGTAGACGGCGACGTCGCAACCGGCGCCCAGCAGCCGCGTCGCGAGCGCGAACCCCATCCGGCCCGTCCCCACCCAGCCGAGCCGCCTCCCCTTCAGATCCGAGTCCGCCATGGCTGCAAACGTTTGCACAGATGCGGAGGAAGTGTCAAGCGGTGGCGGCGCCGGACGAAGCGCCCGGCAGCGGCCCGGCGAGGTTGACGGCTTCGCCCGCCCCGTGCAATCGTTTGCAGCACTCGACCGGGCAAGGTGGCGGAGATGGCATTGCACACGTACGGGACGATGGCGGTGGACTGGGAGGAGCGCGTGCGCCTCGACCGCCTGCGCGAGGAGCGCCTCGCGCGGATCTCATCGCTCCTCGCCGAGTCGGAGCTGGGCGCGCTGCTCTGCTTCGACATGACCAACATCCGCTACATCACGGCCACGCACATCGGCACGTGGGCGCAGGACAAGCTCAACCGCTTCTGCCTCCTCCCCCAGGGCGACGAGCCGATCATGTGGGACTTCGGCTCGGCCGCGCGCCACCACCAGCTCTACAACCCGTGGCTTGGCGACGGCCGCTCACGCGCCGGGATCTCGACGCTGCGGGGCGCCATCTCGCCGGAGTCGGGGCGGGCGGAGAACGTGGCGGAGAAGATCCGCGTGGAGCTCGAACAGCGCGGGCTGCTGGGCGAGCCGGTCGGTGTCGATGCGGTCGAGCCGGCCGTCCTGTTCGCGCTTCAGAGCGCCGGAGTGCAGGTCGTGGACGGGCAGCAGCTGATGCAGCACGCCCGCATGATCAAGACGCAGGACGAGATCACGCTGCTGAACACCGCGTGCATGATGGTCGACGCCGCCTACGAGGAGCTCTACCGGGCGATGCGGCCCGGCATGCGCGAGAACGAATGCGTCGCGCTCGTGAACAAGGTGCTCTACGACATGGGCTCCGAGTTCGTGGAGGGCGTGAATGCGATCTCGGGCGAGCGCTGCAACCCCCACCCCCACGTCTACACGGACCGCGCGCTACGGCCCGGCGACCCGGCCTACTTCGACATCCTCCACAGCTTCATGGGCTACCGCACGTGCTACTACCGCACGTTTGCGGTTGCGAGCGCCTCGCGGGCGCTGGTGGACGCCTACAAGCGCTGCCGCTACTACCTCGACGCGGCGATAGACCTGATCAAGCCCGGAGTGACGACCGGCGACGTGGTGGAGGTCTGGCCGAAGGCCGAGGAGTTCGGTTTCTCGGACGAGGAGGCGGCCTTCGCGCTTCAGTTCGGCCACGGTGTGGGCCTCGCAATCTGGGAGAAGCCGATCTTCAGCCGGCTCGTGTCGGTCGACCACCCCGAGGAGATCCAGGAGGGAATGGTGTTCGCGCTCGAGACGTTCTGGCCGTCGAGCGACGGCTGGTCCGCGGCGCGCATCGAGGAGCAGCTCGTCGTCACAGCCGACGGATGCGAGCTGATCACGCGCTTCCCGGCCGAAGACCTGGTGATCGCGGGCAAGCCGTACTACACGGTGGGCGGAACGCTGCCGCTCGAGCGCGACCACCAGTCGAACCGCAACACGCAGCTGGATGCCGACACGCGCGAGGCGGTGCCCGGCAACGGCCGCATGCCGACCGGGGATCCGGTGCGCCTGTAGCCGTGCGCGCCGCGGTCGTCGAGGCTCTCGGCCGCCCGCCGGCGCCCGCGGAGGTGCCCGAGCCGCGACGCGGCCCGGGCGAGGCACTCGTGCGGATCCGCGCGGCCGCGCTGAACCCGGTCGAGCTGCACATCTGGAACGGCCACTTCTTCGACGGCCCCCCGCAGCCACCGTACGTAATCGGTCTCGAGGGCGTGGGCGTCGTTGAGGAGGGCGAACGGCTGGCGCCGGGGACGCGCGTGCGCGTCGAGTTCGTGCACCCGGGCTACGGCCGCGACGGCGCGGTTGCGGACTACGCCGTCGCACCCGAGGAGCCGGATGCCTCGGACCGCGCCTCGCAGGCGTCGGTGGCGCCGATCGTCGACGAGCTCCCCGATACGCAGGCGGCCGCGCTCGGCGTGCCGGTCTTCACCGCGCTCATGTGCCTCGAGCGCGCGCAGGCGGCCGGCGCCTCGCTCGATGGCGCCCACGTCCTCGTGACCGCGGCGACCGGCGCCGTGGGAATGGTCGCAGTGCTGCTCGCGAAGCTGATGGGCGCGGCGCGCGTCGTTGCGGCCGGCAGGAACCCGGAGCGGCTCGAGCGCGCCCGCTCGCTCGGTGCCGATGCCACGGTCGAGCTCGGCGCCGGCGATCAACCCGACGAGCTGCGCGCGCGCTTCGCCGCCGCGGCCGGCGAGCGGCTCGACATCGTGCTCGACCCGCTCTGGGGCGAGCCCGCGCGGGCGGCACTCGACGCTTTGACTCGCGATGGTGTCTACGTGAGCTTCGGGCAGGCGGCGTCGCCCGTCGCCGAGCTGTCGGCGATCCCGATGCGCAACCGGCGCGTCACCGTCGTCGGCCACTCCGGCGCGTGGGCCACGCCGCAGGAGCGCGGGGCCGCGCTCACCCGCGCGCACGAGCTGGCCGCGCGAGCTGCCACCCCGCTCGAACTCGACACCGAGGAAGTCTCTCTCGAGGAGATCGGCAGCGCATGGGAGCGGCTGTCGGGATCCGCCGGCCGTCGGCTTGTGGTGCGGCCATGACCAGCTCGGCAGCGACGCTTCCGTATCCGCGCTTCTCCGACAAGGAGATGGCGCGCCGGCGCGAGGCGCTCGCCGCGGAGCTCCTGGCGGCGGGAGCGCAGCACGCCCTGATCTATGGGGCGAACCGGGCGGGGCCGGCGGTCGGCTGGCTGACGCGTTGGCCGGTCACGCGCGAGGCGCTCTGCGTCTTCACGCCGGGCGAGCGTGACCTGCTGCTCGTAAATTTCTACAACCACATCCCGAACGCCGAGCGGGTCGCCACCGAGGCCGACGTGCGCTGGGCCGGCGCGAAGCCGATGGCGACGGCAATCGAGGAGCTCGACCGGCGCGGCGCCCGCGGCCGGCGCGTCGCGGTGATCGGTCCGCTCGGCTATCGCCCCTACGCAACGCTGTCCGAGTTCGCCACGCCCGTCCCGCTCGATGATGCCTACACCCGGCTGCGCCTGCGGAAGTCGCCCGAGGAGCTCGAGTGGCTGCGCGTGGGTTGCGGGTTCACGGACGACGCCGTGCGAGCGGTTCAGCAGGGAGCCGGCCCGGGGACCGACGAGCGCGAGCTCGGAGACCTTGCCGAGCGCGCGTACGTCGGCCGCGGCGGCACGACCCACATCCACTACTTCGGCGTGCCCGTGCCCGCCCAGTGGGCCGCCGCCCGCAGGCTGGAGCGCGGCGACGTGCTCGCCTGCGAGATAAGCGCCTCTTACTGGGATTACACCGGACAGCTCCTGCGGACGTTCGTGGTGGGCGACGAGCCGTCCACCCGGGTCCGCGAGCTCCACGAGGTGGCCGAGGCGGCGTTCGACGCCGTCCTCGAGCGCGTGCAACCGGGCGCCACGGCGGCGGAGCTCGTGGAGGCCTCCACCGTGATCGGCGACGCCGGCTTCACGACGCGCGACGACCTGGTCCACGGCTTCGTGGGCGGCTACCTCCCGCCGGTGCTGGGCGACACAACGCGGACGATCGCGGAGGTGCCCGACTTCGCGCTCGAAGAGGGCATGACGATCGTCGTACAGCCCAACGTCGTCACACGCGACGAGAGCGCCGGCGTGCAGACCGGCGAGCTGGTCGTGGTGACCGCCGACGGCGTCGAACGGCTACACGACTACGAGCGCGGTCTCCTGAGGATCGGCTGAGCGTAGCCTTGGCTCCGATGAAGACCTTCCGACTCGCCGGCGTCGAAGTGCCACGCATCGGCCTTGGCACGAATCGCCTCACGTACACGCCAGACCACGTGAGCTTCGTGCGCGAGGCTGTGTCCGCGGGGGTGCGCCACATCGACACCGCGCGCCTGTACGCCGGCGGCGAGAGCGAGCGCACTACCGGAGCGGCGCTTGCGGGCGTTCGTGAGGACGTGCTGGTCGCCACCAAGGGCGGCTACCGCGCAGGCGAGGGCCGGCCGGAGGTGCTGCGTACTCAGATCGAGCAAAGCCTGCGCTCCCTGCGCATGGACGCGATCGGGCTCTACTACCTGCACCGCGTCGATCCCGAGACGCCGCTCGAGGACAGCCTCGGCGCGATCAAGACCTGCGTCGACCGTGGCGCGATTCGCCACGTCGGGGTCTCCGAGGTCAGCGTCGAGCAGATCGAGCGGGCACGCCGGATCGTGCCGATCGCCGCCGTGCAGAACCACTACAACGTCGCCGAGCGCGAGCACGACGGCGTCATCGACTTCTGCGAGCGCGAGGGGATCGCGTTCGTCCCGTACTTCCCGCTGCGCGGGCGCGGCGGGCCGGGAGTGGCGGCCGCGGCCCGGAGCTTGGGCGTGTCGGACAATGCCGTCAGGCTCGCCTGGCTGCTGCGACGCTCGCCGGTCGTCCTCCCCATTCCCGGCACGCTCTCGATCGATCACCTGCGCGAGAACCTCGCGGCACTCGAGCTCGAGCTCGGCGACGCCGGCGGCATCGCCGCCTGAGCGCGGCGTTATCCTGCGCCGTTCGCAATGGCACTCATCAAGACCGAGGTCACCCAGGAGGTAGTCGATTACCTCGCCCGTCACGCTCGCCAAGACGAGGTCCTGGAGCGCGTCGCTCGCGAGACGGCTGAGATGCCGCGCGCCGTGATGGCCACGACGCCCGACGAGGCGGCGCTGCTGACGATGCTGGCCCGCCTGCTGGGCGCGCGCCGCGCGCTCGAGCTCGGGACGTTCACCGGCTATGGCGCGATCTCCATGGCCCGCGGTCTCGCTGATGGCGGGCGGCTGACGTGTCTCGAGCTCGACGAGGAGTACGCCGCGATCGCTCGCCGGAACCTGGAGGACGCGGGCGTTGCCGACCGGGTGGAGATCATTGTCGGGCCTGCGCTCGAGTCGCTGCGCGCGATGCCAGCTGAGCCGACCTTCGACTACGTGTTCCTCGACGCGGACAAGACCGGCTACCCGGACTACTACGAGGAGCTCGTGCCGCGCCTGCTGCCCGGAGGCCTGCTGCTGATCGACAACGTTCTGCTCCGTGGCGGCGTCACCGACCCGCAGGAGGAGAACGAGCGAGTCATGGACGCGCTGAACGACCGTGTGACGGCCGACGAGCGCGTGGATAGCGTGATGGTGCTGGTCGCCGACGGGCTGACGTTCGTGCGCCGCCGCTGACGCATTCGTCGGGCAGACCACGGGTACGCTGTTTCCAGAGAGCTAGGGAGGAGCGGAAAATGGACTCACCGCAGCGCATCAGCTACGTACCGCTGGAGGAGATGACGCCGGACATGCGCACAGAGATGGAGCGCTGCGCGCGCGAGGGCACGCCCCGACCGGAGAGCTCGGCGGTTCGCGCGCACGTGCCGGCGGCGTTCTGGTTCTTCGCCAACTCTTGGAAGGACCTCTTCCGTGAGGGGATCGTCGACCACGGGCTGAAGGAGCTCTGCCGGGTCTACGTGTCGCGGAGCGTGAAATGTGAGTACTGCGGCAACCAGCGCTCCGAGAAAGGCAAACAGGGCGGGCTTGTCGAGGGCAAGTACGACGAGCTGCTGAATTTCGAGTCCACAGACGGATACGCGGAGCGCGAGAAGGCCGCGCTTGCCTACGCCGAGGCCATCGTCTGGACCGGTCAGGCCGACGACGTCCTGTGGGAGCGCCTGTATGCGCACTTCACCGAAGCCGAGCTCGTCGAGCTGGGCTGCATGATCGGCCTCACGCTTGGCCAGCAATCGTGGCTGCGGCTGCTGAACATCGGTCACCACCAGGTCATGCCGGGCACCAACGCCGCGATGGCGCCGGGCCACGAGCTGGCCAGCGCCTAAGCGCGGCGTGCAGATCTTCGGCGACGCGATTCGGTTCGGGCTCCACTCGGGGCCGCAGAACACCAGCTTCGACGAGTACCGCGAGCGCTGGCTGCGCGCTGAGGCGCTCGGGTACGACTGGGTCTCCGACTTCGACCACTTCTACCCCATTCACAGCGACCCGGCCGGTCCGCAGTTCGAGGGCCTGGCGCTCCTGTCCGCAATGGCCGCGCACACGAGCCGCGTGCGCTGCGCGATGCTCGTGCTCGGCGTGACCTACCGGCACCCGGCGGTCGTCGCGAAGATGGCCGCGACGATCGATCACGTCTCGGGCGGCCGGCTCGAGCTCGGCATGGGCGCCGCGTGGTTCGAGCTGGAGCACGAGCAGTACGGCATCCCGTTTCCGCGGATCGGCGTGCGGATGGACATGCTCGACGAGGCCTGCCGGATCATGCGCAGCCTCTGGACCAGGGAGACGACGACCTTCGAGGGCAAGCACTTCAGGCTGAAGGACGCGCGCTGCGAGCCGAAGCCCGTGCAGGAACACCTGCCGCTCGTAATCGGCGGCGCGGGCGAACGCCGCACGCTGCGGATCGTGGCCGAGCACGGCGACATTTGGAACATGCTCTACTGGAGTGACCTGGACGAGTACCGGCACAAGCTCGACGTGCTCGCCGGGCACTGCGCAGACGTCGGGCGCGACCCCGCCGACGTGCGGAAGTCCCTCACCTTCCGCGCGATGCTCGATGAGGACGAGCGGGTGGCGCGCGAGCGCGCGCGTGAGCTCCACGGCGACCCTCTGCCGGAGCGGCTTCAGCGGATGATGATCGTGGGGACGCCCGAGCAGTGCATCGAGCGGCTGCGCGCCTACGCCGACCTCGGCGTCGGCGACTTCCTGCTCGGTGCGATGACGCCCGTGGACCAGCAGACGCTCGACCTCGTGGCGAACTCGGTCGCCCCGGCGCTGAAGGCCGCCGTCACCGCCTGAACCGCTACCTGAGCGGGAGCCCGCTCACGCGCACCACCACCCGCGTCGGGCGCGTGGGCTCACCGAGCGAGAGGAAGTCGCGCACCGCGCCCGCCTGCCCACAGAATCCGCACGACATCGGATCGGCGGGCGACACGACGCCGGCCGGCAGCACCGGCGCGTCGCACGACGGGCACGCCAGCGTCCCGGTCGCCATCTCCCGGCCGGCCAGGGAGCGGCGGAGCTCGTAATGCCCGCCCACGCGCTCGGTTTCGCGGTCCACAAGGACGAGTTTAGAAGCGTCAGTTGCGGGCTCTGCCGAGGCGAACGACGGCATTGAACGACGGCGCTCCCAGGGGTGCGCTGAATTTCTGGTCGTATGCGACCGTAAGTCAGCACACCCCCATGTTCCGAGCGCCGGGGGCTGCTGAGCGACCGGGCATACCCCCTCAATGCCAGCCGTTCTACTGGGGCAGCTCGTACCCGGCCGCCTCGAGCGAGCCGGCGCCCTCCCAGCCCCAGATCAGGAGGACGTCCTCGTCGGAGGTGTTGTTGAAGCCGTGCCAATGGCCGGCCGGCGTGAAGATCACGTCGCCTGCCCGCGACGGCTCCGTGCCCTCGTCCGTGTACACCTCGCCGCGGCCGCTCATCACGACCAGGAACTCGTTGCAGTTCGGATGGCGGTGCCGCTCGTGGCGCGCGCCAGGCGGGAGCACGGTGCGCCCGACCAGCAGGCTCGCCGCGCCGGCCGAGCGCTCGTCGATGAGGAACTGCACCCGCATGTCGATCCAGCCCTCGTCCTCGCGGAGGTCCTGCTCGAGCGGGACGTCGGCGATCGTGGTCCTGTACGGCTCGGGATTCACTGCATCCCTCCCATGCGGCGGTACGCCTCGTGGACGCTGACGATGAAGTCGCGATCCGCCGTGGCGGAGCTGCGGGCGGCGCTCAGCATCTCGCTGGCGGCTGCGCAGGCGGGCACCGCGGTCCCGAGGCGACGCGCGAGCTCCTCGGCCAGCACGAGGTCCTTCTGCTGGAGCTCGACATCCGCGAAGACCGCCGTGTCGTCCACGAGGAGGGGCGCGCGGTACCCCACCACGGGCGAGGCGATGACGCTCTTCAGCACCGCGTCCACGGCCGCGCTCCGGTCGACGCCCGCCTTCTCGGCGAGCGCGACGCCCTCGGCCAGCGCCGTCACCGACACCACGAGCGCAAGGTTGATCGCGACCTTGGTCAGGATGGCGTGGCCGTTGGGGCCGATGTAGGTGACCTTGGGCCCGATTGCCTGCAGCACGTCCGAGACGTGCTCGAAGGCCGCGCGGTCGCCGCCGACCATGACGGACATCTCGCCCGCGGCAAGCGTCGCCGGGCTGCCGGAGACAGGGCAGTCGAGGAAGCTAGCGCCCGTTGCGCGCACCCGCTCCGCGAGCTCGACGCTCGCATCCGGCGCGATCGTGCTGATGTCCGCCCAGACCTTGCCCTCGCCGAGGCCGGCGAGCACGCCGTCCTTGCCCTGCGCGATCGCCTCGATGGCGGCAGTGTTTGTCAGCATCGTAAACAGCACGTCGACGGACTCGGCCAGCTCGCGCGGGGTGTCCGCCCAGCACATCCCGGCACTGATGAGCGGGCCGGCCTTCTCCTTAGTGCGGTTCCAGCCGACCAGCTCATGGCCCGCTTCCAGCAGCCCCTTCGCGATGCCTGCGCCCATCGCCCCGAGCCCGGCGAACCCGACACGCTCAATCTCCCGGAACATCGTCCCCTCTCAGCTCGTGCGCGGCGCGCTCCACGGCCTCGATGATCCCGAGATAGCCGGTGCAGCGGCAGAGGTTGCCCGCGAGCGCCTCGCGTATCTCCCCATCGCCGGCGTGCGGATGCTGTCGCAGGAACGCCTCCATCGACATCAGGAAGCCCGGTGTGCAGAAACCGCACTGGAGGGCATGGGATTCGTGGAACGCCCGCTGGAGCGGATGCAGTTCGCCGTTCGAGGACAGCCCCTCGACGGTCCGGAGCGAGCGCCCATTGGCCTGCACCGCCAGCATCAGACAGGACCGCACCGGCTCGCCGTCGAGCTGCACCGTGCAGGCGCCGCATACGCCCTGCTCACACCCCACCTTCGTGCCGGTCAGCCCGGCACCGTGCCTGATGAAGTCTGAGAGCAGCGTGCGCGGCTCCACGTCGCCCTCGTAGCCGCGGTCGTTGATCTCGACGCGGATCCTCACGCCATCGCCTCCTCGATCGCGCGCCGTGCCAGCTCGGTGCAGAGCGCGCGGCGATGCTCGTCTTCTATCTCCCGCGCGGCCAGCGCCGCTGCCTCACGCGTGTCGGCGCCCTCCGCGAGCGCCCGCTCGGCCGCGTCCGCGCGTACTGGGACGGGC
>JBKPME010000139.1:0-20389 GCA_046731915.1 Actinomycetota bacterium
TCGAACGCGCGGCCGGCATCCTCCTCGATCGTCCCGACCCGGCCGCGCAACTCGACGTAGTTGTACGGATCCTCGGAGTCGATCACGGTCACGCTGGCCCGCGGGTCACGCTCGAGGTTGCGGTGCTTACGCCGTCCGGCAACCGTGGAGAACAGCACCTCGTCGCCATCGCGGCCGACCCACATCGCCGACGTCTGAGGTCCGCCGTCTGGGTTGATCGTGGCGAGGACGGCGAAATGGCGGCCGTCGAGCAGCCTGCGGATCTCGGCGTTGAGTGCTATGCCCACCCACGGCAGCGTACGCGCCGGGCGCCACGTCACTGCTGAGGTGCTCCCAGATCAGCCCAGATCCGCTCAAGATGGGACCACGAATGGAACCACGGCGGGCCGGCACAGCTTCCTATCACTGGGTTCGTGTCGAAAGGGATTCTGCCCCGGCGCATCCACTCCGAGAAGTTTGACTTCCGTCGTTGACCTCGGGGCCAACGCGCTCACCAGCTGACGAGTTTCCAGATCTCCGGTAGACGGGTCGCCTCGTCGGCGCCGACCTCGGTGAAGATCGCGACGGCGCGCTTGAGGTGATCCATTGCTTCGTCGGTGCGCCCCGCCGCGTGATGCAGGTCCGCAAGGTTGTTCTCGAGCGCGGCCTCCCGGTGGCGGTCGCCGTAGGCGGCGCAGAGGCCCAGCGCGCTCTCGGTGAGCCGGCGCGCGCTCTCGAGCTCACCGGCGTCGCGCTCGACGAGTGCGAGGTTGTTGAGGGCAGCGGCGCGGGCGGCCGAGTCTCCCAGCTCGTTGGCGAGCGCAAGGCTGTGCTCGAGCTCTTCGCGCGCAGCCGCAAGCTCACCTCGACTCCGAGCGAGCACGCCGAGCATGTTGTGGGCCTGCGCCTGGGCACGCCTGTCCCCGGCGGCGTCGGCCATTTCAAGCGCCTCGCGTGCCCGGGCGGCAGCCTCGTCAGAGCGGCCGTCCTGGTGGAGGGTGAGGGCAAGGTCCGCCATTATGCGCGCGCGCAGCCCGGGGGGCGGCGGGGACGGGACGTCGAGCGCTGCGGCCAGGCGTGCCTCCGAGCGCTCCCAGTCGCCGCGGCGGCCGTACACGCCACCGATCTTGTGCTCGATCGCAGCGAGGCCGCCCTCCTCGCACTCGGCCGCGGCACTCTCGTAGCTCGCGAGCGCGCCGGCGTAGTCCCCCACGAGCGTGCGCAGGTCACCGATGCGCTCGTGGAGCTCGGCGGTGTCGGGAAAGCCGAGGGCGAGCGCCGCCTCGAGGTGTTCCAGGGCGTCGGCGTGCGCATGGAGCGATGCGGCGTGTTCCGCGGCGAGGCGATACTGCTTTGCGGCATTCGCCTGATCGCCGGCCAGGCTCAGGTGGGAAGCGATCAGCGCGGCGCTCTCTGTCCCGGGGCGCTTCGACAGCACCCCCGCCACGCGTCCGTGGAGCAGCCGCCGCCGCGCGAGGCCGGTCTGTTCGTAGACGAGTGCGCGGAGCTTCTGATGCGAGAAGTCGTAGACGGGCTCGGTTCCAGCTACCTCCCTCACCACACCATGCGACACAAGCTCCTCCAGCGCCGCCACGGTCTCCTCGTCGGTGCGACCGCTGGCCTCCCGCACGACCTCCAGGTCGAACGATCGGCCAATCGCTGCCGCGGCCCCCAGTACCTGGCGAGCCACATCGCCGACTCCTCCGAGCCGCGCCTCGAGCAGGCCCCGGACCTCTGAAGGCAGCACCGGCTCCGCCTGCTCGACGCCTGCCTGCAGGGCGGCGAGGTACTCGGCCACGAACAGCGGCAGGCCCTCGCTCTCGAGATAGACGCGGCTCTCCAGGTCGGGCGTGGCAAGGTCCGGCCGCGCCGTCTGCACGAGCTGCACGACATCGTCCTCTTTTAGGCGACCAGGGCTCACGATCGCGGCCTTTCCTTCACGGGCGAGCTCCGCCGCCAGGCGGCGGAGCCGATGTCCCGGCGGAACCGCCTCGCTTCGCCAGGCAAGCACCAGCAGCAGCGCCTGGCCACGCAGCCTACGACCGAGATAGGAGATCGAGTCCAGCGTCGCCTCGTCCGCGGCGTGGACGTCATCGAGCAGCACGACGCCGGGCTGCGGGCCACGGCAGGCGGCGCGGATCACCGTCGCGACGGCCTCCAGCAGGCGCACCTGGGCGCCGGGTCCCTCGAGGGGCAGCGGCGCGGACAGGTCGGCTCGGAGGCCCGCGACCTCGGGGAGGAGGAGCGAGGCGTCCGCCACACGTTGCGGCGGAACGGTGTCGGCCCAGCCCGTCTCGCCGTCCCCCATGGCTGCGCGCAACAGCTCGACGATTGGCCCGTAGGGAAGACCGGCCTCGTCGTCGTGACAGCGCGCGACAAGCACCACGGCCCCGCCGCTGCGCGCGTTTCTCAAGAGCTCATGGGCCAAGCGCGTCTTGCCTATGCCTGCCTCGCCCTCTATCACTGCCAGACCGCCATCGGGACGAGACTGGCCGTGGGCCGCGATCAACGCCGCGAGCTCGCCGTCTCGTCCCACTAGCGGCAGCTCGGGCGGCACCGCCATGGGCGGCGCGGCCGGCGGCGCAGCGACTGGGGCCTCGCTCTGCCGAGGAAGAGGCAGCGTGCCGTCGTTCACCTGGTCGTACAGCGTCATGGTTTCCTCGAGCGGTCCCACGCCGAGCTCCTGGCTGAGGGCGCGAACGCACTGGCGGTACTGCTCGAGTGCGGCCCCGCGGTCGCCGCTCCAGGCGTAAAGGCGGATCAGCTGGCGGTGGACCGACTCGTGGAGCGGATCGAGCTGGAGCCAGCGCTTGGCGTGCGGAATGGCCTGCACGTACTCGCCGCAGGCCACAAGCTGCTCCACCAGGCGCTGCAGCGCCGAGGCGAGCTCACGCTCGAGCGCCCCCTCCTCGGCGACCTGCCAGTCGTCGAAGTCGGGGCTGTCACGGAGCGCGAACCCCTCGAGGAAGCCGCCGGAGAAGAGGGTAACCGCCTGGCTCAGCGTGTCGCACGCACCATCTGCCGCGAGCTCGCGAAAGCGCTCGACGTCCAGCTCAAGGCCGCTCCCTCGTCGCAGGGCGACGCTGTCGCCGGCCGTCTCGATCCACTCCTCGCCGACCGCCTTGCGCAGCGCCGACAGCGTGCGCCTGAGCGCGCCGCGCGCGTGCTCGGAATCATGACCCGGCCACAGCAGCTCGCAGAGCGCCTCGCGCGACCGCGGGCGCTCCGCAAGCGCGAGATGCGCAAGCAGCGCCATGGCCTTGCGCGTGTCGAACGTGACAGGCGTTCCGTCTCGTGCGACACGCGGAGGCCCGATCAGCATGACCTCCAGCGCCATCAGCGCCACGATAACGGCCGCAGAGACGATCTCGTAACGGCCTCGGGACGGTGTGGGTCGATGCTCGCCTGCATTCAGATCCCGTCAAGGAGGTCGGTCATGTCGCAGGTCACTCAGCCCACGCTCACCACCAGAAGCCAGCTCCGCGCCCACTGGATCGTCGCCCTCTCGGCGCTGCTCGCGCTCCTTGCCGCTGCCGCGGTGATGCTGGTGCTGGTCATCGACAACGGGACTTCAACCACGACCAGCGGGGTCGCCAAGCCGCAGGCGGCAGTCCGTTCCGACGGCGGTCCCAGCGAGAGCGCGGTCGCCGCAGCGGTCGGCTCGCAGCCGAGCGCGGGCCCGGATGAGAGCACCATCGCAGCCTCCATCGGCGGGCCGAGGATCGCACCGTCCATCGGCGGCCCGAGGATGCTCCCGGCCGGCCCCGACGAGAGCACAACCGCGGCGTCCATCGGCCGTTAGGCCGACCACAGCCAAGGCACGCCGAACGCGCCCGCGGGCCCCAACCGCGGGCGCGCCCAGCGCTCAATGCTTGTCGCGAACGCAACTCCCACAGAGAATGGCTCCAGCCCGATGACCACCTCCCCCCAGTCACGCGTCGGACCGCCGGCGCTGGCCTGGGCGGTGTGCGCACTGACCGTCGCCGCGGCGCTCGGCTCCCTGATCCTCGCGATCGCCGATCCGAACTCCGGCGGTCCGGCACATGTGAGCCCCTCCGGCCCGACAGCGAACGACGCGCCCGACGGTGGCTTCGTCCCCTACGCGGCGCTGAGCGCGTTGGTCTTCTCCGCTTTTGCGCTCGTCGGCGCCGTGGTTGCGACGAGGCGTCCGCGCAACCCGGTCGGATGGTGCATCGGCGCGGGGGCGCTCCTGTGGTCGGTCGGCGTCCTGTCGAGCGGCGTCTACTGGCACATGGCGTTCGGGGATCCGCATCCTCCGGCGGCGGCCGACTACGTGGCCTGGCTTGGGACCTGGACCTTCCTGCCGGCATTCGTGCTGCTGCTGAGCCTTGTCCCGCTTCTCTTCCCGACCGGCGCGCCACCGAGCCCACGCTGGCGCGCGGTGGCCTGGGCGGCCGCAATCGCCGGAGGCGTGGCGACCCTGAGCAACGCGCTCGCGCCGGGACCTCTCGAGGCTGCCGACTTTCCCTGGGTGGACAACCCGTTCGGCGTCGGGGGGCTCGGACTCCGCACGCTGGCCAGTGCGTCGTTCATCGTCGTCGCCGCGGCCGCGCTGGCGGGGATCGCCTCGCTCGTGGTCCGCTTCCGGCGGGCGCGCGGAATCGAGCGGCAGCAGCTCAGATGGGTGGCGGGGGCCGCCTGCCTGCTGGTGGCGTTCGCGGTCGGCGGTGAAGCGGCGTCGAGTGTGCTCGGCGCGGGCGCCGGCTGGGCCGGAATCCTGCTGGGTCTCCTGTGCGTTGCGATCGCCGTGGCAATCGCGCTCCTGCGCTACCGCCTGTACGACCTCGACCTCGTGATCAACCGCACCCTGGTCTACGGCGGGCTCACGGCGATGCTGGCCGCCACCTATCTAGCGAGTGTGCTGCTGCTGCAGCTCGCGCTCAACGGCGCCACCGGCGACTCGGGCCTGGCGGTCGCTGTCTCGACGCTCGCGGTCGCGGGCCTGTTCCGCCCCGCGCGGACACGGCTCCAGCATGCGGTCGATCACCGCTTCTACCGGCGCAAGTACGACGGCGAGCTCACGGTTGATGCCTTCTCCGCGCGCCTGCGCGACCAGGTGGACCTCGGCGCGCTCGAACACGAACTGGGCACGGTGGTGCGCGAGACCCTGCAGCCGGCACACGTCTCGCTGTGGCTACGGGGGCGGGTCTCGTGACGCGGCGAACTCGCGTCCTGGCCATCGGGCTGGTCGTCGTCAGCGCGGCCCTTTTGGTCGTTGGCGTGTCGGTGAACTTCTTCATCCCGGCACGGCCATCGGACAACGGAGGAGCGTGGACGGCACTCTCGTTCGTGGCGACGGTCATCGCCTTCTCCGTGGTGGGTGGCGTGCTCGCGCTGCGCCGGCCGGGCAACCTGATCGGTTGGCTCCTGGCGGTAATCGGGCTTCTGTTCGCCATCATCGTGGCCGGCAGCCTGGTGACGGTGTGGGGCCTCCGAACGGGGGACATCCCGAAGGGCGTCGCGGAGTGGATCGGCGTCGTCCCGAGCGTGTGGGTCATCGCACTCGGTCTGATCGGCACTCAGCTGCCGCTCCGGCTTCCCGACGGCCGGCTCCCCTCACCGCGCTGGAGGTGGTTCTCACGCGCCTCGATCGTGCTCATCGCAGTCACGCTGGTCGGCATGGCCGCCATGCCCGGCCGCGTGGAGGACGAACCGGGCACCGCCAATCCGCTTGGCGCAACGTGGGCCCGGCCGCTCGCGGGGGCCATCTTCCTGCTGATCGCGGGCTTCGTCGTGAGCATCGCCGGGTTGTTCATTCGCTACAGGCGCTCCGACGAGCTCGAGCGCGTGCAGCTGCGCTGGATCGCGTTCGGGGGCGGCGTGTTTCTCGCGACGTACCTGGGCACCCTCCCGCTGCCGAGCATCCTCGGCCTCGGCGACAAGAGCGTGGGCGCGAACCTGATCACGACCGTTTCCCAGGTGGCGTTCGCGGCGCTCCCGATCGCCATCGGCTACGCGATCCTGCGTCACCGGCTATACGACATCGACGTCGTCGTCAACCGCGCGCTCGTCTACGGTGCGCTGACAGCGACGCTGGCGGTCACGTACCTCGCCAGCGTACTGTTGCTTCAACTGGTCCTGAACGGCGCGACCGGCGACTCGGGCCTCGCGGTGGCAGGCTCGACACTGGCGGTCGCCGCGCTGTTCCGTCCGGCGCGAGCGCGGATCCAGGCCTCGGTGGACCGGCGGTTCTTCCGGCGCAAGTACGACGCCGCGCGGACCCTCGAGCGCTTCGGCGCGCAGCTGCGCGACGAGGTCGACCTGCGCGCGCTGAGCTCGGAGCTCAACGCCGTCGTCCGCGAGACCCTCCAGCCGGCGCATGTGTCGCTCTGGCTGCGCGAGGCGGGACGGCAATGACGCCCCGCGGCGCAAGACGCCTGGCAACGGCGCTCGCCGGTCTCGTGGTCGCTCTGCTCATCGCGGCGATCGCGCTCGATGCGTCGTTAGGGGCCGGCGTCGACGTTGCGGACTCGATCCTGATCGCCGGCGTCGGCCTCACCTTCGCGGCCGTCGGCGTGATCATTGCGTGGCGCCACCCCCGGAACGCAATCGCGTGGGTCTTCCTCAGCGCCGCGGTGGGCGCCGGCCTCGGGGCGCTGTCCGGCTCATACGCGGACTACTGGATCGACTCCGGTTCCGGGCCGGCCACGCTTGGCAAAGTGGCGGCCATCTACGGAGATAACTCCTGGGTCCCGTTCATCCTCCTGCCCGTCACCTTCCTCCTGTTGCTCTTCCCGGACGGCCGGCTACTATCGCGGCGCTGGCGTCCCGTGGCGTGGATCGCCGGCGTCGGCATCGCCGCCACGTTCGTGTCGGGACTCCTGAAGCCGGGACCCACCTCGGACTACCCGCAGGTGCGCAATCCGCTCGGGGTGGACGCCGTCTGGGTCGACGTCCTCGCGGGTCTCGGCGCCCTTTTCGTCCTGATCGGCCTGGTCGGCTCGGTCGCGGCATTGATCATCCGCTTCCGGCGCGCCCGCGGCGCGGAGCGCCAGCAGATGAAGTGGCTCGCGTATGCCGGCGCCCTCGCAGGCTGCACCCTCCCTTTGGCGCTGGCCGTCTACGACACCGCGGAGGCCGTCGCGAACACGGCGATCATGCTGACCGTCCTCGGCATCCCGGTCGCAACAGGCGTCGCCATCGTGCGCCACCGCCTCTACGACATCGACGTGGTGATCAACCGCACGCTCGTCTACGGCGCGCTGACAGCCACGCTGGGCGCCGCCTACCTCGGCTGTGTGCTGCTGCTCCAGCTGGTGCTGAGCGGCGTGACCAAGAGCTCCAGCCTGGCGGTCGCCGCCTCGACCCTTGCTGTCGCCGCCCTCTTCCGTCCCGCCCGCGGCCGAATCCAATCGGCCGTTGACCGCCGCTTCTACCGGCGCAAGTACGACGCTCAGCGGACTCTCGAGGAGTTCGCGGCGCGGCTGCGCGATCAGGTGGAGCTGAGCGCGCTCACCGTGGAGCTGGACGCCGTCGTGAGTGAGACCCTGCAGCCGGCGCACGTGTCGCTGTGGCTCAGGGAGGCGGAGCGATGACAGAGCGCAGGGCCGGCCTGGTCGCCTGGTCCCTCTTCGCGCTGTCCGCCGCCCTGCTCCTCGCGGGCGTGGTACTCGCGATCGTCGATCCCCACTCGGGCGGTCCCGCGAACCCGAGCTCGGCCGGCCCGACGCTCGACGACGCGGTGGCGGGCGAGGCCGTCCCATTCGCCGTTTTCGAGGCCGTCATCTTCTCCTCCCTCGCGGGCACGGGCGCGATCGTGGCCGCCAGGCGTCCGCGCAACCCAATTGGATGGCTGTTCGGGGTGGCGGCCCTGTGCCTGGCTGTCCTAATGCTCGGCGATGCTCTCTACTGGCACGCCGCGTTCGGCGACCCTGGCCCCCACCACACGGCGGCAGTCGCTCTCTGGTTCGAGAACTGGGCCTGGATTCCCGCCCTGGTCGCGCTGTTCAGCTTGGTCCCGCTGCTGTTCCCGACGGGGGCTCCGCCCAGCCCGCGCTGGCGCTTCGTCGGCTGGGCCGCGGTCACAACCGGCATCGTCACGCTTGTAGCAACCGCCTTCAGCCCCGGGCCGCTCCAGAACACCAATTGGGTGACGAATCCGCTCGGCGTCGGCGGGCTCGGCCTCCGCACCCTCTCCGAAGCGTCGTTCGTCATCTGGTTGGCCTCGGCTCTCGCTGCGGCCGTGTCGCTCGTCGTTCGCTTCCGCCGCTCTCGGGGTGTTGAACGGCAGCAGCTCAAGTGGGTGACCGCGGCCGGCTGTCTCTTGGTCGCGAGCTTCCCGGTGAGTGCGCTGCTCGACAACGGCGTGAGCGAGGTCGCGGGCTGGGCCTGCCTGCTGTTCGCCCTTCTGGGCCTGGCAGTTGCGGTATCGGTCGCGCTGCTGCGGTTCCGCCTCTACGACATCGACGTCGTGATCAACCGCACGCTCGTCTACGGTGCGCTGTCCGCCACGCTGGGCGCGGCCTACCTCGGCAGCGTGCTGCTGCTCCAGCTCGTGCTGAGCGGCGTGACCAAGGGCTCCGGCCTCGCCGTCGCCGTCTCGACGCTCGCGGTCGCAGCCCTGTGCCGTCCCGCCCGAGAGCGGATCCAAAGGGTGGTCGACCGCCGCTTCTACCGGCGCAGGTACGACGCCACGCTGACGCTCGAGCGCTTCGGCGCACAGCTCCGCGACGAGGTCGACCTGAGCGCCCTGAGAGCCGAGCTCCACTCCGTGGTCGCCGAGACCATGCAGCCGGCCCATGTCTCCGTGTGGCTTCGGTCGCCGGGGGGTGGGACGTGAGCCGGCGCGTAGAGCCCGAGTGGGCCATGGTCACAATCGTGGTCGTCGACATCCGCGGCTTCACCACGCTCGCCGACCGCTCGACGGCCCGAGAAGCGGTCTCCTACCTGAACGAGTTCTTCGGCCTGGTTATCCCGCTGCTCGAAGCGCATGGGGGACACCCGAACAAGCTCCTGGGAGACGGATTCCTGGGTGTCTTCGGCGCCCCCGAGCGCCTGCCGGACCACGCCGACCGCGCGCTCGCCGCCGCCGCGAACATGCTGGCCGCGGTCGAGTCGCAGTTCGGCGAGCGGTGCCGGATCGGGATCGGGATCAATTCCGGGCTCGTGCTCGTGGGCACCATCGGCGGCGGCGGCGTTGCCGAGTACGGCGTGATCGGAGACCCGGTGAACGTAGCGGCGCGCATGCAGGACGCGACCCGCGAGCTGGGCGAGCCGCTGCTCTTGACCGAGGCGACCCGCTGCCTGCTCGACGACCCGGACGCCGGCCTGGAGTCGCACGGATCCCTGCGCCTGAGAGGCAAGTCCGAGCCGGTGGCCATCTATGGGCTCGCATCTCGTAACGCTTCCCGGACGCCGCTGGCCTAGAAAGGATGCGGATGGCTGCCCTGACCAAATCGTTCCGGCTAAAGCTGAAGCGGCGTGGCGACACGACCGCTCCGGCAGACATCTCCATCGCCGCCGCACCCGCGGCCACGATCCCCGAGCCGGAACAGGCTCCGGTCGAGATCGGGCCGAACGACCCGCTGCTCGCGTATTTCCAAAGTGCCAGCGAGGCCGTCGACATAGACGAGCTCGAGCTCGACTCGCCGGCGCTGCGCGAGCTCAAGGCAGCAGGCGTGAAGCTAGCGGTCCCGCTGGTGAGCCAGGGTGAGCTGATCGGCGTGCTCAACCTAGGCCCGCGGCTCTCCGAGCAGGACTACTCCTCCGACGACCGCAAGCTGCTCGACAAGCTCGCCGCCCAGGCTGCGCCGGCGCTGCGGGTAGCTCAACTGGTTCGCGAGCAGAAGGCGGAGGCGGCGACGCGCCAGCGCTTCGAGCAGGAGCTCGAGGTCGCGCGGCTGATCCAGCAGAACTTCCTGCCCCGGGAGCTCCCGGACCTGCCCGGCTGGCAGATCGCGGCGTACTATCGGCCGGCCCGCGAGGTGGGCGGCGACTTCTATGACGTGATCCCGCTGCCCGACGGACGAGTTGCCTTCGTCGTGGGCGACGTGACCGACAAGGGCGTGCCCGCCGCTCTCGTCATGTCGGCCACCCGCAGCGTCCTTCGCGCCTCCGCCCAGCGGCTCGTCGAGCCCGGCGCGGTGCTCGAGCGGGTGAACGAGCACCTCTGCCCTGACATGCCGGAGAAAATGTTCGTGACCTGCCTGTACGGCGTGCTCGATCCTGTGAGCGGGCACCTGCGCTTCGCAAACGCCGGTCACGACCTGCCCTATGTGAAGACGGCGGACGGTGTCGTCGAGCTGCGCGCACGCGGGATGCCGCTCGGGCTCATGCCGGGCATGGCCTATGAGGAGAAGGAGACGACGCTGGAGCCGGGCGACAGCGTGCTCCTCCACTCCGACGGCGTCGTCGAGGCACACGACCCGCAACGCGACATGTTCGGCTTCCCACGCCTGAAGGAAACGGTGGCCGGTGCCGCGGGCGGCCAGCAGCTGATCGACCGCGTGCTCAGTGATCTCGAGGCGTTCACCGGGCCGGACGCCGAGCAGGAGGACGACATCACCATGGTGACTCTTCAGCGCTCCGGGGGGCAGGGGCACATGTCCGCCTCCTCCAATGGGAGCGTCCTGGCCGATTTCGACCTGCCCAGCGAGCCGGGCAACGAGCGACAAGCGATGGAGCGCGTGGCGCGAGCGGTGGCCGACATCGGTCTGGAGCAGGCCCGGCTCGAGCGCCTGAAGACGGCTGTTGCCGAGGCCACCATGAACGCGATGGAGCACGGCAACGAGTACCGGCCCGATCGGCCGGTCCGGGTCCGCGTGCTCCATTCGGCGGATCGCCTGCGCGTCCAAGTCACTGACCACGGCGGCGCCGGCGAGCTCGCCGAGGCGGAGGCACCAGACCTGGAGGCGAAGCTGGAAGGACGCCAGAAGCCACGCGGCTGGGGTCTGTTCCTGATCGAGGAGATGGTCGACGAGGCGCGCGTCACGAGCGAGGGAGGCGGACGTACCGTCGAGCTCGTGCTGCGCCTGGAAGGAGGCGGAGATGACGGCGAGTGAGCTCCAAGCGGCGGTGCGCGATCACGGCGGCGTCCCGGTGATCGACCTCAGCGGGGACGTGAACTCGTCCGCCGAGGACGCCCTCAACGAGGCATACGAGCGGGCCACGGCCGGTGCCGCCGACTCGGTCGTCCTCAACTTCGCGCGCGCGGACTACATCAACAGCACCGGTATCGCCCTTATCGTCGGGCTTCTGGCCCAGGCCCGCACGAGCGGGATCGAAGTGAAGGCATTCGGGCTGTCGGACCACTACCGCGAGATCTTCGAGATCACGCGGCTGGCCGACTTCATGACGATCGCCGACAACGAGGACCGCGCCGTTGGCGGCCCAGAACGGAGCAACGATGCCTGAAGCAGCGACCACATTTATCGTGCGCGAGGTCTCAGAGGGGGCCCGCGCGATCGACATCGAAGGCGATATCACCGCCCAGAGCGATGACGTCTTGATGGACGCCTACGCCCGCGCGAGCGGCAAGGGTGTGAAGGCCATCGTCCTCAACTTCACCGCACTCGACTACATGAACAGTGGTGGGATCGGGTTGCTCGTCACGCTGCTCGTGCGCGCGCAGCGCCAGCATCAGAGGGTGCTCGCCTACGGGCTGTCCGATCACTACCGCCAGATCTTCGAGCTCACGCGCCTCGATGAGGCGGTGGGTATCCACGATTCAGAGGCCGAGGCGCTCGCCGCCGCCGGCTGAGCCTGAGGAGGAACCATGAGCAACGAACAACGTGCGGCGCGCGAAGCCGCCGGCTGGGCCAAGTCGGTGTCACAGCTGACCGTTTCAGAGGTACCCGAGGGCGCCGTGAACCTCAATGTCGAAGGCCGCCGCCTTACCTCGCCAATCCACGGCTTCGGCAAGATGTGGCAGAAGACCTACCAGGTGCGTTTCCCGGCCGAACGCGTCTCAGCCGCGGAGGTGATCTCCACCTGGAAGCAGCGCTTTCCCGACTTCTGGCCGGAGGGCAATCGCTTCTATGGGCCGCTCACCGGAATCGAACCCGGTGAGGTGGCGCTCCTGAACATGGCCCTGCCGGGCAAGATGAAGCTGTCGACCGGCGTGATGGTGCTGTACGCGGACGAGGAGTCGTTCACGCTCATGACGCCGGAGGGCCACATGTTCGCCGGCTGGATCACCTTCAGTGCGACCGAGGTCGACGGCGAGACGGTGGCGCAGGCCCAGGTGCTCATGCGCGCGAGTGACCCGATCTTCGAGCTGGGCCTCACGATGGGCGGCCACAAGCAGGAGGATCGGTTCTGGCAGCACACGCTCACGGCGCTGGCCGCCTACTTCGAGCACGAGGCCGAGGTGGACACCCAGGTCGTGTGTGTCGACAAGAAGCGCCAGTGGTCGCGCTGGCGCAACCTGTGGCACAGCTCGGCCATCCGCTCCACGCTCTACACCATGGGCGCTCCCGGGCGGGCGCTGAAGCGCGTCTTCAAGCGCGATCGCGCGATTGCCTGAGCCGGGGACCGACGCCGTCGTCGTCGGCTCGGGCCCGAACGGCCTCTCGGCGGCCATCCTCCTGGCCGGCGCCGGCTGCAGGGTCACCGTGCTCGAGGGCGCGCAGACGCTGGGCGGAGGCTGCCGCTCCGAGGAGCTGACACTTCCGGGCTTCGTCCATGACACGTGCTCGACGGTGCACGCGCTGGCGCTCGCGTCGCCCTTTCTCCGCAGCCTGCCGCTGACCGACCACGGGCTCGAGCTGGTACATCCCCGCGTGCCGCTGGCGCACCCCCTCGACGACGGCTCCGCGGTGCTGCTCGAGCGCTGCGTCGAGGAGACGGTAGGCGGCCTCGGCCCGGACGCGGAGGCCTATCGCCGGCTGTTCGAGCCGCTGGTCCGCACGGCGCCCGCACTCATGCGTGAGATCCTCGGGCCGCTCCGTCCGCCGCGCCATCCGCTCGTCCTGGCGCGCTTTGCGCCGGCTGCCCTGCGCTCGACGGTGGGGCTGGCGCGCTCCCGCTTCCAGGGCGAGCGCGCCCGCGCTCTGCTCGCCGGCTGCTCCGCGCACTCGATGCTGTCGCTGCGCAGCCCTGCCAGCGCGGCGTTCGGGGTCGTCCTGATGCTGAGCGCGCACAGCGTGGGGTGGCCGGTGGCGCGCGGCGGCTCACAGCGGTTGGCGGACGCGCTCGCCTCCTACCTGCGCTCACTCGGCGGCGAGATCGAGACGGGGAGGTGGGTAGAGTCGCTCGACCAGCTGCCGGAGGCCGGCGCGACGCTGCTCGACGTGACCCCGCGCCAGCTGCTGCGGCTCGCCGGCACGCGCCTGCCGACCGGCTACGCGCGACGGCTGGCCGGCTACCGCTACGGACCGGGCGTCTTCAAGCTCGACTGGGCACTCGACGCCCCGATTCCCTGGACCGCCGGGGAGGTCGCCCGCGCGGGCACGGTGCACCTCGGCGGGACGCTCGAGCAGATCGCGGCCTCGGAGCACGCGGCGGTTCGCGGCGAGCACTCCGCGAGTCCGTTCGTGCTGCTCGTGCAGCCGAGCCTGTTCGACGACACCCGAGCGCCCGATGGCAAGCACACGGCCTGGGCCTACTGTCATGTTCCGCACGGGTCGACGCGCGACATGACCGAGGCGATCGAGGCGCAGGTGGAACGCTTCGCGCCGGGATTCAGGGACCTGATCGCGGGGCGATCGGCTCTGAATGCGGTGGACATCGAACGACGAAATCCCAATTACGTCGGCGGCGACATCAACGGCGGCCTCCAGGACCTCCGCCAGCTCTTCACCCGGCCGGTCGCGCGGCCGGTGCCCTACTCGACACCGGTCGACGGTCTCTACATCTGCTCATCGTCCACACCGCCGGGCGGCGGCGTCCACGGGATGTGCGGCTACTTCGCGGCCCGCGCCGCGCTGCGCGGTCGCCGCCCAGCCTCACCTATCCTGGGAAAGAGGTTGCTCGACTGGAGGATCGCCTCACGTTGAATCGCCGTGGCCGGATGCAGGTGCTCGGGATCTGCTGCATGAGCATCTTGCTCGTCTCGCTCGACAACACGATCGTCAACGTGGCGCTCCCGACGATCCACCGCGACCTCGGTGCGTCGCTGTCGCAACTCCAGTGGATCGTCGACGCGTACACGGTCGTGCTCGCGACGCTTCTGATCCTGAGCGGCTCGATCGCCGATCGGATCGGGCGCAAGCGTGTCTTCGCGATCGGTCTCGGACTCT
Organism: Actinomycetota bacterium; assembly: GCA_046731915.1. Classification (GTDB taxonomy): domain Bacteria; phylum Actinomycetota; class Thermoleophilia; order Solirubrobacterales; family Thermoleophilaceae; genus JACVRW01. Next base: position 14,178 of record JBKPME010000139.1, read on the forward strand.
TCTCAGTCGGCTCGCTCTTGTGCAGCACGGCGCCTTCACCCGGTTGGCTGATCGCGTTCCGCGCTCTTCAGGGCGTGGGCGGCTCGATGCTCAACCCCGTCGCGATGTCGATCATCCGGAACGTCTTCAGCGATCCGCGTGAGCGTGCACAGGCGATTGGGGTCTGGGGTGGCGTCGTCGGGATCTCGATAGCGCTCGGGCCGGTGGTCGGCGGTGCGCTCGTGGGCGCGGCCGGCTGGCGCTCCATCTTTTGGATAAACGTGCCCATCGGCCTCCTTGCAATCGTCCTGGTCGCACGTGTCGTGCCCGAGTCGCGCGCGGCGCGGCCGCGACGGCTCGACCCGCTCGGCCAGGTACTGGCGATGGTCTTCTTGGCCACGCTGACCTACGCGATCATCGAGAGCGGCGACGCCGGCTGGAGCTCTACCCAGGTGCGGGCAGCGGCGATCATCGCCGCGGCCGCGGTCATCGGGTTCGTCGCACGCGAGCGGCGAGCACCGGAGCCGCTGATCGACCTGCGCTTCTTCCGCAGCGTGCCTTTCACCGGCGCGACGTTGACGGCGATAGCCGCGTTCATCGCACTCGGCGGCTTCCTGCTCGTGACGAACCTGTACCTCCAGGTCGACCGCGGACTGTCACCGGTCCAGGGCGGCCTCTACACGCTGCCAATGGCAGCGCTGGCGTTCGTGGCCGCGTTGTTGTCGGGCCGGATCCTCGGCCGCCATGGCGCGCGCGTTCCGCTGGTGGTCGGCGGACTCAGCCTGGTCGGCGGAAGCCTGATCCTCACGCAGCTCACGCCGAGCACCGCCACCGCCGACCTGCTCTTGGCCTACTCCGTCTTCGGCGTGGGCTTCGGGATGGTCAACCCGCCGATAACAAACGCCGCAGTGTCGGGAATGCCGGCTGATCAGGCGGGTGTGGCGGCGGCTGTTGCGTCCACGAGCCGGCTGGTCGGCATATCTCTCGGTGTGGCGATCATCGGCTCGATCGTCGTGTCGAGCCGAGATGCGAGCGGCGGCAGCATCGCTGCGGCGAGCCATCCCGGCTGGTGGATCTGCGTCGGGTGCGGGCTGGCAGTGGTCGTCATCGGGCTCGTGTCGACGACCGAGCGAGCGCTGATCACCGCCCGCCTCGTGGAGGCCGCCACCGCCTGAGCTGCGGCTTGCGATTCAGCAGTCGCCGAACACGTATGGCCGGTGAGGCCCAGCGTCGCTGTGGCTTACGGCTGGCCGGCGCCGTCGCCGAGACTCGCCGGGTCCAGATACTCGTTGCAGGAGGACGGGTCGCCCGTCTGGAAGCCCATCTTCCACGCCGCCTCCCGCTGGTCTGGCGTGCCGTGGTGGCCCGGATCGGCGGTGTCGAAGTCGCCGACAGCAAGGGCGGCGTTCAACGCCTCCTGCACGTCACCGTCCTCGAGACGGTTCTCCTGGTAGGCGCCATTCGCCCAGGCGCCGGCGTAGCAGTCCGCCTGGAGCTCGAACGCCATCGTTGGGAGCTGCTGACCGTAGTCCTGGAAGAAGCCGAGCTCGTCCTGGACCTCGTGGCCGTACTCGTGCGCGACGACGTACGCGACGGCGAAGTCGCCGATCGTCCGTCCGTAGCCCTGCGAGCTGCCGGGCAGCGTCTGGTCCAGCGCGCCGGTGTAGATATCGGTTGCGAACTTCTGCGAGATGTAGATCGTGTCGTCACCGGGGCAGTAGGCGGCCGCGCTGTCCCCCAGGGTGCCGTTCTCGTCGCCGCAGGCGCTCGCGGCGGTCCGACCGGCCGGGATCGACGTGTAGCCGACCCTCGGCTCCGGTAGGCCGGCGTCCTCGAACACGTTCGTCCAGTAGCTGTCGACGTTCTGCGTGACAGCGGCCAGGAACTGCTCCATGTTCTCCGGCTGGGAACCGTCCCTCGAGCCGAGGATCAGGTTCCGCGCGCCCGACTCAGTCGGCTCACCCGACGGCGCGCCTGCCCGCTTCGTCGGCTCAAGCTTTCTCGTTCCACCAGGCGCGTTGCGCGCTTGGTCGTCCGCCATCGCTGGGCCGAGCTGCTGCAAGGCGCCACCAAGCACCACCACCAGTAACGCGGTCGCGGCGACCAGCCTGGGCCGAATCAGTGAACTCATGGGATGAGATGGTGGCCACCATGACTGAACGCTCCATAAGGATTTACAGGTCGACCGTTGGGTCGTGCACGCCGCCGGGCGGCGGCGTGCACTGGGATGTGCGGGTACTTCGCGGGCCACGGCGCTTGCGCAGCCCGAAGCGCTACCGATACTGACTCGCCAGTAGCTCTCGGAACTGGGAAAGAGGCATGTCCTCAGGGATCAGCCCCCTACCGCCACATGGAAGGCAATCCTTCGTCGTGTCGCGCACGATGCGCCCGCCCCCCGTTACCGCCTCGACGTAGCCCCGCCCGCCACACTCCTGGCAGGGCACCTTGACGGAAACCGTCGGCTCGACTGAGGAGAGCTCGCCACCGGTCATCTCCGAGCAATCTACCGCAGTGCTCACGCCGACTTAGCGGGTGTGACGTCCTCGAACGGTGCTCTCCCTCGTGGAGTTCCGGCATTGCGAAACACCCGCGGGGGGCGCCCTGGCGCCGCCCCCAAGCCGCTCGGGCTCGGGCGCGGCACGGAAGCCCTCGATCCGCGACTCGCCATTGATGGCGAGCGCAGCGGAGGTGCGTGATCCAGTCGCCTTCTAACGTCAGCCAGGCACAACATTCATCGTAGGTCGCGCGTCAAGGGGCAGGCATACTTAACGCCCAGCGTGATCTACGCGAGTCGCTCACATCACGGCGGACTAGCGGTCGGTTTCGGCGTGTTCGGCAGAGCAGTGTGGGCGCAGCGCGAGCCGGTCTGTCATCGCTGGAACGTTTGGCGCACCCGGCGTGGGCAGAGCTTCGACTGTGGCGATTTTCCGCAGGGCTTTGGGTCGGCCGGCGTTCGCGAGCCGCGCCGCCCGCTCCCCGGAGGCCTGTCGGGTTCGATCCGCGTGGCGCCTCCCGACCAGGGCGCGAGCGCGTGAGCGACCGGCCGGGCGGACGCGTCCGTTGTCTTTAGCACGGCCGGCCGGCGATGCGTCGGCAGGCGGCTACTTGCTCGGCGTTGTTCGAATGCTTCGGCCGCGAACCTGAGGCCTCGGCCATCGTCAGGCACGGCGCCCAAGTCGCCACCCTTTCAGGTGGCGCCGCCTGATCGTTCGAAGTTCGCCCCATGCGGCGGTCTCTTTACGCCTCGGCCCGGTTCTCGTGTGGCGGCCCGAGGTACGGGAACTCTGGGAGCAAGTCGTCGTGTGGGCCCACCTGGTCGTCGCTCGCCTTCCCGTTCGTCAAGATGGCCATGAAAGGATCGGCCACATCGTCGGTGAGCGTGCGGCCGTTGTCCGGGTAAGCAACCGGGCGCTTGGGGTCGTATCGCATGACGTCCGGCAGCAAGGTCCCCGCCACCCGCTTGGCCTCGTCCGGCGAGTAGCCACCTGTGTGCTCCAGCGAGTGGGCCAGCACGTCCACCAAGCGATCGTCATCTGCCGGCTCGCCCCCGACGTACGCGTCCTTCTCCTCGTTCGGGACGAGGAAAACAGCCACCTGGGTTCGAGCCCCCCTCTCCACCTGGGCCCAGTTCCCGTCATCTGCAGGAACCAGGGCTCGGTGCCACAGACCCACCTCCCCGTCTCCCAACTCGCTATTCGGAAGCTCCAGCACGATGCTGCACACGTCGCTGTCGGCGAAGAAGTCGTCTCCCGTGAATTGGAAGTCGTTCAGGGCGCCGCCTACGTCGAAAAAGAAGGGGTCGCTACGCCAGCCGGCGAAGAAGCGATACTCGCCGGCCTCCGTCACCCGAGCGTCTGTGCCCGTCGACACCGGAGCACCATCGATGATCGCTTCCCCGCCGTCGCCCGCGCCGGCGGCGTCGGCGCCCTCGACGCGGCGGACCGTCGCACTCTGCGCCCCGTTCTCCGACGGCAAGAATCGGAACCGATAACTGATGTCCGCGACCAGATCGCCGTCGGTGTCGATGCTCAGCTCGTAGATCGCCTCCGGCGAGAAAGGCTCGGCAGTGGTGGGCCCCTCCGGGTCCACAGCCTTGGACGGATGCACGTCCATGATGAGGATCGACCTGTCCTGGTCCCCCGGCTTGGGGAAGGCGTACAGGTCGCAGAAGTCGAGTCGGGCATCGCCCAGCGGGAAGCCAAAGTCAGCGCCCGAGTAATGGTGTGACATACGTGCTCCTTACCCCCATGCTTTGGCGGACAGCACGCTCAGGGTATACCCAGCGGCAACCGTGGTTCTCTCCGGCATCGCTACGCAGCAGATCCGCGGTGGCCCGATCGGCCCCTCAGAGCGACATACGGATGGTGTAGCAAGCCGCTACGCGTGTAACAACGGATCGCGCTCCACAAACACACCGTCAGCGCCGACGCCAGGTCCCGCGCCCGCGTACGCGACGAGCGCCCCACGGGTCGCCCGAACGGTGGTATCACGTCAAGGAACGCCAGCCAGGAGGAGAGGACATGGAGTTCAAGTCCGGAGATCGCGTGCAGGTCGAATCGGAGTCGACCGAGAGGGCGCCCCGGACGGGCGTCGTCGAAGAGGTCGTTCACGGGTCGGGTCACCCTCGGTATCGCATCCGCTGGGAGGACGGGCACGAGAGCATCTACACACCCGCTGCGGGAGCGCTGCATTCCGCCCAACCGACGAAGCAGAGGTAGGGACCCAAACAAGCCGCCGCTGCGCCGTTTACACATCAGATCGGCAACCCCAGCCAGGGCACGCATAGGATTGCGGCGGTGCCGTTCACGCTCAGAAACCTCAGGGAGGACCTGGAGGACGTCGGGTCTAGGTTCGACGGCGCGCCGGACCTGGAGTTCCGCTTGGCGACCGTGGCGCTCGAGCTCGAGAAATCCGGCCTGGGCTACCAGCGGGTCCCGCCCGGCTATCGCTTTCCGTACGGCCACACGCACAAGAAGCAGGAGGAGGTGTACGTGGTCCTGCGCGGGGGCGGGCGGATGAAGCTCGACGACGAGATCGTCGAGCTCACCGAGTGGGACGCGGTGCGCGTCCCGCCCGGTATGTGGCGAGGCTACGAGGCCGGGCCGGACGGCCTCGAAATCCTCGTCATCGGCGCGCCCAATCTCGGCGAGGCTCCGCGCGAAGACGTCGAGGGCCAGCGCGACTGGTGGGCTGACTAGCGCCAGATAGGTGAACATGAAGCGGGAGAAGGCAATCACTCAGCCGACGGCACTGCCTGCCCCAGCAGGACATGCTGGCGCTCAGGTCGTGGCGAGGTTCGCGTTTGCCATCGCCAAGCCGGTCAGCCGCAACGAGGCAGGCGTTGGCTTCCCGTTCGCGGTCCTCAACTCGGCAGCGCGGTAGGAGTGGCGATCAGAGACGCCGCGCGCGAGCGGCCCGGTGGGCAGTCCCGACACGTCGGGACTGCGGCCGAGCGGCGTTTCATGGAGTTTTTCCGCGGGCACCCTAGATGCGCTGCACGCGCGGACACTGCCGGCGGTGTCCCCCTTCGCTTCAGCTACTCGGCAGCCCGACAGAGACAGACGAGTGATTGCCCCCGACTGAGCTCTGGCGACAGGACGCTCGCCCACGACGCCGCTGCCTCCCTCGCAAGCGAGGCGGCGAAGCGAGTTGTCAGCTACTGATGTTGGTGTCCAGCGACGTACGCATGGAGCTAGGGTCGATCGTCCGCGTCGATGCCCAGGCGGGCCGACGGCGGCGGCTCGTCGAACTCGTCGTGGCGGCGGAACCAGAACGACTGCGGCGCCCGCGGCCAGCCCTCGGGCAATTCCTCGTCGTCGGACTGGCCGCCGTACGGCGTGAGCGACCACATGCTCCAGATGCTGCCGATGAACTGGACCATCGCCCCGTGCTGGAGGAAGTAGGTGCGGTACACGTTTTTGCCATCACGCAGGAAGATATTGAGGCCGAACCACTCGTCGACCCCGAAGTCAGCCGAGAACCGCTCCGTGCAGATCGTGTACCAGGGCACGTCGGTCCAGCCCATGCGCTCGGCGTAGCGCTGTAGGTTCGCTTGGGGTGCCGGCGATGCCATGGCGAAGGTGATGTCGCGAGAGTGGAGTAGGCCGAGCTCGGGGATGCCATCCGCAAAGGACGAGCATCCGACGCACCCGGCGTCGGGCCAGCCGTCGACACCCTCCTCGAAGAAGAACCTGTAGAGGATCAGCTGGCTGCGCCCGTCGAACAGCTCGGGC
>JBKPME010000140.1:0-6823 GCA_046731915.1 Actinomycetota bacterium
GGTCGGAGGCGCCCCCGCGGGCGAGGCGACGGGCCGCGCGACGGGCGACACCTCCACACGCGCGGTCGTCTGGGCGGCGGGGGACGTCGCAACCCCTGGGCCCGCCGCCGACGCGATCGCCGCGCTCGTCCGCCGCGGCAAGCCCGATCGCTTCCTCTATCTCGGCGACGTCTACGAGACCGGCGCCGCCAGGGATTTCCGGCTCTGGTACCACCCGCGGCTCGGCCGGCTCGCGCGGATCACCGAGGCGACGATCGGCAATCACGAGTGGGACAACCGCTTCGAGGGCTACTACCGCTACTGGGCCGGCCGGAAAGGCCACAAGTACCCGCCCTGGTCGAAGACCAGCATCGCCGGCTGGGAGATCGTCAACCTCAACTCGCAGGCGCCGCACGGAAGCACATCACCGCAAGTGCGCTGGCTCGAGAGCACCCTGACGGGGCCGGGCGACTGCCGCATCGCGTTCTGGCACCGCCCGCGCTACAGCGAGGGCGCCTACGACGGCGCACCCGACCTCAACCCGTTCTGGAACCGGCTCGCCGGCCACGCCCGCATCGTGCTCAGCGGGCACGACCATAACCTCCAGCGCCACAGCCCGCAGAAGGGGCTCATCCAGTACGTGGTTGGCGCGGGCGGCCGCGGTCGCTACAAGCTGCACGGGGGCCGCGGGACGACGATGGTCTGGGGCCGCGACGACATCAACGGGGCGCTGCGGATGGTGCTGAGGCCGGGGCAGGCGCTGCTCGAGTTCCGCGGCCCGCACGGCGGTCTGCTCGACCGTAGCCACGTGACGTGCACACCGGGATCCTCCCCGCCCGCCGCTCAGTAGCGTTCCGGCCGATGGACGAGCCCGTCGTCATCCTCTGCGGCGGCCGCGGCACGCGGCTGCGCGAGGCGACCCAGACGATCCCGAAGCCGCTCGTCGAGATCGGCGGGCGCCCGATCCTGTGGCACGTGATGCGCATCTACGCGCACCAGGGCTTCCACCGCTTCGTCCTCTGCCTCGGCCACAAGGGCGAGCTGATCGAGGACTTCGTCAGGAACAACGGCCTCCCGGACGGGTTGGCGATCGAGTGTGTCCAGACGGGTGAGGAGACCCCGACCGGCGGCCGCATCGCACGCGTGCGCGACCGCCTCGGCGGCGGCCGCTTCTGCGCCACCTACGCAGACGGCGTGGCCGACATCGACCTACGCGCGCTGGTCGACTTCCACCGGGGCCACGGCGCGCTCGCCACGATGACCGTCGTCCAGCCTCTGCTTCAGTACGGGGTGGCGCGCCTCGACGGTCAGGGCGTGGTCGAGGGCTTTGAGGAGAAGCCGCAGTTCGAGGGCTGGATCAACGGCGGCTTCTTCTGCTTCGAGCATGGCGTGCTCGACTACCTCAAGGAGGACTCGATCCTCGAGCGCGAGCCAATGGAGCGCCTTGCTGCCGACGGCCAGCTGCGGGCGTATCGCCATACGGGCTTCTGGGACTGCATGGACACCTACAAGGACGCCGTTCTGCTCAACGACCTCTGGGCGGCGGGGCGGGCGCCCTGGAAGGAATCTGCATAGGTTGCGGCGAAAACCGCGTGCGTGACGCGTACCGGAACGACCGCCCTCACCCTGTCCGAGGAGATCCGCCAGCGTTTCGACGAGTTCAGCCGCTCCCAGAAGGACGTGGGGCAGTACATCGTCGACCACCTCGAGGAGGCCGCCTTCCACACGGCCGAGGAGCTCGCCCGCCGGGCGAACACGTCGAGCTCGACGGTCGTCCGCTTCGCACAGGCCCTCGGCTTCGAGGGCTTCCCCGAGCTTCAGGCGGCCGCGCGCGACGAGTACAGGCGCGCGCGTGAGAACGGCGCCGCCGCGACTGAGCTCACCACCCAGCCGCTGTTCCCGATCGACCAGACCGAGTTCGAGACGGCCCTGGGCGCCGACCACGCGAACATGGCCGAGACGGCCCGCAAGGTGGATCGCGACGAGGTCGCGGCCGCGGTGGACCTGATCGCGCGCGCCGAGCGCATCGTCCTCTGCGGAACCGACCAGATGGCGTTCTTCGCCAGCTACCTGCGCCACCTGCTGATGCTGCTCGACCTGCGCGCGGAGGTGGTCGCGTCGCCGAGCCAGGAGGGGCTTGCCAAGCTCGGCAGGGTCGACGACAACACGGTGATGGTCGGCTTCTCGGCAGGCCGGCCGCACCCGCTCGTGGTGCGCGCCATCAAGCTCGCCCGCAACCGCCGCGCCGCGACGATCGCGATCGCCGACGCGACTCTGTCCGAGGTGGCAAAGCTCGCCGACCACAAGCTCTACTACTCGTCGAACAGCCCGGCCTTCGTCCGCTCACACGCCGCCCTCCTGGCGCTCATCCAGGCGCTTGCCTACGGGGTGTACGCGCTCGACGAGTCGGCATATTCGGACCGAATTAAGGCGTTCCGGCTGAAGTAGGCGGCACGGCGCAGCAGGACTACCCTGCGCCAATGCCGATACGCCGAGGCCTCGCGGCCGCACTCGTCCTGCTCGCAATCACGGCCGCGCCCGCGGCCGCCCAGTTCACCCCCGGCGCGGCGGGCGGGGGCGATCCGTTCTTCCCCAGCGCCGGCAACGGCGGCTACGACGTGACGAGCTACTCGGCGAGGCTCGATTTCGAGCCGCAGAACGACCGGCTTGCCGGCGACGTGACGATCAGCGCGCGCGCCACCCAGAGCCTTTCGAGCTTCAACCTGGACCTTCGTGGCTTCAAGGTCAGCGCCGTCGCCGTGAACGGGATCCCCGCCTCCTTCAGCCGAAAGGACCAGGAGCTGACGATCACTCCCGCGGCCGGTTTGCCAACGGGTAGTGAGTTCACGGTTCGCGTCCTGTACGGCGGACACGTGAACAACGTCCGCGATCCGGATCACGCCAGGGACGGCTGGGTTCCGACCGATGACGGTGCCTTCGTGGTCAGCGAGCCGCAGGGGACGCCGAGCTGGCTCCCGGTGAACGACAGCCTCAAGGACTTCGCGACCTGGGACTTCAGGGTCACCGTCCCGCGGGGCAGGACGGTGATGGCGAACGGGACGCTCGTCTCGCAGACCGACAGCGGCGACACGACCACGTGGCACTGGCGCGAGACGTCGCCGATGGTCCCGTACCTGGCGACGGTGACAAACGGAATCTTCGAGCTGCGCACGGGCGCGCTCCCGAACGACCTCCCGGAGTACAACGCGGTCGATCCGCAGACACGCTCTTACGGCGAGAAGACACCCCGGCCGGCGGATGCCTGGAAGGCGCTCGCGGTTCAGCCGGACGCCATCGCCTTTCTCTCCGACCTGTACGGCCCATACGCCTTCGAAAGCGTCGGCGCCATCGTGGACTGGGCGCCGCACGTGTTCTTCGCGCTCGAGACGCAGACGAAGCCGAACTACGACGTGATTCCCGACGAGCCGACGATCGTCCACGAGCTTGCACACCAGTGGTTCGGCGACGCGCTCGTCCTCGATCACTGGTCGGACATCTGGCTGAACGAGGGCTTCGCCACCTGGAGCGAGTGGATCTGGGCGGAGCGCCACGGCGGGCAGACCGCGCAGGCCCGCTTCGACGAGCTATACGCGATACCGGAGGACACGCGCACGGGCCAGGACCTCTGGTTCCCGGCGCCGAACGCTCTGCCCGGCCCGGCCGACCTGTTCGGCACGCCCGTTTACGACCGCGGGGCCATGACGCTGCAGGCGCTCCGCGAGAAGGTTGGCGACGCCACCTTCTTCCAGATCCTTAGGGACTGGTATGGCGAGCACGTGCATTCGAACGTGACGACGCAGCAGTTCATCTCAACGGCAGAGCGCGACAGCGGCGTGGAGCTCGACCACTTCTTCGAGGTCTGGCTCTTCCAGGACGGCCGCCCCGAACCGGGCTCCTGGTAGGGCTATCCTGAGGAGCCACATGGAGACGGGCACCTTCAGAGTGAAGTCGGGCCTAGCCGAGATGCTCAAGGGCGGCGTGATCATGGACGTGGTCACGCCTGAGCAGGCGCGGATCGCCGAGGACGCAGGAGCGGCCGCCGTGATGGCGCTCGAGCGCGTCCCGGCCGACATCCGCCGCGACGGCGGTGTGGCGCGCATGAGCGACCCGACCATGATCGAGGGCATCAAGGACGCCGTCTCGATCCCCGTGATGGCGAAGGCGCGCATCGGGCACTTCGTAGAGGCGCAGGTGCTTGAGGCGCTCGAGGTCGACTACATCGACGAGTCCGAGGTGCTGACGCCCGCCGACGAGGCGCACCACATCGACAAGTGGGCCTTCAAGGTCCCGTTCGTGTGCGGCGCCACCAACCTGGGGGAGGCGCTCCGGCGCATCGCCGAGGGCGCAGCCATGATCCGCTCAAAGGGCGAGGCCGGCACCGGCAACGTCGTCGAGGCCGTGCGCCACATCCGCCTGATCACCGGCGAGATCCGCCGCCTCCAGTCGCTCGCCGGAATGGACCTGCCGACCGCGGCCAAGGAGCTCCAGGCGCCGCTCGAGCTGGTCAAGGAGGTTGCGGAGACCGGGAAGCTTCCGGTCGTGCTCTTCTGCGCCGGCGGCATTGCGACTCCGGCCGACGCGGCGCTGATGATGCAGCTCGGCGCCGAGGGCAACTTCGTGGGCTCGGGCATCTTCAAGTCCTCGAACCCGGAGCAGCGCGCCCGCGCGATCGTTGAGGCCACCACGCACTACAACGATCCGGAGCGGATCGCGGCGGCCTCGCGCGAGCTGGGCGAGGCGATGCCCGGAATCGAGATCGGGACGCTGCAGGAGAACGGCGGGCTGCTCCAGCACCGCGGCTGGTGAAGTGCGCGAGGGGGCGAACGGTGCCCGCACCGGAGCGTTGCCGTTAGCCGGCGTTCTGGCCCTCCAGGGCGGCTTCGAGGCGCACGCGAAGGCGCTCGCCCGCCTTCAGGTCGACGTCCGCGAGGTTCGGACCACCGAGGATCTCGAAGGGCTCGATGCGCTGATCATCCCGGGGGGCGAGTCGACGACGATCGGCATGGGCGTGGAGCGAGAGGGGTTGGCGGAACCTCTTATCGAGTTCGTGCGGTCCGGAAAGCCCGTGCTGGGAACCTGCGCAGGAATGATCATGTTGGATCGCGAGCATTTGGGCGTTCTCGACATCGGCGTGCGGCGCAATGCGTTCGGGCGTCAGCTCGCGTCTTTCGAGACGGAGCTGTCCTTTGAGGGCGCACCGATCGATGCCGTGTTCATTCGAGCGCCTTGGGTGGAGGACGTCGGAGCCGGGGTGGAGGTCCTGGCTGAAGTCGGCGGGCATCCCGTTGCCGTACGTCAAGGAAACGTCCTCGCCGTCGCCTTCCACCCCGAGCTGAGCACAGATTTGTCCTTGCATAGGTGGCTTGTGGATAGGGTCCACGCCGCATGAAGGACAACCGCGTAGACGCGCTCGCTCAGATCCTCGTCCGCTACTCGACGAAGGTGGAAAAGGGCGACGTCTGCTCGATCGCGGCGAGCACCGCGGCCGAGCCGTTGGTCCAGGCGATCCATGAGGAGGTGCTCCGCGCGGGCGGCCTGCCGATCATGCAGCTGCAGACAAGCGGCGCGCAGGCCTCGTTCTACGAGCTGGCGAGCGACGAGCAGCTCGACTGGGTCCCGCCCACCACGGAGTGGACGGTCGAGCACGCCGATGTCCACATCTCTGTGCTGGCATCGCTCAATACGCGCGAGCTCTCGAACGCCGACCCGAAAAAGCAGGCGCGCCACCAGAAGGCGCGCAAGCAGATCATGGAGACGTCGATGCGGCGGGCGGCCGAGCACACCTACCGCTGGGCGCTGACGCTGTTCCCGACGCACGCGTACGCGAGCGAGGCGGGCATGTCGCTGCCCGCCTACGAGGACTTCTATTACGCGGCGTGCCTGGCGCTCGACGGCGACCCGGTGACCGCGTGGCAGCGCCAGTCCGACGAGGTGCGGCGCCTGACCGAATGGATTCAGGGGAAACACGAGGTCCGCATCCAGGCCGAGGGAACCGACATCACGCTGGGCGTGGCCGGCCGCAACTGGATCCCCTGCGTGGGCGAGCACAACATGCCGGACGGCGAGTTCTTCACCGGCCCCGTCGAGGACTCGGTGGACGGCGAGATTTGCTTCACGTTCCCGGCGAGCTACGGCGGCCGCACCGTGTCGGGCGTATGCCTGCGCTTCGAGAGCGGCAAGGTCGTCGACGCGCGCGCCGATCAGGGCGAGGAGTTCCTGCTCGAGATGCTCGACACCGACGCGGGCGCGCGCCGCCTGGGCGAGCTCGGCATCGGCACGAACTTCGGCATCGCGACCGGGACCAAGGAGATCCTGCTCGACGAGAAGATCGGCGGCACGGTCCACATGGCGGTGGGCATGGCGTATCCGGAGAGCGGCGGGCAGAACAGCTCGGCCGTTCACTGGGACATGGTCTGCGACCTCCGCAGGGGCGGCTCGATCACCGTGGACGGCGAAGAGCTGCAACGCAACGGCAAGTTCCTGGTCTAGCGCGGCAGCGCTAGCGGTGGAGACGCGCGATGCGATCCCTGCCGGGGCCGCCCACCAGGCGGGCCGGGATCCTGCCGATCAGGGTGAGGCGGTCGTCGCCCGCGCCGCCGTAGAGAACGATCCGCTTCACGCGGCGAGCGGGGCAGCTCACCACGCGGGGCGATCCCTGCCTGCAGCCCTGGCCGGCGCGCAGGCGGGCCAGCATGTCGCGCACGAGCCAGCTCCGGCCGCGCCTGCGGGCTACGAGGTTGTTGCGCTTGCCGGGCGCGCCGCGGGCGATCAGCGTGCCGCGCCGGATAAGGGCTACCCCGGTTGAGGGAGCCGGGCTGGGCAGCGGGTGCGACGAGCCGAGCAC
>JBKPME010000141.1:0-8055 GCA_046731915.1 Actinomycetota bacterium
GTACTCGAGCGAGAGGGCGCGAGAGCGTCTGCGCGTCGCGGAGCGCCTCGTCCACGAGCGCACCTGGCTGCTGATCGCCTCCGATTTCCTGTCCGGCGGGCGCACGGCCGCGATGTTCGCCGCCGGCGCGCTCGGCCTACCGGCGCGCCGCTTCTACCGCTTCATCGTCCGGGGCGCGCTTCTGTGGGCGGTGGTCTACACGCTGCTCGGGATCGCGGGCGGGTCGTTGTTCGAGGAGGGCTGGGGCGCGCTCGCGGTGTCGATCGGCGTGGCCGTCGCCATCGGGGTCGTCGCCGAGGCGATCTACCGCTTCCGACGCCGCTCGCCGCGCAGCCCGTAGCCGTGCGACGCGGGTGCGCGTCGCCAACGCCTACGCACGAATCGGCCGCGCCGACGGCAAGACGGTCATCACAATGGGAACCCCCGAACCTGTGAGGTCGAGATGACCCTTGGCGAAAACTACGCCAACAGCGCAGTCGGTGCACTCGAGTCGGTCGAGGCGGTCGACGGGGCCGCGCTCAAGCTTGCCGGGGCGGTGACCAATGCCGTTCCCGTCGGTGCTCCGCGGGACGCGCTGTCCGGCACGTGGCTCGGCCATGCGCTCCATCCGGCGCTGACGGATGTCGTCATCGGGTCGTTCCTCGGCGCGACGCTGCTCGACCTGCTCGGCGGCGACGACAGCGGCCGCGCGCGCGAGCGCCTCATCGAGATCGGTCTCGTGACCGCCGCGCCGACGGTCGCCAGCGGCCTGAGCGATTGGGCCTTAACCGTCTACGGCGACCGCCGCGTCCGCCCGGTTGGGCTGGCGCACGCGAGCGCGAACCTGACCGCGTCCACGCTGTATGCGGCGTCGCTCGCCGCCCGGCGCCGGGGCGCCCCGGGCCGGGGCAAGCTGCTCGGCCTCGCGGGCGGCGCGGTGCTCTCGATCGGTGCCTTCCTCGGCGGGCACCTCTCGTTCACGCGCGGAGTCGGTGTCAACGAGACGACCTTCGACGAGGGGCCCCGCGACTGGACCATGGTCGAGCCGGGCGACCTTGAGGACGACGAGCCGACCAGCGCGATGGCGGGCGACACGCCCGTTCTGCTGCTCAGGCACAACGGTCACCTGCATGCGCTGCACGACCGCTGCTCGCACCGCGGCTGCCTGCTCAGCGGCGGTGAGGTCGAGGGCGAGTCCATCACCTGCCCCTGCCACGGCTCGCGCTTCGACCTTCGCGACGGCTCGATCGAACGCGGCCCGGCGACGGCGCCACAACCCGTATTCGAGACCCGCGACCGCGACGGCGCGATCGAGGTCAGGCTACCCCCGCCTGCTTAGCTCACTTAGGCGGGTTTGCCGGAGTCGATCCAATGGCGGAAGACGGCGATGCGCTCCGCGGGCCATGCTCCGTCGCATGGCATCGTGCCGGCCTCGAGCCGGTCGAGGATCGCGTCGGCGTGGGTCGAGACGTCGTCGAGGGACCAGAGATCGAACGCGAAGCGCATCGAGTCGCGGTCGCGGTCGCGAAACAGTGGCTTGATGTGCTCCTCGAAGTGCAGCGGCTCGTCCGGCCCCGACAGCTGAGCTGAGTCGCTCGCGATTGTGGCCGCCCCACCGCCATCGGTCAAGAAGCGACTCGTTGCGCCCCAGTCGGGGAAGTGCCGAGCAAGCGAGTCCGCCACGGCGGTCAGCGTGCCCTCAACAGGTTCGAGCGCGCTCGCGACGTCCTCCGGCGAGCTGTGCATGACGGCAGCGCAGAAGGTCGAGGCATCGCGCAGGCGCTCCTCGAGCAAAATCCAGGCGGATTCCCGATGCGGCATGAGGTCGTCGTCCTCGTAGAAGAGCTCGAAGCTCGGCCCGGCGGTGCGCCCCGGGTGCTCGGGTCCGACCGGCAGCGTCGTGATCAGGTTGCCGAGCGGCCTGAGCACGCCGCCCATCAGTGTGAGCGCCGCGTTTGCCAGCGTTCCAAGCTGAGCGTCCGTCTCCTCCGTGTGCGCGAAGTACCGCTCCAGGATCTGCAGGAGGATCTCGTAGCTGACGTTGAAGAGATCCGTGCACAGCGACGTCACGCGGTCGCCGATCAGGGGGATCGAGACGTCGCGCTCGCCGCGACGCACGGCCGCGAACATCACGGGGCGGACCGGATCGGCCGCCGGATTCGCGGCGAGCATCCCGCGGTACTCCTCAAGGATCTGGGCGAACTGGCCGAAGTGGGCCGCCTCCCAATGCCCGCGCGCCCCCTCGCCCTGCTCGAGGATCGTGTCGAGCGCTCGCTGGGCCGACGCGAGATCGGTCACAGCCACGAGCTCGGGCCAGTGGAAGTCGGTGCTCGTCGCCTGCGCGCGCGGCGGCCCGACGAACAGGTTGCGCTCGCCGAACTTGTCAGTGAGGTGCGCCAGACCGTGCTCGATCGACCGATACAGGTGGCCGATCGTCGCGAAGTCCTGCAGCTGGGGAACGATGTCGCCTTCGGCCGTCAGCGGCACCGCATCGTGCACCGGCGCGTCGATGCCCTTAGCGCCCTCTAGCGCCATGCCCTCCGGGCGCTCGAGGAACAGGAAGTGCTGTAACGCCTGCTCGCCGAAGGGCACCAGTGTCAGGTTCACAGCGGCCGGATAGTGGTGCGCAGGTGCGGGCAAGTTTGGCCGGGTCAGATGAGGCGCCGCACCGATCGCGGAGAGCACGTTCTGCACGAGCGCGAGATGCAGCATCTCCTCGGTGGCGACGTGGGCGACCGCGTGGCGCCAGCGGCTGACGGCTTCGAGTTCCTCCGATGTGAGCCCCTCGTCCGTGCTCTGCTTCAGCGAGAACGCCGCGAACAGGTACTGGCACATGATCCCGTGCTCGAGCTCGGCGGCCTGGCACAGCATGTAGATGAGCGCCTCACGATGCTCGATGACGAACGGCGCCTCGGGCTCCGCCCGTCCGCCGCGCGTCGCCAACACCTCGGCGAGGCGACCCCGCCCCGCACTGCCGGTCGGATCAGTCATTTAGAGCGCCCCTGACTTGACGCGCAATCTCAAGGCTTCAGGTTCGATTCCTACACGGCCCATTGGTTCGCCGCTCGCAAAGCAGAACTCGGACGCCCAAGTCACGGTATCGGAGCGCCGGGTCGACAGCCGGGTCAACATAGCCGCGGGTCAGTTCGTAAAGGAACTCCAATGCGACCCACGCGGTCAGCCTCAACGCATCCCAGCGCCGGCTCTGCTCATCGAACGCCTAGTCGTCGTCGGCGGCGCCTCGGGAATGGGCCGCTGGATGGTACAGCGGGTCTGCGGGCGCGATCCGGAGCTGGGGATCGTCTTGGTTGATCTACGATCCGCGGCCCCACCTTCGTCGGCGCTGAGCGCGAGCCGCGTCTGCGTGCGCTGCTCGTCCTGCACTACGTCTCCTGTTGCTCAGGCGCAGCCCGGCGGCTTCGAGGGCCCGAGTGGTGTGATCGAACATTTGGAGCCGAACGTGACCCGTGACCGATGTCACGGACGTTCGACGGTCAGCAAGCAACCATTTGATCCAAATGAGCTTTGTCCTTGTCTACTTCATAGCGTTTGCTCTTCTCGCGTTCGTGGTCGGCCCCGCGCTGGGCGTTGAAGACCGCGCGGCCTTCAAGCGGCCGGACAAGAAGGTTCGCTGGCTCTTCTAGAACGCCGCCAGCCTGGTCCAGTGCCTCACACGTCAGGACCACGTCGTCTAGCTTCACGGACGTGCGGCTGCCTCGGCCGCCGCGGCGGACAGCTGCTCCGCGAAATTGCTCATCTCGCGTCTTCTCCGTGGTGGTCGCAAGGACCGTATGCCTCGGGTCGGCGCGGGTCCACCCTGGAACGCCACCCGATCCGGGTCAGATGTAGCCCCTGTTGCTGAGCCATCGCAGGGAGAAAAAGCCCCAGATGGGCGGCAGGTAGAAGGTGCAGAGTCGCTGGGTGATCGCGATCGCGAACGCCGTCGGCTTGTCGACCCCAACCGCGATCAGGCCGGCCGCCAGGGCTGCTTCGGCTGCGCCTATGCCGCCGGGCGCCGGGATCAGGCCGGAGAGGATGGCCGCCGCGCTGTTGACGAAGACGAGCTCGGCGAGGTTGAGATGCTGGCCGTAGGCGAGGCAGGTCGCACCCAGGGCGACCGCGTAGGTGAGCTCGGAGAGCACGTTGCCGCCGAAAAGCTCGACCCGCTTCCGCCGCACCCGGGCGACGCTCCAGAGGCCCGTGAGGGCGCTCCTGACCTGCGGCACTACCTTGTTGCGCACATTTGGCACCGCCAGCAGCACGACGGCGCTCACGAGCAGCGCGGCGGCGATCCCGAGCAGGAGGCGAGTGTCCGGGCCGGTGCCGCTGAAACGGCTGGTGTCCAGGTCGACGTTGATGAATGAGAGGGCGATCAGGAGGAGCGCCGTCTGCACCATCGTCTCGGAGGCGTCGTCGACGGCGCCCGAGGCCAGCGCCTGGGCGGTTGGCACGCCCTGTCGCTGAAGGAAGCGCAGGTTCATCCCGATGCGACCCGCGGAGCTCGGCACCGTCAGGTTGATGAACTTGATCGCCGACTGGAGTACGACGCACGGCAGAAGCGGAAGCGGTACAGGCACCGCTCCGCGCACCGAGATCCCCGACCCGATGAACGCCGCCTGCGCGAGGATCAGCCCGAGGAGCACCCACGCGAGCTCGGCCTTGGCGAGCTCGTCGGCGATCGTGCCGAAGCCGATGTCTGCGAGCTTGCTGATCAGCAGGTAGGCGGCGAACACGAGCGCCGCCATCGTCAGGACGTCCTTCGGGCGGATGCGGCGCAGCTCCGCGATCTCTGGGACCGCTGTCCCGGTCGCCTCGCCGACGGCCGAACGCAGTTCCTTCAGGCCGAGCTCGTGCGTGCGCGCGAGGTCGCGCGTGTGCGGCGTGAGGGCGGCACGCTGGAGATACGGCTGCACCCGGGCCATCGCGTCCCCGAAGCCGGCCTCGACCGCTGTGGCGAGTGTGCGCTCTGGGCCGACGAGACAACAGGTCGCGACCAGGAGCTCTGCCACGTCGATGTCGAGCGCGGACTGCGGGGCGCCGAGCGTCGCTGCGGACAGGTCGACGAGCATCGGCCCGTCCTTGGACAGGAGGACGTTGCTCAGGTTGAGCCGCCCGTGCGAGATGGCCGCGCCGTGGAGAGCGTCGACTTGGCGCAAGAGCTCGAGGAGCGTCTCGTCGCTCACATCTTCGGGGCTGGCGAGCTCGAGCGCCGCGACATCCGGTTCGCGGGTGACGATGAGCGCGTCCCCCTCCGGGCCGAGCGCGGCCATGACGACCTGGGGCACACGGGCGCCAGCCTGCGCGGCCATGAGGAGCGCGAGCCCTTCGTGCTCGACCTGCTCCAGGCGGCCGACCGGCGCGCTCCGAGGCGGGTCGCGGTAGGCAAGCAAGCGCCAGCGCCTGGCGAGGCGCTGGGTGTCCTGCGCATCACGGCCGAGAACCCGCACCTTGAGCGAGCCCTCGGCGTCGCCGCCTAAGTACTCCGCGTAGCCGACCCGCTGCCGCAACGCCGGGGCCAGCTCGTCGACGTCGAGGCCGAGCGACGCCAGGGCGGCGCGCACGTGCTCGGTTGGCGGCACGCCGGCGGCCGAACCGAAGGCGAGCCGCACGATGGCCCCGGACCCCAGGCCCAGCGCCAGCGCGCCGAGGGCGGCGGACGGAAGCCCGGACCCGAGCGCGACCGCTCCGAGCGCGGCGAATGGCATCGCCGACGCCGCCAGCACGCGCGACCAGCGGACGAGCTCGGGGCCCGCGACGACAAGGATCGCCGTGGCCGTCGCGAGCCTCAGCTCGGGGTAGCCCCAGTTCGACAACAGATGACCTTCGACGGGCACCCAGTCCGACCGGACGACCCCAGCGAGCACGAAGCCCGCGCCGACGGACAGGAGCGCGGCGACCAGCACGTCGCGGGCAATGCTCCAGCGCCGCTCCACGATCACGTCGACGACGACCACGAGCGCGAGCACGAGCAGCCCGACGAACGCAAGCCGCCACAGCGAATCGGCCCAGACGAGAAAGGTCTGCAACGCCTGCGCCACGTCCTCGTCTTGGCGCTCGGCGGACGAAGCGACGACCGCCGTCAGCCCGATCACTACCGCGGCGAGGAGAAGGAAGGCCGCATCGACCGTCCGGCGGTTCCTCCGGCCCAGCTCGGTCTCGGCGAGCAACGAGAGGCCCCAGGACCTCTTGGCCGGCACGACGCGCTCGTCCCGGCTCGAGCCTACGGAGGACACACGATCCCGTCGACGACGCGGATGACAATACCGCCCTGCACGCGCCGTCAGCGGTGCACACGACGATCCGCGTGGGGCGGCCGAGCACAACGGCCCGCTCACCGTGCGCAGGCGCCCGGCATCCACTCTTTCACCGCGACCTGCCCGAGTCGGCGGTCTGGGGCTACGACGGCACATCCCCGACCCAGCGCTCGAGGCCGAGCGCGACCGGCCCGTCACCTTCGACTGGGTCACCGACCCGCCCATCCGCGGCACGCCCATGCGCAGCCGGCGGAGGCCGACTGAAAGGCACAGCGTCACGCTTCGTCGTCTTGGGATGAACGTTTCATTCTGTGTGCAACGTTCGTTACATTAGAGCCATGGCCGAACGCTGGCTCTTGATCGCGCTGTCGACGAGCGGACCGTCTTCCACGCTCCGTGTGCATGCCTGGCGAACGCTGCGCTCGCTGGGAGCGCTCTCGCTCGCCCAGTCGACGTATCTGGTCCCGGAGCGGCCGGCGACCGTCCGAGCCGTGAACCGCCTGCTGTCGCGTGTGCGGGGTGAAGAGGCGCGCGGCGTGCTGCTGCACCTCTCGCTGAACGAGCGCGACGAGCCCGACATGATCGCCGCGTTCTCCGCGGAGCGCGCGGACGAATACGGCGAGATCATCGATCGCACGCGCGACTTCATCGCCGAGATCGATATGGAGCGGGGCCGCGGACGGGTCACCTACACCGAGGTCGAGGAGTCGGACGCCGACCTCAGGCGCTTCCAGAGGTGGCTGGCCGCCGTCCGCAAGCGCGACTACTTCGATGCGGACGGCCGTGAGCAGGCCGAGGCGGTCGTGCAAGCCTGCGAGCTCGCGCTCAGCCAATTCGAGGCCGAGGCGTTCGCCAGCGAGCTGGCGATCGACGAGCCTGCGACGTTGAGCGAACGCCCTCCCCGCGTAGTCGACGGGGAGGGGAAGTAGCCCCGTTGCCGCACGCGTTCTGGATCGGTCTCGGCTGCGCCCTGGGGCTCTACGCCGGGTTCATCGCGTGGCTGCTCGCGACCGGGCGCCGCGCCGAGGCGCGGGCGTGGGGGCGGTTCATTCCGGACTGCCTCGTCTTGTTCCGGCGCCTTCTTGCCGATCCGCGTGTACCGCGCACGCGCAAGCTCATGATCGCGGGGCTCCTCGCCTATCTCGCGATGCCGATCGACCTGGTCCCCGACTTCGTCCCGGTCGCCGGCCAGCTGGACGACGCGATCGTCGTGGCAGCGGTGATTCGCTCCGTGCTGCGCGCGGCCGGCGAAGCTCCGGTACGCCAGCACTGGCCGGGCCCCGACAGGACCCTGCACCTGGTGCTGCGACTCGCGGGAAGCACCGGCTGACCCACGCCGCCGGGCTCTGCCGCGCCCGGGTGACTTGAGTCCTCGTTGATCGGGCCGTCGGCTCGACTACCCATTCACTACCCAAACCCCCGTGAACTCCCGGTAACTCCCGGGAAGCCCTCAGAGTCCGTAGGTGCCCAGAAATAGCCTGTTTGCAGGCGGATTCGTGTGGAATCGGCGCCGCACTTTCTGCTTGCCATGCAGAAGGTCGAGGGTTCGAATCCCTTCAGCCGCTTCGCAAAAGGCTGCATTTGCAGGTCTTTTGTGTTGGGCCAGTCGCCAAGTGCGTCTGCGTCGCGTCGGACTGAAACCGGACTGACACCTGATCCGCCCGGCAGCCCGTCTCACGCGCTTCAGCCGGTAGCTCGTAGAAGCGCGCTCGGGTGAGTAAGCGGGGCTCGTGCCTTGCCGCTGCGGGCCGCGTGCCCAAGGCAATCCCCAGCCGCAGGCGGTGCATGGCAAGCAGGCGTCTGCTCGCGGGTGGGCGCGGCT
>JBKPME010000142.1:0-11783 GCA_046731915.1 Actinomycetota bacterium
GACCGCCCCGGCGCTCGCGCTGTCCTTCTTCGACGCCGCCCACAACATCCACGGAACGGCGCGGTCGGGCCTAACCATCCTCTTCGAGGACAGGAAACCGAACCCCATCCCCGAGGGGCCGCAGATCGAGGCAACTGGCTCCGGCTGGCGGGCAGAGCTGCCCGAAAAGCTTTCGCTGGAGCTCCAGCCGGTCTCGCCCCCGGCGGACCTCGGCGGCGTGCGCGCGCGTGTGGCGCGCGTGCGCGGCGAGGCCGCCGGGCGGACGGTGGACGGGATCGGCACCCTGTCCGAAACCGAGGTTCCACCGGAGTGGGAGAAGCTCGACGCGCTGCGCAGCATCTCAACGCTGGTCGACGACGAGCACGCGCTCTTGGCACTCGCGAGGCGGCCGCGCGGCGCCGTCGGCCACGGCGACGAGCGGGTGACCGCGCGCCTCGTCGAGGACGACGGCCTGCTCGAGGTCGAGACCGCCCGTATCTCGACCGTCTACGACGGCGGCGGGCGCCAGCGCAGCGCCGGGCTCGAGCTGTGGGTTCCGGGTGAGGACTATCCCCGGCGCGGTTCGGGGCAGGTGATCGCCGGCTCGTCCCTCGACCTCGAGGGCCTGCAGGTGCACGTCGCCGTCTTCCGCTGGCGCCTCGACGGCCGCGAGGGCATCGGAGCCTACGAGCTGATGCTTCGCATGGGGCCACCCGCAGCGGCATGAGGGACGTCCTTATCTGTGACTTTGGCGGCGTGCTCACGACACCGCTTCAGGAAGGCTTCCTCGCCTATCAGGAGGAGTCCGGCGTCTCGCTGGAGGAGCTCGGCAAGGCGATGGGCCGCGCAGCCGAAGAGCATGGCGATCACCCCCTATTCGTACTCGAGCGAGGTGAGATCACGGAGGCGGAGTTCCGTGCGCGGATCGAGAAGCACCTCGAGGACGGCTTCGACCTCGCGAGGCTGCGCACGCTCTACTTCGAGCGGCTCGAGCCGAATACGACGATGATCGAGTTCGTCCGTGAGCTGCGCGAGCGCGGCATCCGCGCAGCGCTCCTCACAAACAATGTGCGCGAGTGGGAGCCGCTCTGGCGGGCCAAGCTACCCGAGGTCGACGAGCTCTTCGAGGTGGTGGTCGACTCCGCCTTCGTCGGCCTCCGCAAGCCCGACCCGGCGATCTTCGCGCTGACACTCGAGCGGCTCGGCGGCCTCGCGCCCGAGCGGTGCGTCTTCCTCGACGATCTCGACGTCAACTGCCACGCGGCGCGCGACCTGGGCATGGCGGCCGTCCGCTTCGACAGTGCCGCCCAGGCCATTCCCGAGGTCGAGTCAGCACTCTCCGAATAGACATTTTCCGTAATTAGCGCGATGACTCCGAATCCGTGCTTGACGGCAGCGCGGGACCCCTGTTCTACTCATGCGCGGAGACGCGGACCTGAGCGCAAAGAGCGAAGCCGAGAGGATGTGAGGCTCGCCGCGCAGCCCCGGAGACCTCGGTCGCCGGTGGCGCGCTCCTCAAGCGCCTAGTCCGCGTCTCGACTTGGTTCCGGGCCGCCGAGCACCCGGTGGGGCACCACCACCCAGCCGTCCTCCTCGTCCAGAAGGTCACCGTGCACCTGGAAGCGGTCCTGTGCGGTCAGGCACGCGAGGCCAGGCTGCACGGGCACGCCGAGCACGCCGGCCGCGATCCGTAACCGCCGCGCCGTGCCGTCCACCGCGATCGGCACCCGGACGCTGAACGGGAAGCCGTCCGGCGCAACGAGCGAGAGGACCGCGTCGAAACCGGAGCCCAGCTCCTCGATGCGGGCGTCCCACGCGGCCGAGCCGCCCTCGGCCACGGCGTGCGGCGCGTCCGGCTCCTCGTCGTGGCCCGAGCGAACCTCCTCCATGTGGGCGTCGAACAGCTGCGGCTCCTGGGTGGCGTCGCCGCTCGGCCAGACGAAGATCCGCTCCGGTAGGACGCGCACCACATCGCCCCCGCCCACGGGCGCCGTGCCCTGTATGAGCACCTGCGGCGCGTCGTCCATGCCGCTCCCGGCCGGCTCCGAGAACAGGAGCGCCACCTTCGGGTTCACGCGCGCCTCGGCAGCGTCGTCGCGGTCGCCCGGAGCTGTCGTAACGTCGATGCACGGGGCGCCCGGGGCGTACGACGGCGTGGCCGGCCAGCAGACCGGCTGGCCGCGCTGATCGAGCGTCGTGTACGCCGTGGTGCGGAACCTGTCGAAGACCTGCTGTACCTCGGTGGGCAACGAGGCGGTCACGTTCCGCAGCTTACTTCGACGGCGGATCCGCTATCCGCGCGGAGGCCGGGCCGTCGGCGGGCGCCACGTGCGCTCGTCCTGCGATCCGGACTCACTCGCGGCACCAGCCGAGAACGCCACGCGATACAGCGCCGCATCGCGGACGTATTGCGCTGCGCTGATGCCCTGCTTCCGTGCCTCGCGCTCGAGCTGTTCCCAAAGGTCGTTGGGGAATCTGATCGTCGTCGCCCTCATGCTCACTACAACGCGCGCCGCGCGCGCTGGTTCGGGAATAGCGGTTCCGCTATCGGTCTTGGCGCAGCCGCGCGCCTCTAACCTGCGCGAAAAAGCGCTCGAGCTCGGAGGCGAGCAGGTCAGGTGCGGTCATGTTCGCGTTGTGGCCCTGTCCTTCCAGCGCACTCGTCTCCGAGCCCGGAAGCGCGTCCGCATAGGCGCGGACGGAGCGCACGGCCCAGTCCGGGCTCGCCGTGCCCACCAGCAGCAGCGTCGGCGCGGAGAGCTCGGCAATCGTGTCCCGGTCGAACCGATGCTCGAGCTCGGCACGCAGCTCGCGCGGCACGCTCGGCACGACCTGGCGACGTGCCTCCCAGACCGGCAGGCGCGACATCTCCTCGATCGCCTCGTCGTCGTAGCCGGCGATGTCGCGGAAGGACTCGCGCACCACCGTGTCGCGGTCCCCGCCGGCGATCAGCCCTTCCCAGCGCTCGATCGTCTCGCGGGTGCCGAGCACGCCGCCCATCGCCGGCTCGTAGAGCGCGAGCCGCGGAAGGTCGAGCAGGCGCGCCGCGCCTGCCGCGACGAGCCCGCCGTATGAGTGGCCCATGAGCAGCGCCCCAGGGCCCGCGTCGCGGACGACGGCCGCCACGTCCTCGTATTCGGACTCGAGCGAGTAGTCGGCGCCATCCGTCGAGTCGCCGCGGCCACGGCGGTCGATCGCGATCACGGTGAAGTGACCCTCGAGGTGCGGACGCACCGCGTCGAAGCTCCAGCGCGCAGACCCCGCGCCGTGCACGAGCACGAGCGACGGCCCCTCGCCGCTCACCTCACAGGCAATCCTCACCCCGTCGGGGGCTTCGACGTGCCGGAGCACGCCGCGAGCCTAATTGTCCGAGCGAGCAGCGGCACTGAGCGAGCCGAGAACCGAGCCTCGCAAGGACGCATGGAGCGACGCGTGCAAACGCACGCGAGCGACCGACCGAGGACGCCGCGAGGCGACGGTTATCGGGCCGCTCAGTTGTCGCTGCCCAGGCGGTCCCAGCAGTAGAGCTCGACCGCCTCGGCGGCCAGCTCCATCAGGCGGTCCTCGGAGAGCCACGGCAGCACGGTGCCGAGCGCCTGCTCCTCGCTCACCCCGGCCTCGAAGGCGTCGTCGCCCTTGAAGCCGGCGGCGATGCGAAGCGCCTCGCGGCGATGGTCGCCGAGGCGCGCGAACGCGCCGAGCAAGAACTCCTTGTTCGCGATCGGCTGGCCGACCTCGAGCGACGCGTGCCATGCCGCGAGTATCGACAGATCGTCGTCGTCGAGCTCCTCCACCGCCTTCGCGTAGTGGACCGCGAGCTCGTCTTCGGGGATCTCGTCGACCCAGGCGCGAACGACCTCGCCGAGGAGCTGCCGGCGCGCCTCGCGCCCGACGCTCTCCGCGACGACCCTGATCGCTTCCTGCGGCTCGATGAAGCACAGTGGCATGGCCGCCAGATTAGGACGGGGTCTGGACGGAAAAATCGGAACCTGCGCCGGGGGCACCACCCCCGGCTTGGGTAACGGCCCTGAGCGTCAGCTCCTCCTCGTGGACGCACAGCGCCGCGCGTCCCGGACAGTCTGCACAGAGCGCGAAATGCGGCTCCGCGGAGGGCTCGAAGCGGCCCTCCACCACGCCCCGCGCCAGGCCCAGGAGCTCGCGCTCGAGGGTCTCCGCGTCATCGGCCGCGTACAGCGCCACCGCCGGCTCGTCGGGCCGCTCCAGGAAGCAGTGCGCCACCTCGACCACCTCGGCGCCCGCCCGGAGGGCGGCGAGCGCGTAGATGAGCCGCTGTGTCGCGTAGCTCGACCGCACGATCTCCTCGGGCTCCCGATCGCCGAGCGGGTCGCTCTTCCAGTCGACGACCAGCGTCCGGGCGCCCTCGTCCGCGAGCACGTCGACCACGCCGTTGATAAGGAGGCTGCGCCCGCCTGCGCCCGGTGGTGAGAGGGTGAAGGCGAACGGCAGCTCGGTGCGGACGCGCCGTGCCCCCGCGATCCGCTCGCGGAGCTCGGACCCCGCCACCCGCTCGAGCATCGCGCGGATGTCGCCTATGTCGTCGGGACGTGCGTCGACCTCGTGCAGCGCGATCGCAGCCGACACGTCGGCCTCGGACGGCACGACCGGGTTCCCGAAGTCGAGCCGCTCGAGCAGCGCATGGACGACGCTGCCGCGCCGCAGCGCCCCCAGACCGGGGTCGATCGGCTCCTCGCCGGGCGGCTTCTCCACCTTCGCCAGCCTCAGGGTCCTCTCGAGGAAGAAGCGGTAGCCGCAGCGCCGGTAGTCCTCGAGCCCGGAGTAGCTCAGTCGGCTCACGGGCAGCGCAGTGGGCGCCGGCGGGAGACCGAGGTCGAGCAGCGGCTGCTCGTAGGCGGGCTGCTCTTCGACCTCCGGCGCGGCGGGCGCGCGATCGGCCGGAGGCAGCACCTCGTCGACCGTCGCAGGAGTACAGCGCGTCCAGCTCACGGGCACATCGCGGCCCTCGTACGAGTCGACTTCCACGCCCGAGGCGCACTCGCTCGGCAGCCCCGCGCAGAGGTTGCGCCAGATCCAGCGCATCGGCTCCGCGAGCTCCGCAGGGACGGGCCGCTTGCCGAGGTCCGTGGCGCCGCTCAGCACGAGGTGCTCCTGCGCGCGCGTCGCCGCCACGTAGAAGATGCGCCGCTCCTCCTCCTCGGCGGCGCGCTTCGCCTGCGCCTTGACGTCGGCGAGCTTCGTGCTGTCCACCGCGCCGCCGCCGAGATTGGCGAGCCGCAGGCCGACGCTGCCGTCGTCCGAGATCCGCAGCTGGCCGTCGTCCTCGCGGCCGTCCTTCCCGAGGTCGGCCAGACACACCACGGGGAACTCGAGCCCCTTGGCGCGGTGCACGGTCATCATCCGCACGGCGTCGAGCGCCTCGGCCTCGAGCGGCGCCTCGCCCTCGCGGGCCTGGATCACGTCCCGCTCGGCGACCGCGTCGATGAAGCCGCGCAGGTCGCGACCCTCGTCGGCCTCGTACTCGCGCGCCATCCGCATCAGCTTGCGGACGTTCGCCATGCGGCGCGTGCCGCCGGTGAGCGCGAGCAGGTGACGGTCGTAGCCGGTGAGCGTGACCGCGCGGTCGATCAGAGTCTCGAGCGACACTTGGCCGACGATGCGGCGCTCGGCCACGAAGCGGTCGCCGAACGCGGCGAGCTTCAGCCGATCCGCGTCCGGAAGCGCGGCGGCGAGCTCCTCGGTCGGCTCTCGCACCAGCCGCCACGGATCCCGGCGCGAGCGGCGGGCATGGAGCCCCATCAGAGCAACGGCGTCAAGCGACAGGCCGGCGAGCGGCGAAGCGAGCACCGAGAACAGCGCGAGCCCGTCCAGCGGGTTCGCCAGCGCGGCCAGCCAGTGGCGCAGGTCGGCCACCTGCTGCTGGCCCCAGTAGCCGCGCCCGCCCACCACGTGCACGGGGATACCGCGCTCGTCGAGCGCGCGCTCGAACAGCCCCATGGCCGTCGTGGCTCGGAATAGCATCACGACGTCGCCGTACGACCATGGGCCGGCGCCCGTCAGCTCGTTGACGCGCTTCGCCAGGAGGCGTGCCTCCGCTGCCCGCCAGGGCGGCGCGCCGTGCAGCGCCGCGCCGAAGAAGTCGCCCCCGTCGTTCAGCGCCTTCCACGCGTCGCGCGCCTTGTCCACGACCAGCAGGTCTACGCACGGCGTGAAGGGGGGTGCCGGCTCGCGCGACCCGGGCGCCTCGCGGAGGGGCTCGAAGCTCTTGCCCCAGGTACGCCCGAAGGCCAGGTCGATCGCGTCCAGGATGTCGCCGCGGGCGCGGAAGTTGACCGTGATGCTCTCGGCGCGACCGGCGTCGCGTGCCTCCTCCCAGTGCTCGCGGAACACGCTCACATCGGCGTTCCGGAAGCGATAGATCGACTGGTTTTCGTCGCCGACCCTGAAGAGGTTGTTGCGCGAGAGCAGAGCAAACAGCTCGTTCTGCAGCCTGTTCGTGTCCTGGAACTCGTCGACGAGTATGTGCTCGAAGCGCGACGAGTAGGCCTCCTGCAGGCCCTCGTCGCCGCGCAGCAGGTCACGCGCGACCAGCTCCAGGTCCTCGAAGTCGAGCCCAGAGCGTTCGCGCTTCGCGGCGCCGTAGCGCTCGTCGTACAGCTCGAGCAGGGCGCGCAGCATGGTGTGGTCGCGGTGCTCGCGCTCGGCGACCTCGTAGGCCGTGTAGCCGGCGTGTGCCTCGCGGTACTCGTCGCACGCGTCCGTGCAGAGCGCCCTCGCCTTTCCGCCGGGCAGCGGCTGTCGCTCCTCGATCGCCGTGATCGCCTTCTCCACGCTCTTGCTTTCGCCGGTCGCCGCGAGCTCCCCGAGGGCCGCGCCGGCCGCCGCCTCGAGCCGCTCCGCCTCCCCAGCGGGGCGGGGCGGGAACGTCTCGTTGAGCCGCGGACGGCGGTCGCCGCGGCTCCGCAGGTGTGAGTAGGCCGTCCGCACCATGTCGCGCAGGCGATCGGGCGTGTACGCGGCCACCAGCTCGACCCGATCGGGGTCCGGCGCGCCGTCGACATCCATGAACTCCTCGAGCGCCCCGTCGAACGCGTCGGCGGCGATCCGCTCCGACTCGATCTCGTCGAGCACGCGGAACTCGGGGTCGATGCCCGCGCTCAGCGCGTGGGCGCGGAGGATCCGCGAGCACAGCCCGTGGATGGTCGAGACCCAGGCGCTCTCGGCGGCGCGGGCGTCCTCGCGGCGGTCGAGCTCGAGGAAGCGGCGGCGCACGCGGCTCTTCATCTCGGCGGCGGCCTTCTCGGTGAAGGTGATGGCGAGCACCCGGTCGACCTCGACTCCGTCCTCGGCCACCGCCTGGACGAAGCGCTCCACGAGCACCGTCGTCTTCCCGGTGCCCGCGCCGGCGCGCACGAGCAGCGAGCCGTCGCGGCGCTCGATCGCCCTCCGCTGCTCGGGCGTGAGCTCCCTCACCGCTCGCTCCTGCAGACCGAGGGGTACTTGCAGCCGCCGTTCCAGTCGCAGCGCTCGGGGCAGGCGCGCAGCTCTCCGGCCCGCATGAGGGCGTCGGTCTCGCGGATCCGCCCGAGCGCCCACTCGAGCTTCTCCTGGAAAGCCTTCGGCTCGAGGCGGTCGCCATCGAACCAGCGCTCGCCGAGCTCGTCGACGCCCTTCGCGACCATCCCGCGCGGGCGCGGATCGTTGCTCCCGAGCGCGACGTAGACCCCGCCCGCCGGCCGCAGGCCGAGCAGCTTCTCGACCACCAGCATGTAGAGCGCCGCCTGGAAGCGGTTCTCGGGTTCCCAGCTCGCGACCTTGTAGCGGTCGACGCGCTTGCCCGTCTTGTAGTCGATCACGAGCGCCATGCCGTCGTACTCGTCCACACGGTCGATCCGCCCGCGCACGCGGAGGCCACCGTCGAGCTCGACCGGCTCGCCGTCGTCGAACCCGAAGTCGCGCTCGAGCTCGACCGGCTCGAACCGGCTGTCGGAATCCGCCTCCGTGCGCAGGTAGCGCAGGAGGTCGAACTCGAGACGCCGCGCCGCGGCGCGCACGCGCGTCTGCTTCGGCGACAACTGAAACGAGGAACTGCGCTCGCGCAGCTCCTCGAGCAGGATGCGCTCGGCGTCGGGGAGGTTCTCGTGCGTCACGCGCCGGACGCCGGTCTCCTGGTACAGCCGCCGATAGGTGTGGTTGAGCACGTCGTGCGCGTAGGAGCCGCGCACCATCGCCTCTGGGTCCGGCACGAGCTCGGCCGGCTTCAGCAGGTCCTCGACCAGCCACTTCACCGGACAGTCGGCGAAGTTCTCGAGCGCCCGGGCGGCGACCGCGTCGCGGGCCGCCAACTCGTCCAGGAGTGGCTCGGCGCTCAGCGGCGCGGGCTCGGGCACGGGCCGGCGCGGGCCGGTGGCGGCGAGCGCGCGGTCCCATTCGGCCGCGGTGGGGGCCTCCTCGGGCCGCCAGGTGACTTCCGAAAGCGAGCGCGAGCGGACCTCCGCGCCCTCCTCGAGCAGCTGGCGCATGTCGTCTACGAAGTACGACTCCGTCTGCGGATTGCCCTCCTCGTCGCTCGAGCGGGAGCTGAGCACCAGCAGGCGCTCGGCGCGCGAGGCGCACACGTAGAACAGATAGCGCTCGCGGTCGAGGCGATCCTCGCGGATCGGCAGCACGAGCCCGCTCGCGGCGGCGATGGCGCGCCGGTCGTCGTCCGAGAGGAAGGGCTCGGGCGTGGCCGTCCGCGGGAACTCGCCCTCCTGGAGCCCGCAGCAGATCACGGCCTCGAAGCGCCGCGCCCGGATCTCGCCCGGGTCGGCGACCTGCACGCGGTCAGGCTGCGGCGTCTCGCCCACGCGCACCTCGAGCTGGTCCAGGACGCGCAGCACATGCGCGGGGTTCGCCGGCCGCGTGCCGAGCACCGCGCGCAGCTCCGCCAGCGCCCGCTGCGCCTCGCGCAGCGCGCGCGCCTCCACGAGCTGCGGGCCGCTCAGCACGGTGGCGGTCCGTTTGTAGGGCGCGGCGAAGAGCGCCGAGAGCCGGGCCGCGAGCTCGGTAACGAACGCGTCCGTGTCGCGCGCGCCGGCGAGCCGATCCAGCTCGCCGAGTGGCCAGCGGGCGCGTTCCCAGACCGCGCGCGCCTCGCTCGCCCGGTGGGCTCCGCTGCGCCGCACCTCGGCCTCGAGGCTGTCGGCGAAGCCCTGCACGCGCAGGAGCCCAGGGGTGCGCAGGTATGCGAGGAGGTCGTCGGCCGTGCCGTTTGGGCCGGCCGCGCGGATCAGCGCCAGCAGGCCGCGACCCAGGCCTGTGTGGCCGAAGCGCAGCCTGCGATCGATCGAGTACGGGATCCCGTACGCGCCGAAGACCTGCTCGAGCAGCGACGAGTAGTCCCCCGGCTGGCGGAACACCACCGCCACGTCACCGGGAATGACGCCGTCGCGCAGCAGCTTTAGCACCCGGGCGGCGGCAAGCTCGACCTCCGCGCGCTCCCCGCCGGCCGAGTGGAACGAGATCGCCGCGCCCGGGTCGACCCGCCCCGCCGGCTCGACCTCGAAGAGGTGTCGCTCGAGGTGGTGCAGCGCCGACCGCGACGCGCCCGCATAGTGGTCGTCGAGCGGCGCCAGCTCGAGCTCCTCGGCACCGAGCGCGAGCAGCTCCTGATGCACCCCGGCGACCGCCCTGAAGGCGAGCCGCCCGCGCTCATACGGGAGCGAGACGGTCACGTCGGCGTCGCATTGCGAGAGCGTCTCGAGCGCATCGAGCTGGATGCCGTTGAAGTCGTCGAACCCGTACGCGAAGACGGGCGTGCGCCGCCAGGCATCCCTCTTGTTGCGCAGGGCATCGAGCGCGTGCCAGGCAAATCCCTCTGAGTCGTGGAGCCCCACTTCCTCCAGTCCATCGCGGTAGGCCCGGTAGATGCCGGCGATCTCCTCGGCGTACTGCCGCCGAGGGCCGTCGCCCGCCCACTGCCGTAGCGAACGAGTGAGACGGGGAGCACTCATCGACGCACGAACCTCCCCCAGCTCGGCGAAGAACCGGGCCGCCGCGCGCACGAAGCCAGGCTGGCCCGCCGATTCCGCGAGCACCTCGAGCCTCGCCCGGCGGACAGCCTCCTCGACGATCAGCTCGCGCTGGAAGTGGGACGCGATGCGGGCATCGAAGCCGGCCCGCTCCGCGATCTCGCCGAACAGCCAGTCGAACTTCATCACCCGCGCCCCGAAGACGGCGCCCCGCTCGGCCAGCTCGCGCTGGGCGTGCTCGACGTCCGCGAGCGTCGGCACGACCAGGATCGGGTCCTCGTCGAGGCGGTTGCGGAGCCCGCCCAGGACCTCGCCCGCCTTGGCGGCATTGGCCGGGCCGGTTACAAGCTTGAGCGGCACACGTAGATAGTCGCTACTCCACCGGATCGCCTGACGCCAGGACGCCGCGCTCGGCCGCGGAGCCAATCGCGCCGAGGAAGCGGTCTGCGGGCAGCAGCACCGGCGCCTCCTGGAGCT
This sequence comes from Actinomycetota bacterium, assembly GCA_046731915.1. GTDB lineage: Bacteria > Actinomycetota > Thermoleophilia > Solirubrobacterales > Thermoleophilaceae > JACVRW01. The sequence continues at coordinate 10,446 of JBKPME010000142.1, forward strand.
CCCAGCCCCGGTTGGGGCGCATGATCCAGCGGGCGATGCGAAGGCGCTCGTCGTCAAGGCGCTCGACGCGCAGCTCGTCGCGAAGCTCCCCGGACCGGCCCGGGCTGGTGCCGTGTGCGCCGAGAGCAGGATCGCCGGCGTCGCTGAAATCGGTCGGCTCGAGCAGGCCCTGCTCGGCGGCCGAATTCAGCATCCCGGGCAGGTCCTCCAGGGCAAGGACCGGCGCATCCCTCACGAGCTGTCCGGCGTGCCAGCTGGCCAGCCGCAGCCCGCCGGGGACCTTCTCGAGCCTAACCTCGCGCCCGTCGTCATATGGCCCGGCGGCCGCGAACTCTCCACGCGAGACGCGTACGCCGCTCGCGGCCTGCACGGGCCGCTTCGCCCCCCGGCGCCGCGCCTGGGGCGGCCGCGGCGGCCGCTCCTGCTTCCGGTTCGGATCAAGGACGGTGCCCTTCGAGCAGATCGGGCACTCGGCCACGAAGCGGTTATGGCGGCAGAAGAGCGGCACCGGATCCGAATTTAGTGGGTGGCTGCGCACGCGACACGATCGCGTGCTTGCCGAACGGCGGGTGGCTGCGCACGCGACACGATCGCGTGCTTGCCGAACGGCGGGTGGCTGCGCACGCGACACGATCGCGTGCTTGCCGAACGGCGGGCCGCTGCGCACCTGACACCCTTACGGGCGTGCGGACCGCGCTCGTCTCGGACCTCCACCTCGGCATCCTCGTGGCCGCCGACGTCGCGCGCCGGGACGAGGCGCAGGCTGCGCTGGTCGAGGCCGTGGCGGACGCGGACCAGCTCGTACTGCTCGGCGACACCGTCGAGCTGCGCGAGCGCCCGCTCGCGCAGGCGCTCGAGGTGGCCCGTCCCCTGATCGAGGCACTCGGCGGGGCGCTCGCGGGCCGGCGCGTGATCCTGGTGGGGGGCAACCACGATCACGCCTTCGCCGAGCCCTGGCTCGCGCGCCTGCGGCTGGACGGCGAGCCGCTGCCATCCGCGGCCGAGTGGCCCGTGGGTATCGAGGACGGCGCGGCGGGCCGTATCGCCGCCTGGATGCCGGATTGCGAGGTCACGCTCGCGTATCCGGGCCTGTGGCTGCGCCCCGACGTGTACGCGACCCACGGCCATTACCTCGACCTGCACCTCACCGTGCCGCGGCTCGAGTCGATCGCCGCCTCGGCAATGGGCAAGCTCACGAAGCTCGGGCACACCCCACGGTCGGCCGCCGAGTACGAGACGATTCTCGGGCCCATGTACGCCTTCTACGGCGGGCTCGCCCAGGGCGCCTCGGCGCGAGTGTTAGCGCGCGGCGGAAGCTTCTCGCGCACGGTGTGGCAG
>JBKPME010000143.1:0-4783 GCA_046731915.1 Actinomycetota bacterium
GGTGTAGACCGATGGTGCGCCCTGAGCGGCCTCGCGACAATGAGGCAGGCCGACAGATTCGTGGCGGATGTCCGCCCCCGGGTGGCGGATAACCGGACTAGTCGAACAGCGTCGGCGGCGGCGTCTGCTGCTCAGCCGGCGCCGCGACCGACGCCGCGGCCACCGGCGCCACCGCGCCGATCGGCACCGGCGGCGGCTCCTCGAGCAACGCGGGCAGGCGCGCAAAATCCTCGCGCAGCTCCTCGAGCGTCTTCGTGCTGCGAAGGGCCGCCGCAGGATGGAAGAGCGGATACACGCGCAGGAGCCGCCCACCCAGCTCGTGCACCTGGGGCCGCCCATGCACGCTCGTTATCCCGCGCTGCGAGCGCGTGAGCAGCTTCGTCGAGAAGTTGCCGAGCGTGCACAGAACCTTCGGCTCGATCAACTCGATCTTCCGGTGGAGGAAGGGCTTGCAGGCGTCGATCTCGTCGGGCTGCGGGTCGCGGTTTCCCGGCGGCCGCGACTGGAGCACGTTCGCGATGAACACGTCGTCGCGCGACATGCCGATCTCCTCCAGGAGCGTATTGAGCAGCTGTCCGGCCCGACCCACGAACGGCAGGCCCTGCTGGTCTTCGTGCATGCCGGGCGCCTCGCCCACGAACATCAGGTCGGCGTCGGCGTTGCCGGCCCCGAACACGACCTTCGTCCGCGTCTTCGAAAGCGGGCAGCGCGCGCACACCAGCGCTTCCTGGTACAGCTCGACGAGCTCCGCGCGGCGCTCCTCTGCGCTGCGTGAATGCATGGACCACAAGCCTAGGCACTGGGGTCGACGGCAACTCGGGTGGGTATCCTCAGAGTTGTCGGCCGCTACCGACGACGGAGTGGACCGGCGGGGAATGCATCCAGTCGAGACGAGCTCTTCCAGCCCGCTGACGGTGGGCATAGTCGGCCCGGGCCGGGTCGGAACCGCGCTGGCGCGGGCGCTTCGCGATGCGGGCGCAGAGGTCGAGGGCCCGCTCGGCCGCGGCGAGCGGCCTGGTCGCTGCGACGCGATTGTGCTCTGTGTTCCCGACGCGGAGATCGCGGCGGCCGCGGAGGTCGTGACCGGCGCGGCGCTGCTCGTCGGCCACACCAGCGGGGCCACACCGCTGTCGGCGCTCGCCCACGCCGGCGTGCCCGCCTTCGGCCTCCATCCGCTTCAGTCGTTCGCTCACCCGGGCGTCAGCTTCACGGGCGCGGGCGCGGCCGTGGCGGGGTCCACCCCGGAGGCGCTCGCCTTCGCCACCGGTCTCGCGGAGCGGCTCGGGATGCGCCCCTTCGAGATCGACGACGAGGGCCGCGCCGCCTACCACGCGGCTGCCTCCGTGGCGTCCAACTTCCTAGTGACGCTCCAGGCGGCCGCCGAGGCAATCGCGGTCGGCGCGGGACTCGACCGCGATGACGCCCGCGCAATGCTGATGCCGCTCGTCCGGCAGACCGTTGAGAACATCGCCGAGCTCGGCCCCGAGGCTGCCCTCACGGGTCCGGTCGCGCGCGGGGACGACGCGACGGTCGAAGCGCAGCGCGCCGCCGTGGAGCGGGTCGCGCCCGAGCTCCTCGGCCCGTTCGACGAGCTCGTGAGGCATACGCGCGCGCTCGTCGGGCAGGAGGCTCAAGTATGAGGACCGTTCGGACCGTGGCCGAGCTGCGCGCCCTGCTCGCCCCCGAGCGCCGCGCCGGCCGCACGATCGGGCTCGTCCCGACCATGGGCTACTACCACGACGGCCACCTGTCGCTCATGCGGCGCGCGCGGAGCGAGAACGACGTCGTGGTCGTGTCGCTGTTCGTGAACCCGGCGCAGTTCGCGCCCGGCGAGGACTTCGAGGCCTATCCGCGCGACGAAGAGCGCGACCTGCGCCTCGCGGACGCGGAGGGCGTCGACGTGCTCTTCGCCCCGCCGGTCGAGGAGGTCTACCCCACGGGCTTCGCAACCACCGTGACCGTGAGCGCCCTCACCGACATGCTCGAGGGCGACGAGGCCCAGCGCGGGTCGGACCACTTCCAGGGCGTGACGACGGTCGTGACCAAGCTGTTCAACATGGCCGCGCCGGACGTGGCGTACTTCGGCCAGAAGGATGCTCAGCAGGCGCTCGTGATCCGCAAGCTCGTCCGCGACCTCGACGTCCCGGTGCGGATCGAGGTCTGCCCCACGATCCGCGACCCCGATGGCCTCGCGCTCAGCTCGCGGAACGCTTATCTGAGCCCGGACGAGCGCGAGCGCGCACTGGCACTCAGCCGCGCGCTCCGTGCGGCCGAGGCCGCCGTGGCGAGCGGCACTCGCGACCCGGCAGCGGTCGTTGCCGTCGCCCGCGACGAGCTCGACCGCGTCGGGCTGGAGCCGGACTACCTACAGCTCTGCTCCGCCACCGATCTTTCACCAGTCGAGCGTGTGAACGGCTCGACGCTTCTCGCCGTGGCCGCCCGTCTCGGGCGCGCCCGGCTCATCGACAACGCGATTCTCGGAGGCGAGAAATGAGCCACCGCCCCAGCCAGCGCCCCGCAATCAGCCTCATGACACTTGCCGAGAAGAAGGCGCTCGGCGAGCCGATCGTGATGGTCACCGCTTACGACTTCCCCTCGGCACAAGTGGCCGAGGAGGCCGGCATGGACGTCGTCCTCGTCGGCGACTCTGGCGCGATGACAGTGCTCGGCTACCCCTCGACGGTTCCCGTCAAGACCGAGGAGCTACTGATGCTCGCCCAGGCCGTACGGCGTGGGCTGAGCGCGCCGCTGATGATCGGCGACATGCCCTTCGGCTCCTACGAGGCATCCAACGAGGAGGCGATCCACAGCGCGCAGCGCTTCATCAAGGAGGCCGGCTGCGACGCGGTGAAGATCGAGCGCGGCGGCACGTCGGTCGAGCGCGCGGCCGCGCTCGTTGGCGCCGGCATCCCGGTGATGGGCCACGTGGGCCTCACTCCGCAGACGGCCACCGCGCTGGGCGGGCACCGCTCGCAGGGCCGCACCGCCGAGCGCGCGCTGGACGTCCTCCATGACGCTCTGGCCCTACAGGACGCGGGCTGCTTCGCGATCGTCTTCGAGGCCATCCCGAGCGCGCTAACCGAGGCGATCATGCCGCGGATGGAGATACCGGTGATCGGCATCGGCGCCGGCTCGGGCACGGACGGCCAGGTACTGGTCCTCCACGACCTGCTCGGAATCTACGACGGCCGCGTCGGACGCTTCGTCAAGCGCTATGCCAGCGTTCGCGACGAGATGATCAAGGGCCTGAATGCGTTCGCCGATGACGTCCGTGCGCGCAAGTACCCCGAGGAGGAGCACGGCTACACGATGGCTCCGGACGAGATCGGGCGGCTCCACGAGTTGCTGCACGAGCAGACCGGCGAGCCCTTTACGGGGGGTCTGTCCCTCTAAGGCGCAACCCGGGCGGCCCCGGTGGGTTGGGGGGCCATGACACGAATTCGTCGTCTCATTCCCTCCCCAGCGATGGGAGTTGCCCTGCTCGCCCTCTTCATGGCCATGGGCGGCTCGGCATACGCCCTCGTGGTGACGAGCGCGGACATCAAGAACAACACGATCAAGTCCGCGGACGTGCACAACGGCGGGCTGCTCGGCAAGGACTTCAAGAAGAACGGCGTCGGCGGCGGCGCCATCAAGGAGTCGAGCCTCGAGACCGTTCCCAGCGCGTTCATCGCTCACGGAAGCGCTCACTTCGCCGTGGTCAACGCCGGCGGCCAGCAGGTCCGCGCGCGTGGCACGACGTCCGCCGCACGCACGGCGGAGGGCCGCTACCAGGTCATCTTCGACCGCGACGTACGCAGCTGCGCGTACTTCGCCACCGTTGGCGGGCCGACCGCGGCCGTGCCGCCGGGCAACGGGTTGATCAGCGTCAGCTCGCTCGCCTCAAACATCAACGGGGTGGACATCACGACCGAGAATCAGAACGGCGTCAACGCCAACAGGCCGTTCCATCTACTGGTCCTCTGCTGAGAAGGACGGACATGGCTGCGCACCGGGCACCGCCCGGTGCTTGCCCTACGGCGAGTACTCGACGCGGCGGAGCACCTTCGCGGGTGCACCCGCCGCGATTGAGAAGGCCGGGACATCCGCCGTCACTACGCTGTTCGCGCCGATCACGCAGCGCTCCCCGATCGTCACGCCGCTCGTGACCACCACGTTTGCGCCGCACCAGACGTTGTCGCCGATGCGGGTCGGGCCCTTGCCGGCGAATCCCTGCCACGTGATTGGCTGATCGGGGTCGTCGAACCGGTGGTTCGCGTCGGTGACGAAGCAGCCGTTCGCGAGCATGCAGTAGTCGCCTATCTCGACGAGGTTTGTCGCCGCGACCATCACGGCGATGTTGAGGAACGTGCCCTGTCCGATACGCATGCGACCGCCCTCTGAGATCGTCAGCCAGACGTTCGGCTCGAACAGGGTGTGCTCCCCGACCTCGAGCCGGCCATCGCGCAGGCACTCGAGCACGTTCCCGTGGATCGGCCAGCGCACGAAAGCCCGGCGCCGGGCAAGCTCGCTGTGGATGGCAAGCCGGTTCCACGGGAGCGAGTTGCGCTCATACCAGCGCCATTTCTGCCACCAGAGCCTGGCGTTCTGCATCGGCGCAGCTTTCCAGAGATGAGGGAGCACGCGATCCTCTACGACCCGGACTGCGGCTTCTGCCGGATGTGCGTGGCGGTGGTGTTGCGATGGGACCGGGGGAACCGCCTGCGTCCGGTTGCCCTGACGAGCACTGAGGGGGAGGCCCTGCTTGCCGGCGTGCCTGAGTCTGAGCGGATGGCCTCCTGGC
>JBKPME010000144.1:0-9150 GCA_046731915.1 Actinomycetota bacterium
CCTTGCGCTCGAGGATCACAACGTCGTCGAGCTCGATGTCGTGGCCCTTAACGGCCTCGCCGAGGTTCGACGCGACCTGCTGAGCCGTCGGCAGGTCCTCGTACGCGATCCTCGAGTTCCTCGCCGGCTGAGTCGAGCCGAACGCCCGACATGGGCTCGCTAGCCGGTGAACGTCTTGGCCACCAGCTCGCGAAGGCGCGGCGCCAGCCGGGCCGCGGCCTCGTGCGCCTCCTCGGCCTCGTCCAGCAGAGCTTCCAGCGCCGCCGCGAGCGCTCGGAGGAGCTCAGACCTTTCGAGCGAGCGACCACGCGAGCGTCGGCATGCGCGAGCGGGTACGCGTTCGCGTACCCGCTCGCGCTCATTGATGCTGAATACCACGGATACCCCGGTCCAGCGGCGGGGGAATAGCTACATCGGCGCCGAGAGCGTTGATCGAGGAACCGCGTGATGTTGCCGGGCCTCAGGCGCGGGCGGCATCCAGTGCCTGTTGGAGCGCCTGTTCGTCCTCGTTGCTGAGCGACGTCTGGATCACCGTGCCCGGCACCTTGATCTGGGGCAGCACCTTGTCCGCCGAAACCTTGCGCACGAGCACTATCAAAGCCGCCCTGCCCGGCTCGAGCTCTTCGCCGAGGCGCTTCATGAAGTCGTCGTCGACGCCGGAATCGCTCAATGCGCCCCCCGCGGCCCCCGCCGCGGCGCCGATCGCCATGCCGAATAGCGGCACGAAGAAGAGCAGTCCGATCAAGCCTCCCCAGAGTGCGCCACTCGCGGCGCCCAACCCGGCGAGCGACGGCTGGTGGAGTTTGACCTTGCCGTCCTCCTTGCGCTCGAGGATCACAACGTCGTCGAGCTCGATGTCGTGGCCCTTAACGGCCTCGCCGAGGTTCGACGCGACCTGCTGAGCCGTCGGCAGGTCCTCGTACGCGATTGCGACCAGATCACTCATGCTTGGGTCTCCTCCTTGGTTGAGTCGTCGGACTGGGAGCTTGTCAAAACCAACTCAACTAGAGCTGCGACAGCCGATCGCGAAGGCGCAGCACGTCGGCCCGGCGGCCGCTGTACAGCTCGACTCGGTGCCGTAGCTCCAGCCGCGTGCGCCGGATCACGTCCGCCATGAACGCATCGCAGGTCAGGAGCGAGCGGTACACGAGCGCGATTGCCAGCGCGTCGAGATCGGCCACGTCGCTGGTTCGGCCGGGACGCTGCGGGAACTCGCGCTCGATCGTCTGAAGCATGCGACGCCGCGCCGTCTGTGCGGCCCGGTCGGGTTCGGCGGGCAGTCGGCGTCCGCCGCTGAGGGAGCGCAGCAGGTCCAGCAGTCCAAGGTCCGGTCGCGGTCGCGACTCGAGTTCGTGCACGTCCGACTCCACCACCGCCACGGCGCCGCGCCCCAGCGCGGCGCGCAGCGCGACCTCGAGTTCGCGAAATGCGGGCTTGCGCTTGGCGAAGCCGCTCAAGTAGTTCTGGTCGAGGTACAGAAGTGGGGCCACCGCCTCACGACTTGCGCGCCCGGCTGGGTGCCACTCGCGGAGGCTCGTTCGGCTGCTTGGGATAGACCGGCGGCCACGGCGCGTCGAGCAGGCCGGCGGCCATGTCGCGCTCGTGCAGCTCGAGCAGCGGTTCGAGCGACTGCGGCGGGTCGTTGATCGTGCCCCACTGGTCGCCGCGACGCGGGACGGTCGCGATCGTCAGTTCGTCGGGATCGACGCCGTCCAACTCGTCCCAGGACAGCGGCGTCGAAACCTGGCCGCCCGCTCGCGGGCGTACAGACCAGGCGCCGAAGATGGTCTTATGCGGCGCGTTCTGGTTGTAGTCGACGAAGACGCGCTCGCCGCGCTCCTCCTTCCACCAGGCGGCAGTGATCAGGTCCGGGCGACGGCGCGCGAGCTCGCGCGCCGTAGCGACGGCGGCCGAGCGCACGGCGTAAGAGTCCCATCGCGGCTGGAGGCGCACGTAGACGTGCAGCCCTCGGTTGCCGGTCGTCTTCGGAAAGGACGAGATGCCGAGCCCGTCCAGCAGCGCCTTGAGCTCGCCCGCCGCCTCGACAGCCTCCCCGAAGTCCGTGCCTGGTTGCGGATCTAGGTCCAGGCGGAGCTCGTCGGTGTGATCGGGATCGGCGGCGAGGTACGGCCATACGTGGAAGCCGAGGCAGCCGATGTTCACAGCCCAAGCGACATGCGCCAGATCGGCGATCACGAGCGCCCGCGACGGGGTTCCGTTGACCGTCATGACGGTCGTGGTCTCGAGCCACGCGGGCGCATCCTCGCCGACACGCTTTTGGAAGAACGACGGCCCGCCCGCGCCCCGTGGGAACCGCTGCATAAGCACCGGCCGGCCGCCCATCGTGCGCAGCACCGGATCGGCGACGCTCGCGTAATACTCGATCAGGTCGAGCTTCGTCTCGCCCCGCTCCGGAAACAGCACCTTGCCGGGACTGGTGATCGGGACCTCCTGGCCCGCGATCTCGAGCAGATGGACGTCCGCGGACGGCACTATTCGGCGTCGCCGGCGCGCCGGCCCCGGCAGGCGTGTAGCAGCTCCCTCAGGAACCAGACGCTGGGATCGGCGAGCGCGGTGGTGATCACCTCGAGCTCACGTCGATCGGACTCGTCGCCGCCGGCTTGCTCGTTCATGACCTCGAGGGTTACCGCGATCCATCTCGCCCAGGGTGATCCGCCGCGCACCACCTCCGTGGCCGCCTCCTGGCGCACCTCCTGAAGCCCGCAGCGCTCGAACAGCGGGGCCAGCTTCCGCCCAAACTCCTTGTCGTAACCGCGCCGAGTGAACCATTCTCCGTCGTGCCAGGCGCGCCGGTAGCCGTCATAGAGCGGGTGTGCAGGATCGACCGGAGCGGCCATCCCCCATTCGGCATCCTCGTTGACCACCCAGCCGCCAGGGCGAAGGCACTTCGTCAGCTGCCTGATTGCCTCCTCTTGCCTGCCTAGGAGATGAAAGAGCACGAAGCGCGCGCAGACCAGATCGAACGAACCTGGGCCGAGGACCTCGATCGGGTCGTCGAGGATGTTGTGCTCGAGCACCTCGAGGTTCGGAAGATCAAGCCGTTGCAGGTACCGGGTGTCGATGTCGATCGCGACCACGTGACCGTCAGGACCGACCTGCTCTGCCAGCCACGCTGCCATCGAGCCTCGTCCCGCGCCGAGCTCGAGGCATCGCCAGCCAGGCTGCACCGGTGCGCGGCGCCGGCGCGACACCGGATCGTAGATCTGTTCGAGCAGGGCCAGCCGCTCATCCTCTGCCGCCTCCCGCCCGGCTGCGACAAGCCGATAGCCAGGCCCGCTCGCGGGAGCCTCCGTGCGTTGAGCCGTGGGGCCCGACTCAGCCACGCTGAAAACGTACCCCATTCGGGCAGAAGAGCGTTTCCGCGGAAACGCTCGAGTGGGTGATCCCGCTGTCAGCGCGCGGGCTCGGCTCCGACCGGCCCCGGGTAGGGTCCCCTTTAAGACGACCAGCGGAGGAGAGGCGAGATGAGCAATTTCGCGGAGCAGTTGTCCGCCGCCGCGAGCGACGCGGCCGACCGTCTCGCCGTGAAGCTCGACGACGTGCTGCTCACCTATGAGGTGCTCGACCAGGTGGTTGCTCGGGCTGCCGGGCTGATGAGGTCGAAAGGCGTCGAGCCGGGCGATCGCGTGGGCATGCAGTTGCCGAATGTGCCGTACTTCCCGATCGTCTACTTCGGGGCGCTTCGGATCGGCGCCGTGGTTGTCCCGATGAACCCGCTGCTGAAAGAGCGCGAGGTGGCCTACCACCTGTCCGATTCCGGCGCGAAGGTGCTGCTCGCCTGGCATCAGTTCGCAGCCGCCGCGCGTGGCGGCTGCGCGGACTCGGGTGCGGAGTGTGTAATGGTCGAGCCCGGCACGTTCGAGCAGCTGCTCGGCGGCGCCGAGCCGGTGCAGGACGCCGCGGACCGCGACGACGACGACCCGGCGGTGATCATCTACACGTCCGGCACCACCGGCACGCCCAAGGGGGCGACGCTCACGCACGCGAACCTCACCGCCGGCGCCGAGGTTGCGCGAGACCTCGTCGACGCGGGCCCCGACACGGTCGCGCTCGCCACCCTGCCGCTGTTCCACGTCTTCGGGATGAACTCGGTCATGAACACGGCTGTGAAGGCCCGTGGGCTCCTGACGCTCCTGCCGCGCTTCGAGCCGGGCAAGGCGCTGGAGATCATCGAGCGCGACCGCGTAACCACGTTCGCGGGCGTGCCGACCATGTACAGCGCGCTCCTGCACCACCCCGACCGCGAGGAGCACGAAATGTCCTCGCTCGACCTCTGCGTGTCAGGCGGCTCGGCGATGCCGGTCGAGGTGCTGCGCGGATTCGACGACGTTTTCGGCGCGAAGGTGCTCGAGGGTTACGGGCTGTCCGAGACGGTCGGCATGGGCTCGTTCAACCTCCCCGACCGCGAGCGCAAGCCGGGTTCGATCGGCGTCCCGGTGGGCGGCACTGAGATGAAGGTCGTCGACGACGACGACGACGACGTTGCCCAGGGCGATCCGGGCGAGGTCGTCATGCGCGGCCCCTTCGTGATGAAGGGCTACTGGAACAATGGTGACGCGACCAGCGAGGTCATGCGCGGCGGCTGGTTCCACACCGGGGATGTGGCGACCGTTGACGAGGACGGGTACTTCTTCATCGTCGACCGCAAGAAGGACCTGATCATCCGCGGCGGCTACAACGTCTACCCACGCGAGCTCGAGGAGACGCTGTACGAGCACGAGGCGGTCCGGGAGGCCGCCGTGATCGGAGTGCCGCACGAGTCGCTAGGCGAGGAGGTGGCGGCGGTCGTGGCGCTCAAGAAGGATGCGGAGGCGACGCCCGAGGAGCTCCGGAGCTACATGAAGGAGCGCGTCGCCGCGTACAAGTACCCGCGCACGGTCCACATCGTGGACGAGCTTCCGAAGGGACCGACCGGCAAGATTCTCAAGCGCGAGATCAAGCTGCCGGAGACGGCTTCGGCGAAGTGACGATCATTCCGCCCGCGCGGCGTTGTACTCCTCGTCGGTCACGTGCTCGCCCCAGGTGACAGGGCTGCCCTCGTCGTCGACTTCCTGCATCGCGAGATGCGTCATGAACCGGTCCGGGGCGGCCCCGTGCCAGTGCTCCTCGCCGGCTTCGAAGAACACCCGGTCGCCGGGGCGGATGACCTCGATCGACTCGCCGCGGCGCTGGCAGAGCCCGACACCCTCGGTGACGTAGATGTTCTGGCCGAAGGGGTGGGTGTGCCATGCGGTCCGCGCGCCGGGCGTGAAGTGCACGCTGGCGGCCTGTACGCGTGACGGCTCGGACGGCGCGGCCAGGGTGTCGAGGTAGACGGTGCCGGCGAACCAGTCGCTCGGTCCGGTCATGGTCTCGATGGAGTTACGCGTGATCTGCATGCTGCTCTCCTGTCCTCGGGTGGCACTCCGAATACTGACGCGCCCGCGACCACGGGTGTGAACCACTAGACCCAGGGGGTCTGTCGCGCTGCCCCGCGCCGGCGGAGCATCTCCGCGAGGTGATCGGATGAATCCCCAATTCGGGTTGAGCATGCTCCAGGAGCGGGTCGCCGACATGGCGCGAGTTGCCGGGCGACGGCGCAGGGCTGCCGTCCCGGCACGGCGTCGCAAGCCCATTCGCGCGAAGTGGCCATTTCTACGAACTACCGCGAGAATGCGGAGGTCTGGTCCGTCGGGCATTCACGGAAGGTGAGCCCGTGAAGCGAAGCCAACTTCTAATACTCGCGGTTGCAGTCATCGCGGTAGTGGCGGCAGTGGTGCTGCGCAGCGGCGACGGAGACCACGACGCACGGGGAGAGCCGGAAGCTCCGGCGGGCTCCGTGGCGGTTCCCTTCGCCTACTCCCCGGAGAAGGAAAAGCTTGTCAAGCCGCTGATCCGGCGCTTCAACGAGAGCGCGCCCAAGGTTGGCGACAAGCGGGTGTTCGTCGAAGGACAGGTCATCGCGTCGGGCGAGGCCGAGGAGACGATCGCCGCGCAGGAGCTTCGGCCGGTCGCCTGGTCGCCAGCGTCGTCATTGTGGGGACGCCTCCTCAACTTCGATGCCGACCGGCCGTATGTGCGTCCTCAGAATCCGTCCCTCGTGCAAACACCGCTGGTGATCGCGATGTGGGAGCCGATGGCCAAGGCGCTCGGCTACCCGGAGAAACCAGTCGGGTTCGCCGACATCCTGCGGCTCTCAACCTCACCACAAGGCTGGGCCGCCGTCGGCCGGCCTGAGTTCGGCGACTTCGGCTTCGTTCACACGAATCCCGACTTCTCGACCTCCGGCCTCTCGGCGGTGGTGGCCGAGTACTACGCCGCCACCGGCAAGAAGGAGGGACTCGTCGATGCGGACGTGACCTCTCCGGACGTGCGCCAGACGGTGCGCGGCATCGAGCGCTCGATCGTGCACTATGGCGATACGACGCTTTTCATCGAGGACCAGTTGAAGAAGGACGGCCCCGAGTATGCGTCGGCCGTTGCGATGGAGGAGGTCACCCTCCTCGACTTCAACCGCACGCGTGGCTCTCAGCAGAAGCTGGTTGCCATCTATCCGAAGGAGGGGACCTTCTACTCCGACAATCCGTTCCTGGTCATCGACGCTCCTTGGGTGTCGGCCAAGGAGCGCAACGGGGCGAAGCTGTTCCAGCGCTTCCTCGCCAAGGAGATCACCCCCGAGCTCGCCGCGCGGTCGGGCTTCCGGCCCGCGGATCTGCAGGAGCGGCCGGTGGCGCCCGTGGACGCCGCGCATGGGGTGGACCCACAGCAGCCCAAGCGCGTCCTCGGGCTGCCTGAGGCGCGCATCTACAACCGCGTCAGAGCCGCGTGGCACCAGGACCGCAAGCCGGCGAACGTGATGCTGGTAACCGACGTGTCCGGATCGATGGCCCAGGAGGACCGGTTGAAGAACGCCAAGGCAGGGCTTGACGTCTTCTTCGACGAGGCGTCGCCCAAAGACCGGCTGGGGCTCAACGTCTTCTTCGACGAGATCAAGGAGCTCGTCCCGCTGCGCGCCGCTTTCGAGCACATGGAACCGAGGCTGAGGGCGACGGTGCGACACCTCGTCGCCGACGGCGGCACATCTGTGTACGACGCTACCGCGGACGCGCTGAAGACGGTGCGCGAGCTCGACGACCCAACGCGCATCAACGCCGTGGTCGTGCTGACCGACGGTGAGGACACCGACTCCAACCTGACGTCCGATCAGGTCGTCGAGCAGGTTTCGCACCAGGACGACTCAGCCCCCCAGGTGCGGATCTTCACGATCGCTTACAGCGCCGATGCCGTGGGCGCAGCGGATGCATTGGAGCGCATTGCGAACGCCTCAGGCGGGAAGGCGTACAAGGGCACGACAGGCAACATCGAGAGCGTCTACCTCCAGATCTCGAGCTTCTTCTAGAGGTCGTGAGCCTTGACGATGCCGTTCAGGAGCGCCGTGGCGGCCAGGCTCGCGCGTTTCTGGTTCTGAGGCAGGTCCTGCAGCCCGAACCGCTCGAACAGCACGCGGAGGTAAGCCTTCACCGCGTCCACACTGAGAAACAGCGTCTCGGCGATCTCGCGGTTGGTCGCGGGCATGGCGAAGGCAGACTCGCCGAGGGGGCGGCAGAGGGCGGTCAGGACCTTTCGCTGCGTGTCGGAGAGCTCGACGTCGACGGCACCCGCGACGACCAGCGTCGATTGCGACTCGCTCTCTCGCGGCGCGCAGTAGGCCACGATCGTCTCGCCGAAGCAGAGGCGGTCGCCATCCCGGAGCCGATGCCGGCCTCGGATGCGTTCGCCGTTCAGGAATGTTCCGTTGCGCGACAGCCCGTCGTCCACGACCGTCCAATCGCCCTTGACCCGATGGAGCTCGGCGTGGAGCCGCGAGACCTCCTGGTCCCACGGCAGCGCAAGGTCGTTGTCTTCGCGGCGGCCCACCGTGAACTCGTCGCCGTTCAGCTCGACGAGCGTTTGCTTGCCGTCGCCGTCGCGGTAGACCACGAAGGGCGCGCCCCGTCGCTCGGCCTCGATCCGTGCCTTGAGCTCGGTGGCGGTCGAGGCGTGGCGGTCGAGTGGCGACGACGCGGTCATCTCGCCTCCGGCTCGAGTATGGGCTGTGCTGCAGGCTGGTCGGCGTACGCTGCGGCCATCCCCTCGGCGACCGCGCCCATCTCCTCGCGGAGTTCGCGTACGTCGTCCGCCAGTCGCTCCTGGTTGTCCGCCTCGGTCGACGCCGACACGGTCAGGAGGTGTCCGCGGACGGTGTCGAGCTCCACGAGCATCTGCTCCATCTGGTCGTAGAAGCGAAGCAGCTGCGCTTCCATCTTCTGCTGAACCGCCAGTTGTTGCGAGAGGGCGTCGATGAGCTCGGCCTTGGACGCGTCTCCGGCTCGCTTTACCTGGTCGAGCCGGCGCGCGACGGCCTCCGGCGGCGTGTCCCGCAGTCCCTCGGACAGCAGCTGTGCGCGCCCCGCCGTCTGCCACATCGTCGCCAGGAAGCGATCCACCTCCTCGGACACCTCGTGATATGGCAATTCGGCGCGGTCGATCGCGCCTCGGATCCGCGCGTCCTTCTCGAGCGCGTGCGCCATCAGGTCGGCGATGCGCGGCGAGAACTCGGACAGATCACGGCCGGCCTGGCCACCCTCGAGCCGCTCGCCGTGCTTCGCGCGCTCGCGGTCGAACAACTTCTGCTGGGCGTCGTCGTCGAAATAGGTGCGGACCGCGGCCGCCACGTAGAGGACGATCGCGACCGGGAGAAGGAAGCCGAAGGCCCCCAGCACGACGCCGGCGATCAGCATTCCGGCAAGTAGCAACACGTTGAACGGCGTGGTCAACGCGTTGAGGATCAGCGCGCGGTTGTACTGCCCGCGGGTGTACGGACGCGGTGCCGGTCGGGGTGCGGTGACGGAAGGCTGCCTCACCGGTGTGCCGCCGGCGGCCGCCTCCGTGACCGCGCGTCCGAGCTCACCTGCCGACTGAAACCTGTCCTCAGGCTGCTTCTGCATGGCTCGTACGATGATCTGGTCGAAGACCGCCGGGACACCCGGCGTGGCCGCGCTTGCCAGGGGAGGCGGCTCCGACACATGGGCCCACAGCTTCGCCTCGGTCCCCTCGAGCGGGAACGGCACCCGCCCGGTCAGGATGTGGAAGAAGAGGCAACCGAGCCCA
>JBKPME010000145.1:0-19733 GCA_046731915.1 Actinomycetota bacterium
CCTCCGGAGCCCGCCGCGCCTGCCCGCGTGCGTGTGGCCCAGAGCCCCGCGCTGCACCGGGCCCTGCGCTAGCTTTCGAGGCGTGGAGGGCTTTTACATCGCGGGCGGAGTGCTCGCCGTTTGGGCGCTGATCGTGACGGCCATCGGCGTGTCGCGGGAGGACTTCCCGCGTACCCCCGGCGCGACCCGGATCGTGGGAGCCATCTCCGTTGTGCTCGTCGTCACCGCGATCGGGCTCGCCATTTACCTCTCCGCCACCGAGGACGAGGAGGAACCGAGCGGAGGGGAAAGCGCAGGGCTGGCCCTCGGCGTGTGAGCCATGGCCCCGGCTGACGACGGCTCCGCCGTCCACTACACCGCGCTCCAGCGCGGCACGTCGGTGATCAGCTCGGACGGCGAGGAGGTCGGGAAGGTCGACCAGGTGCTCGACAACTACCGCGAGCACATCTTCGACGGGCTCGTGATCGTGACCCGCTCCGGCGAGCGCAGGTTCGTCGACGCCCCCGAAGTGGCGCGCACGGCCGAGCGCGCCGTGACGCTCAACATCACGGCCGCGCAATGCGCCGAGCTGGGCCCGCCGCCCTCGTCCGGCCCCGCCGTGGGCGGCACCCTAAAGCGACTCTTCGGCCGGCGGCGCTGAGTCGGCTTGCGTCCTTCGGCACAATTCTGGGAAAAGAGGGAGAACCATGGCTGAGGAGCAGACAGAGCGCCAGGACGGCGGCGGGGTTGCGACCGCGAACGACACGCTGAGCGTCACCGACAATCGCACGGGCGAGTCCTACGAGGTCGAGATCGAGGACGGCACCGTCAAGGCGATGGACTTCCGCCAGATCAAGGTCTCGGAGGACGACTTCGGCCTCATGACCTACGACCCGGCGTTCACGAACACGGCCTCGGTGCGCAGCGCGGTCTGCTACATCGACGGCGAGGCCGGGGTGCTCGAGTACCGCGGCTACCCGATTGAGGAGCTCTGCGAGCGCTCGTCGTATCTCGAGGTCGCCTACCTCCTGATCTACGGCGAGCTGCCCACCCAGCAGCAGCTCGACGAGTGGATCTTCGAGATCACCCACCACACCTTCGTCCACGAGAACATCAAGAAGTTCGTGGAGGGCTTCCGCTACGACGCGCACCCGATGGGGATGCTCCTCGCCACCGTCGGCGCGCTGTCCACCTTCTATCCGGACGCGAAGAACATCGACGAAGAGCTGGAGCGGCACATGGCCGCCGTCCGGCTGATCGCAAAGGTCCCGACGCTCGCAGCGTTCGCTTACCGGCACAACCTCGGGCTGCCCTACGTCTATCCGGACAACGAGCTGTCCTACCCCGGCAACTTCCTCTCGATGATGTTCAAGATGACCGAGGCGCAGTACGAGCCGGACCCGCGGCTCGAGCGCGCTCTCGACGTCCTCTGGATCCTCCACGCGGACCACGAGCAGAACTGCTCGACGAACGCGGTGCGGGGCGTCGGCTCCTCAGAGGTCGATCCGTACTCGGCGGTGGCCGCCGGCGTGGCGGCCCTCTATGGCCCGCTGCACGGGGGCGCCAACGAGGCGGTGCTCCGGATGCTCGCGCGCGTCGAGTCGGCCGACAACATCCCGGACTTCCTCGAGCAGGTGAAGAAGCGGGAGGAGAAGCTCATGGGCTTCGGCCACCGGGTCTACAAGAACTTCGACCCGCGCGCGAACATCATCAAGAAGCACGTGGAGGAGGTCTTCGAGGTCACCGGGCGGAACCCCAAGCTCGACCTCGCGGTGGAGCTCGAGAAGCACGCGCTCGACGATGACTACTTCATCGACCGCAAGCTCTACCCGAACGTCGACTTCTACTCGGGGCTGATCTACGAGGCGCTCAATCTGCCCACCGACATGTTCACTGTGATGTTCGCCATACCGCGGACGTCCGGCTGGATCGCGCAGTGGCTCGAGATGGTGACCGACCCCGAGACGAAGATCGCGCGGCCGCGCCAGATCTATACGGGCTCACGCGAGCAGAGCTACGTGCCGATCGAGCAACGCGAGAAGAAGAGCGAGAAGCCAACGGCGCCGACGAAGCTGATCGACCCGGCGCGGAACAAGCGCTCGTAGTGCGCTCCTAGATCCGAAAGACGGGCACGAGCCGCTTCTCGTGCTCGGCCTCGATCTCGGCGACCACCTCTACGTGCTCCTCGATGCCGGATCCGCGCAGCTTCGTGGCGAGCAGCTCGTCGAGCTGAAATAGCCCGGACGAGTTGTTCATGGCGACCCGCACCTCGACGGCCTTCTCCTTGCCGGGCTCGATCGTGACAGCGTCGATCGCGGCGGCCGACACCGAGTGAATGTTGGGACGGCGGGTCTCGAACGGGATCCGCGAGCGGCCGCTGGCCATGTCGAGCGCGTCCGCGACGCGCACGATGCCGGCCTCGATCGTGAACGGGTCGCCGGCGCGCCGGTGGCCAATCACGGCATGGAGCGCCTCCGAGATCACCACGGTGAGCTCGGGGTCGTCGTAGATGCCCTCGAGCAGCAGCGGCATCCGGTCGGCCGCCAGGAACAGGCTGTACTGCTCGTGGTCCGTCCGGTGGATCGAGAAGCCGGTGTCGTGGAACAGGCACGCGGCCGCGATCACCACCTCGGCATCGCGGTTCCCCATCCCATGCTCACTCACCATCGCCGGCTCGACCCCGCCCCGGCTCAGGAGCCGGAACAGCCGCAGGGCGATGTTCACCATGATCTGGATGTGGACCCACGAGTGGTCAGACATGTCGCGCCTGTCGGCGTTCACCTGCTGCATGTACCACCAGGCGTGGAGCCGCCGATCCGCGTTCGCGGCCGCGAACAGCGCCTCCAGCTTGCGGTTGCCGCGCGTCGGGGCGCGGATCTCCGTCTGCGGCACATCCACGCCGGGTACCCTTCCACAAGGTGAGACCGGAACCGCTTGTCGACGGCCACGGCCGCGTGATCTCGGACCTGCGCGTCTCAGTCACCGACCGCTGCAACTTCCGCTGCCAGTACTGCATGCCTGCCGACGGCCTGCCCTGGCTCGACCGCGACGAGGTGCTCCGCTTCGAGGAGATCGAGCGGATCGTCGGGCTGCTGGCCCGAATGGGCGTCACGGACCTGCGCCTCACCGGCGGTGAGCCGCTCGTGCGGCGCGAGTTCCCGCGGCTGGTGTCGATGCTCGCGCGCGTGGACGGGATCGAGGACCTCTCCCTCACCACGAACGGCTACCTGCTCGAGCGCGACGCGGCCGCCCTCGTTGAGGCGGGGATCACGCGCGTGAACGTCTCGATCGACTCGCTCCAACGCGACCGCTTCTTCCAGCTCACCCGGCGCGACTCGCTCCCGCAGGTTCTGCGCGGCCTCGCGGCGATCGGAGCCTTCCCGCAGGTGACGCCGATCAAGGTGAATGCCGTGGCGCTGCGCGACTTCACCGAGGAGGAGGCGCTGCCGTTCGCGGACTTCGCGCGCTCCACCAGCTACCAGGTGCGCTTCATCGAGTTCATGCCGCTGGACGGCGATCACGCGTGGTCAAAGGACCAGGTGCTGACCGGCGAGGAGATCCGCGCGATCATCGACCGCGTCTACCCGCTCGAGGAGCGGACGCGCGAACCGCACTCGACCGCGCGCGTGTTCCGCTTCGCCGACGGGCGCGGCGAGATCGGCTTCATCAACCCGGTGTCGGAGCCCTTCTGCGCGGACTGCAACCGCATCCGCCTGACGGCAGACGGCAAGCTCCGCACGTGCCTCTTCTCGATCCACGAGACCGACCTGCGCGCGCCGCTCCGCGACGGCGCGAGCGACGCCGAGGTGGAACGGGTGATCCGCGACGCCGTCTGGCGCAAGGAGCTGAAGCACCGCGTTGGCGAGCCCGGCTTCCGCCAGCCGCCGCGGACGATGTCGGCGATCGGTGGCTGACCCGTACACGGTCACCCTCCGGGACGGCGCGCGCGTACGCAAGGAGCACTGCCCGGATCTCGACCGGGCACTCGCCGCAATCCAGAGCCAGGGCCGCGAGCTCGAGCAGACCGCCGACGAGCGCCCGCTGGGCGGCACGCTCTTCAGGCGGCTCGATCCGGTCCAGATCGTCGTGGCCAGGCTCGAGCTGGCGGGCCCGGGACGGATCCGGGCCGGCGTGGACGTGCGCGGCGACGGTTCGAGCGAGGCGTTCACCGGCCGCCTGCGCCGCAGGGTGCTCTCACAGCGCGACGGTGAGAGCGCCTACGAAGCACTGCGGCGGGAGCTTACGTGAGCGCGCGCTGGCGCGTGCCCCTGCCCGCGGCCGCCAAGCCGCCGATCCGCGTGTTCGTGAACGGCGTGCCGCAGGAGGCGGGGAAGGACTACGAGCTGGTCGGCCGCGAGCTCCACTTCGACAGGCCGCTCGAGAAGGAGCGCCTCAGCAAGGGCAGGTGGACCGCGATCTTCTTCGGCCTCTGGGGCTATTACGGCAAGAACGACTCGGTGGACGTCCAGTACCGCGTTGGCGGCCGCGAGACGGTCGCGACCGGGCTCGAGATCTTGCCGCCCGACCAACCTTGACACGATCGTGTTAAGGTCTGTTCCAATGCGGATCGCGGACTTGCTCGAGCGCCAGCGGCCTGTCTTCTCGTTCGAGTTCTTCCCACCCAAGACGGACGAGGGCCATCAGACGCTCCGGAACACGCTCGACGTCCTGAAGGACGACCAGCCCGATTACGTCTCCGTCACCTACGGCGCGGGAGGCACGACGCGCAACACGACCGTCGAGATCACGAAGACGATCAAGCGCGACTTCGGCATCGAGGCGATGGCGCATCTCTCGTGCGTCGGCGAGCCGCGCGAGCGGCTTGTGGAGCTCCTCGGGGAGATCCAGGCATCGGGCATCCAGAACGTGCTCGCGCTCCGCGGCGATCCCCCGCGCGGCGAGACCACTTGGAAGCCCCACCCGGGCGGGCTCTCCTACTCGGTCGAGCTGATCCGGGTGATCAAGGACAACTTCGACTTCTGCGTCGGCGCCGCCGGCTTCCCGGAGGTGCACCTCGACGCGCCCGACCGCGCGAGCGACCTTCGCTACGCGAAGGAGAAGATCGACGCCGGCGCGGACTTCCTCATCACCCAGCTGTTCTTCGACAACGATGCCTACTTCGACTATGTCGAGGACGCGCGCGGGGTCGGCATCGAGGTGCCGGTCATCCCCGGGATCATGCCCATCACAAACTACGGGCAGATACACCGCTTCACGGACATGTGCGGCGCGTCGATCCCGGAGGACCTCGAGCGGCAGCTGAACGGGCGCGCCGACGACCCGGAAGCGGTTGCAGAGCTCGGGGTCGCTTACGCGACCCTCCAGTGCTCCGATCTCCTGGCGCGGGGCGCGCCCGGAATTCACTTCTACACGCTCAACCGCTCGCCGGCAACCCGCGCGATCCTGGCTGCGCTGCGCGCGGCCCATCCGTGGACTCGCGCCAAGGCGCCCGTCTAGGTTCCTAGGACAGCTTCGGGGGCGCCCGGCCGGAGCTTCGACGCTCCCTCGGGCCGGATGCCGTCGAGGATCACGCGCAGATAGCGCTTCAGAGTCGTCGCGCCGGCCGGGGAACTCGACCTCCACGGCGAAAGACAGGGGGCAGCGTGCAAGGGCACTTCGGCGCGGCCATGGGGGCGATCCGCCGACTTGCTGGCGGAAAACCGACGCCCTCGATTTAGCCCCGCGAGCGGGCCGGCAGGCGCTGCCAGCGTTCGGTGCCGGCTCCGTCGACCTTCGCGACCTCGCCGGCCAGCTCGAGGTGGGTCAGGTAGCAGAGCGCCTCGGTGAGGCCCCAGCCGATCATCATCGGGCCGGGCAGCTCGACATCCAGCATCTCTGGCACGAGGTCGAAGGCCGTTCGCGGACCATTCGCGAGCGAGTCGCAGATGCGCTGGATGCGCTCGGCGACGGCGCGGCGGTTCGCCTCCGTCAGCCGGCGGGCACCGCGCACCGGCCGGCCGTGCCCCGAGAGCACGAGCTGGACGTCGAGCCCATCGACCACGCCGAGACTGTTCAGGAACTCACCGGCCGGGTCGGCCGTGTAGCCGAAGTCGTAGTACAGCGAGACACGGCCGAGCAGGTGATCGCCGGAGAGGAGCAGGCCGCGTTCTCGCTGGTGGAGCACGACGTGAGAGGGCGCGTGGCCGGGAGTCTCGTGCACCTGCCAGATCCCAAGGTCGGTCTCGATCTCGACACCGGGCAGCAGCTCCCTGTCGGGCATGACGATCTCGGCGATGCCGAAGGAGGTCCCGCCGCGCGCCTCGCGGTACGCGGCGAGCGCGTCCGCGGGCACGCCCGACAGGCGCGCGATCTCGAAGCGCTGCTCGAAGGCACGCTCCGGGTCCTCGGCGGCCTTCGTCATGTGGCGGTGGTTGGGGTGCATCCACAGCTCGGCGCCGCTCCGCTCCATGATCGAAGCGGCCTGTCCGTAGTGATCCGAGTGCGCATGCGTGCAGACCACGAGCCGCACGTGCTCCACGCGCAAACCGACCTGCTCGAGAGCGAGCTCGAGCTGGCGCATGGAGCCGGGCTCATGCAGGCCGGTGTCGACGAGCACCACCCCATCACCTGCGGCGATCGCGTACGCATTGCCATGCGGAACCCCCGGCCACGGTAGCGGCAGCCGCAATCGCCACAGCCCCGCCAGGACACGGTCGGCGCGGGCCAGTTCGCGTCGCCGTGCGGTCACGAGCCGAATCCTCGCAGTCCCGAGCGAACCCGCGGCAGCCTGGGGAGTCCGGGCAGACTGTGGGGTCTGACCCCGTCCCCAGAACGGGTGATGGGGTCAGACCCCGTCACCGGGTTGGGCTCAGTCCTCTGTCCCCTGCGCGGCTACGGGGTCAGACCCCGTCCCAATTGGGGCCAAACCTATGTCCCTCATCGGGGGCTCCTCTTCACGGGTCCATCAGGACGCCCGGGTTCAGGATGCCCGCCGGGTCGAGCACGGACTTTGCCGCGCGCAGGGCGGCGGCGAACGGGTCGGGGCGCTGGCGGTCGTACCAGCGACGGTGGTCGCGGCCAATTGCGTGGTGGTGCGTGATGGTTCCCCCGCCCGCGATGATCACCTCGGAGGCGGCCGCCTTCACCTCCTCCCACTGGGCGAGTTCGTCACCTCGCCGAGCCGGCGCGAGCACGGTGAAGTACGGCGCGGCCCCGTCCGGATAGACGTGCGTGAGCCGGCAGGTCACGATTCCGTCACCTCCGAGTTCGTCACACGTGCGTTCGCGGACTGTCGCGACGAGGTCGTCGAAGTGGTCCCACGTGACCGCCGTCTCGAACGTCTCGACGAAGACACCCGCGGCGACGAGCGTGTCCCTGAGGTAGGGCGCATGAAGGAAGGCGTTGCGCCAGGCGGTCTCGGATTCGCCGCGGGTTGAGCGCTCCGCGTCCGCAGCGGGTCGCTCGCGTGGGCGGCCGCCGTGGTCTTCGCAGAGCTCCACCGCTCGGCTCATCCAGGGGCCTAGCTCATGGTCGGCGGACTCGAAGCCGAGCACAAGCACGGCCGCTGGCGCTTCCGAGGTCGTGCCTGCCGGGAGAGCGCCCATGAGCGCGGCCTCGTCGCTGTCGAGCAGCCGGCAGTTCGACGGGTGGAGGCCGGCTTGCGCCAGCGCGCGCACGGCCTCCGCACCGGATCCGAACGAGCCGAACAGAACCGCGGCCGACTCCTTGAAGCGGGGCGCGTCCTGGACTCGCATCCACGCCTCCGTGATCACGCCGAGGATGCCCTCCGAGCCAATCAGCATCCGGTCGGGGCTCGGCCCGGCTCCCGACCCCGGCAGGCGGCGGCTCTCCCAGAGGCCGCGCGGCGTGAGCGCCCGTATCGACTCGACGAAGTCGTCGATGTGCGTGTGGAGTGTCGCGTAGTGGCCGCCCGCCCGGGTCGCGATCCACCCGCCGAGCGTCGAGTACTCGAATGACTGGGGGAAGTGGCGCAACGTGAGCCCGTGCGCCCGCAGCTGCTCCTCGAGGCGCGGTCCTGTGGCACCGGCCTGGATCCGCGCAGCACGCGATGCCGGGTCCACCTCGAGCACGCGATCCATCGAGCCCATGTCGATGGTCACCGAGGGCCGCTCGGCAGGGGGCTCCACTCCGCCGACCACGCTGGTGCCGCCTCCGAACGGGATCGCGACGGCGCCCGCCTCCTCGCACCAGGCAAGCACCTGCTCGAGCTCGGCTTCGTCCTGCGGGCGGGCGACGACGTCCGTCGGGTTGTCGTAGCGGCCGCGGAACGCGCGCACAACGTCGCGGTAGGACTTTCCGTACGAGTGCGTGACGCGCTCGTAACGGTCGGTGGCACAGATGTGCGCCAGCGAGGCGGGCGGGTCCAGCTTTGATGGGGGGAGCTCGATCGCTTCGAGCGGCACAGGGCGCTCGACCTCCGCCGGCGGGAAGCCGAGATGCTGGCGGGCACCCGCTGCCGCAACCTCGACCTGCTCGTGCGGCGGCTGCTGATCCTGGAAGCCCCAGCCCCAGTGCTTGCGGCGACGGGGAGGGGAGGCCGGGTGCTCGTGGGACGGGGAGGAGGCCGGATGCTCGGCGTACGAGGGGGACGCCGGATGCTCGGCGGACGAGGAGGAGGCCGGATGCTCGGCGTACGAGGGGGACGCCGGATGCTCGGCGGACGAGGGGGAGGCCGGCTCCTCGGCGGACGAGGGGGAGGCCGGATGCTCGGCGGACGGGGAGGAGGCCGGATGCTCGCGGGACGCGGAGGAGGCCGGGTGCTCGGCGGGCGGGGAGGAGGTCGTGCGGGCCGGGGTGGCGGAGTCGCGCGAGTGTGTCATCGGCGCGAAGCTTCCCACGCCGTCGGGTGTGCTCAGGGTTTCGCCGGGACGGGCCTTCGGTCGAGGGTGACCAGCCTGTGGGCGCCGGTGACCAGTACGGGCAGCACGGTGAGCGTCACCATTGCGAGCAGCCAGGTCGCGCCGGCGTCGGTACCGGCGCCGATCGTATGTTCCAGACCAAGGAGGTAGACCGCGAACGTCCAGCGGTGCAGCCGCCGCCACGTCCGCGCCCCTATCCACGGGCGCACGTAGAAGCTCACAGTGATGATCGCGGCCAGCCACCCCCCGACGATGCCCGCGGCGGTCCAGGCCGGTCGCGTGGACAGCGCGAACGGAACGGTGATCCCAGCGATACCGGCATGGAGGTACGGGTCCGGCAGTAACAGGAGCCCGTGGAGGACGATCGCCAGCAGCCCGCTGAGCGCGAGCGCCTCGTGGACCGTCTTGAGCCGCGCAGCCACGCCGGGCCCACGCACAAGCCTGCCCGACATCGATAGCCCAAGGGCCACGGACAGCGACACCAGCACCAGCGCCACGACGCCGACCGAGCGGCTCGCCAACCACCAGACGTGCTGACCGGGGTCGATGCTGCTCGTCACGCAGCCTCCCGGGCGTGCTCGCGAAGCGGGCCGGCCAGGACGATCTCTCCATCGTCGAGGACAAGGGCCCCGCCGGCCCGCTCGAGCAGCTCGAGGCCACCCTTCGGCCCCGACAGCACCGCCGACTTGGCGAGTGTCTCCGCGTCGACGCCGTTCGCGGCGAGTGCCGTCGCCTGGATAACGCCGGTCCAGGCGGGAAGCCCGGTCGCGGGATCGAGCAGATGGTGGGCGAAGCCGGCCTCGGTCGGCCAGATCCGCGTGCCGAGCCCGCTGGTGGCCACGGCGCCGGCGGCCAGCTTGAACTCGAGCTCCCTGCCGGCATCGAGTGGATGCGCGATCGCGACCCGTCGCGGCACATCACCCGTGCCGCCGATCACGATGTCGCCTCCCGCGTCGACGGTGAAAGCGTGCTGGGCCTTGAGCGCGGCCCCCGCGCGATCGGCGGCGAAGCCCTTCGCGGTCCCGCCAAGGTCGAGCCGAGCGCCCGGTGGCCGGCGGACCTCCCGCCCGGCAACAGCAATCGCCGCCCATGCAGGCTCGCGTGCCGGCGCGGGAGCGGCCGGCCGTCGTGGCGGGGCGACGCGGATGGCCTCTGCGAGCGAGGCGGGCTCGACGCCGCGGCGCGGCTGCGCGTACCCCACATCCTCGATCGCGCCGAGGAGCGTGGGATCAACCAACCCTCCACTTCGGTCCGCTGCGTCGCGGGCGGCGGCGACGGCGGCCGCGACCAGCTTCGTCGTCAGGCGCGCGGGCGCGGGGTCGGCGTTCAGGCGGCTCAGCTCGCTGTGCGGATCGAACCGCGTCAACTCGAGCTGGCAGCTCCACAGAAGTGCCTCCGCGACCGCCGCCGCCAGCTCCGGGCCCGGCTCGCCCTCGGCTGCCGGGCCGCCCGCCAGGATGCGCACCGAGGTTCCGAACAGGTCGAACGCCCGCTCGTGCTCGTGCGACACGCGGTGCGCGTCGCGGATCACGAGGACCTCGTCGTGACCGAGCTTGGCGGGCTCGCGGCCTGCCCGAAGTCGTCCGATCCGTCCTCGGTCGGGCCGAAGTCGTTCGACGAGTCGTCGCTCGCCGAGCCGCTCCCCGTGCCGGCCTGCGTGTTGCTCGTGCCAGCACCGAGCGCCGGGTCGTTGCCGCTCGCCATCTGAATCGCCAGCCCACCCCCGATCGCGGCTGACGCGATCAGCGAGGCAGCCACAAGCCTGAGCGTCACCGTCTGGGTCGAGAGCCTCTTCCTGCGCGGGGTGATCGTTATGTCGGGCATGCGAGGAGCCTCGCCACGACGTCTGAAGGCCGCCTTAGCGGCGCGTTAGCTGTGCGTAAGAATCACGGCTCGATTCGGAAGCGCTCCGCGCGCGCCGAGCCGCGGTGGGCGTCGATCTCCACGAGGTCCGCCGCCTCAGGCTCGAAGCCGCCGTCGCGCGTGTATGTGAGCACGGCCAGGCCGAAGGGCTGCGTCTTCTCCAGGTTGCCGGTACCGCCGCCCCCCACCGTGCCGCCGTTCAGCTCCACGAAATTCGCCGACGACTCGAAGCTCGACACGTGCGTGTGTCCCGTGAGCAGCACGAGCGGCCGTCGCGGCGCAGTGCGCCGGAGCTCCTCGGCCGCGTCCTCGGCCAGCTGCGGCTCGTGGACCATGACGACGTCGACGCGCCCCACCAGTGGCTCGAGCCACTCGCGAAACTCTTCGCGCTGTCCCCCATCCGGCCGCGGCTCGCCGCGTGCACGAAAGTGCTCGCTCGCGCGCCGCTCGAACGGGTCCGCATAGCCGGCCACACGCAGCCCGCGCACGCGCACCACCAGTGACCCGTAGCTTCCATCGGCGCGCAGGCGGCCGCGCTGGGTCAGCACGATGCCGCCGGCGAGCGCCATCCGGCGCACGAGCGCGTCCGAGTCGTGGTTGCCCGAGACGAACACGAACGGGTGCCCGAGCCGCACGATCCGGCGCACCAGCGAGAACTCGAACGGCGAGCCGCTCGAGGTGAGATCGCCTGCGAAGAAGAGCGGCCGCGGGCCGACTGCGCGGTCGAGCGCGGGAAGAGCGAGCAGGTTGTTGTGCAGGTCCGACGCGACGATGAAGCTGCGGAGGCCCAGAGCCTGGCGCTGCGAGGACTCGGAGACCAGCCGCGCGAGCCCCACGAGCTGCTCGTTCAGCTCCTCCGAGATCACCCGCGCGGACCCCTGCGCCTGCTCGATGGTCCGCAGCGCGACCGGGATGTCCGGACCATTCGCGTAGTACTCCGGGTCCGCGATCTCGCCGCGCGGCGGCAGGAGGAGGGCGAGCGCGAGACAGCCCGCCAGGGCCGTCCCACCCGCCGCGACGAACAGCCAGCGCAGCGGCGGCGCGCCGTGCCCGCGCACGGCCAGCGCCACGATCAGCCCGGCGCCCAGGCCGCAGAGCAAGACCAGCAGCAGCAGCACGCGCAGGTACGACACGACGGCGTCGGCGGCCTCGTCGCGCACCGCCTCGACGTCGGGGAGCTGCCCCTCCGCCAGTAGCTGCGCGGCTTGGCGGTTGACCGTCCGCACGTCGATCGAGAGCCGCGCCGGGAAGCGCACCGCGGAGAAGCGGGCTCCCCAGTCCACCAGCGGCACGTAGATGTCGAGCGCCCCGGTGTGGAGCGGCTGCACCGAGACCTCGATGCGGCCCACGCTGAGGTCGCGCTCCGCGCTGTAGGTCGCCAGCGCCAGCAGCCCCCCGCCGAGTACGGCGATCACGACGAGGGCCACCGCGGCAGCGCTGCGGACGGTCCTCACCGCCCACAAACTAGCGGCGCGGGCGCGGGGGGCTACAGTTGAGTGGCGGATGGCAACCCGCGCCACGAGCGTTCAGATCAGCATGCCCCCCATGGGTGAGTCAGTCACCGAGGGTACGGTGCTGGGCTGGCTCAAGCAGGTCGGCGATCGCGTGGAGGCCGACGAGCCGCTCGTCGAGATCTCGACCGACAAGGTCGACGCCGAAGTTCCCGCTCCAGCCGCCGGAACGCTTGTAAAGATCGTCGCTGAAGCCGATGAGACCGTTCAGGTGGGAGCTGTGCTCGGCGAGATAGACCCGGACGGCGGAAACGGGGCGGCCCCGGCAACCCCGGAGCCGGACGATGCCGGCGGAGAGCTCACGGACGTCACGTTCCCCGAGATGGGCGACTCCGTCGCCGAAGGCACCATTCTCGAGTGGCGCGTGAAGGTCGGCGACTCGGTGGCCGTCGACGACCCGCTCGTCGAGATCTCCACCGACAAGGTCGATGCGGAGGTTCCCTCACCGGTCGCGGGGACGATTTCCGAGATCCTCGTCGAAGCGGACCAGACGGTTGCGGTTGGTTCGGTTCTGTGTCGCATCGCCGCCGGAGCTGGAGCCTCGAATGGCCCGGTTCAGCCCAAGGCCGAGCCCACTGAGGTAAAGCCCGCCGCCGAGGCGCCCACGACGAACGGAGGAAACGCAACTCCCGTCGCCGCGCGCATCGCCAGTGCGCACGGATTGGACCTGACAGGTATTCACGGCTCAGGCCCGCGCGGGCGCGTGACAAAGGAAGACGTGCTCACCGCCATCGAGGACAATGGCGCCCCCCCGCCGGCCGAGGGCGCCGCCGTCGAGCCCATCCGCGGCCCCGCCGCGACGCTCGTGAAGTTCATGAACGACAGCCGCTCGATCCCGACGGCCACGAGCTTCCGCACGCTGCCGGTCGACACGCTCGACACCCAGCGCAAGGCGCTCAAGGCCGCCGGGAAGAAGCTCTCCTTCACCCACCTGATCGCCTGGGCGATCGTGCAGGCCGCGCGCGAGATGCCGGTCATGGGCCACTCGTACGCCGAGCAGGACGGCAAGCCGCAGCGCGTCAGGCCCGGGACGGTGAGCCTCGGCCTGGCCGTGGACGTGGAGCGCAAGGACGGCACCCGCTCACTCGTTGTCCCAGTCCTCCGCGACGCGAGCGAGCTGAACTTCACGGACTTCGTAGGGCGCTACGACGAGCTCGTCGTGGGCGCGCGCGACAACACCCTTCAGCCCGACGCATACCAGGGC
The DNA here is from genome assembly GCA_046731915.1 of Actinomycetota bacterium. Classification (GTDB taxonomy): domain Bacteria; phylum Actinomycetota; class Thermoleophilia; order Solirubrobacterales; family Thermoleophilaceae; genus JACVRW01. The sequence goes on from JBKPME010000145.1 coordinate 13,377, forward strand.
GCGAACATCACGCTCACGAACCCGGGCGGCATCGGCACCGTCGCCAGCGTGCCGCGGCTGATGCCGGGCCAGGGCACGATCGTCGCGACCGGCGCCATCGGCTACCCGCCCGGACTCACGGCCGCCGACCCGGCCAAGCTTCAGGAGCTCGGGATCCAGAAGGTCATGACCATGACCTCGACCTATGACCACCGCGTAATCCAGGGCGCGGAGTCGGGAGCGTTCCTCCGCAGCATCGACCAGCTGCTCCAGGGCCAAGAAGGCTTCTACGACTCCGTCTTCGGCGCTATGGGCGTCGCCGCGCCGGTCGAGGCTCAGCCGGTCACGGCCGACGAGCCGGTGCCAGCAGCGTCGGTCCCGGCCGCCGCACCGGTCGCCGATGCCTCGCTGCTGCAGGCCGTGCAGGCGGCCACCTCACTGGTCAAGGCGCACCGGATGCACGGCCACCTGGCGGCGCGGCTCGACCCGCTCGGGTCAGAGCCGGTGGGCGACCCGGCGCTCGAGCCGGCCACGGTCGCCCTTAACGATGAGCTGATGCGCCGCATCCCGGCGTCGGTCCTGCGTGTGGCGGTGCCGGGCGACACGTTCGCCGACGCTCTGCCCCACCTCCGCCAGACCTACACGGGGACGATCGCCTACGAGATCGAGCACATCTCCGATCACGAGCAGCGCGTCTGGCTGCGCCAGGCGATCGAGTCGGGCACCTACCGCCAACCGCTGAAGGCTGAGGATCGCTGCCGCCTGCTCGAGCGGCTCTCCGAGGTGGAGGCGCTCGAGAACTACCTCCACAAGGCCTTCCTCGGCAAGAAGCAGTTCTCGATCGAGGGCCTCGACGCGCTCGTGCCGATGCTCGACGAGACGATCGAGCTGGCGGCCAAAGCCGGTGCCCGCGAGGTTGTGCTCGGCATGGCGCACCGCGGCCGGCTCAACGTTCTCGCGCACACCGTCGGGCGCCCCTACGCGGCGATCCTCGCCGAGTTCGAGGGCGAGCAGACCACTGCAGTCGAGACCGCGGCGCCCGAAGGCGGCACCGGCGACGTGAAGTACCACTACGGCGCGAGCGGCACGTACCCGACCCACACGGGCCGCAGCGTGACCGTCACGCTGTCCCCGAACCCGAGCCACCTCGAGTACGTCAACCCGGTTATCGAGGGCCGGGCGCGCGCCGACCAGACGACCCGCAAGGCACGCGAGATCGCCCACGATCCGGCTGCGGTCGTGCCGGTGCTGATCCACGGCGACGCCGCTTTCCCGGCCCAGGGCATCGTCTCCGAGACGCTCAATCTCCACGCGCTGCCCGGCTACTCGACGGGCGGCACGATCCACCTGATCGCAAACAACCAGCTCGGCTTCACGACCGACCCGTTCGAGGCGCGCTCGACGCGTTACGCGTCGGACCCCGCAAAGGGCTTCGACATGCCCATCATCCACGTGAACGCCGACGACGTGGAGGCCTGCACTGCGGCGGTCCGGCTCGCACACGCCTACCGCGAGACCTTCGACCGCGACGCTCTGATCGACCTGATCGGCTACCGACGCTTCGGCCACAACGAGACCGACGAGCCGGCCTACACGCAGCCGCAGATGTACGCGGCCATCAAGAACCACGCGCCCGTGCGGAAGCTCTACGCGGACCGCCTGATCGCCGACGGCGTGGTCACGCAGGAGGAGGCCGACCGGATGGCGAGCGACGCCTACGACCGAATGGCGCAGGCACACGCGGAGCTGAAGGAGTCGATCGGCGCGCCGCCAGAGACCGGCGCGCACGAGCTCGACCGCACGATGAGCCGCGAGCCGCGCACGACGGTCCCTGCGGACACGCTTCGGTCCATCGGCGAGCAGCTGCTCCAGCTGCCCGAGGGCTTCCAGCTCCACCGCAAGCTGCAGCCGCTGCTCGAACGCCGCCGCGAGGCAATCGAGTCCGGCGGCCCGATCGACTGGGCGCACGCCGAGGCGCTTGCGTTCGGCACGCTGCTCGCGCTGGGCGTGCCCGTACGGCTCACCGGCCAGGACACCGAGCGGGGCACGTTCAGCCAGCGCCACGCGGTGCTGCACGACGCGAATACCGGCGAGCGCCACAGCCCGCTCCAGCACCTGCGCGACGCGAACGCGCCGTTCGAGCTGCACAACAGCCCGCTCTCCGAGCAGGCGTGCATGGGCTTCGAGTACGGCTACAGCGTCCAGGCGCCCGACGCGCTGGTGCTCTGGGAGGCGCAGTTCGGCGACTTCGTGAACAGCGCGCAGGTGATCATCGACCAGTTCCTCGTCTCTGGCCTCGCCAAATGGGGCCAGACCTCGCGGCTCACGCTGCTGCTGCCGCACGGCTACGAGGGCTCCGGCCCCGAGCACTCGAGCGGCCGCGTCGAGCGCTTCCTCCAGGCGGCAGCGGAGGGGAACGTCCGCGTGGCGAACTGCACGACGCCGGCCCAGTACTTCCACCTGCTGCGGCGCCAGGCGCTCGTGTCGAAGCCGCGGCCGCTGATCGTGATGACGCCGAAGAGCCTGCTGCGCCTGCCGGAGGCGGCCTCGACGCTCGAGGAGCTGTCTGACGGCCACTTCGAGCGCGTGATCGACGACCCGCGCTTCGCCGAGGGCGGCCGCGAGGCTGTAACCAAGCTCGTGCTGTGCTCGGGCAAGATCTACTACGACATCGCGGGCCACGAGGAGCGCGACGCGGCCGCCCACATCGCCATCGCGCGCGTCGAGCTGCTCTACCCGTTCCCCGAGGACGACCTGGTCAAGCTGATGGAGAGCTACCCCAACCTCGAGCGCGTCGTCTGGGTACAGGAGGAGCCGCGCAACATGGGCGCGCGCGCGTTCATGCGGCGGCGGATGGCGAAGATCCTCCCGGAGCAGATGTCGTACGACTACGTCGGGCGCCAGCTGCGGGCCGCTACCGGCGAGGGCTACTCGGCGGCCCACAAGCGCGAGCAGGCGCGCATCGTGCGCGTGGCTCTGGATCTCGAGGAGGACCGCCTCGAGCCGGACAGCTCAGCTCAGCGCCCGGTGATGTAGCGGCGCGCCGAGCGCCCGCACCGTCGCGAGCACGGCGATCGCAAGCGAGACGAGCGCGCTCGCCACGCACCACTGGCAGATCGCATCGATCCGGAACACCTCGGCCCAGGTGAGGTAAGCGCTGAACGCGAGCCCGAGGTAGGCGAGCAGCGCGGTCACCTCGACGCGCATCCTCAACGAGGCGAGGATCGCCGCGTAGCCCACGACGCCGATCAGCGCGACCGGAATGCCCACCAGCTCCCCATAGTCCGAGCTCTGCACGCGCTCGCAGTCGCTGACGCCGGTGCAGAGCGGCTCGATGCCGGCGTAGTGGACCCACGTGAGGTAGGCGCTGATCGCCAGGCCGGCCAGGGCGAGCCCGGCAATCGCCTTGGTCATCCCTTGAGTTCCTTCTCGATCGCCGGCACGAAGGCGCCCGGGGTGAGCTCCGAGGGCTCGAAGCCGGTGAACGGGCCGCCCGTGGGGCCGATCAGGAAGGAGGGAGTCGAATCGAGGCCGACCGTGCGCGCAATCCGCTCGTTGCGATTCACCTGCTGCTCCGCGCCCGCGCCTGAGTCGAGCTTGTCGAGGCCCGCGCCCCGGGCGAGGCTGTTGATGAAGCCGTCGGTGGCGTAGCCCGAGTTCTCGTGGCCCTGGCGCTCGTAGGCCAAATCGACGAACTGCCACATCCGGTTCTGGCTCCCGGCCGCAACTGCCGCGCGGGCGAGCCGGTCGGAGTCGGGGCCGATGAAGCGAAGCAGCCGGAGCTCGAGCCGCACCTTGCCGGTACGCACGTAACGCTTCAGGATGGTCGGGAAGACGTCGCGCTGGTACTCGGCGCAAAACGGGCACTGGAGGTCGGCGAACTCGACCATCGTGACCGGCGCCTTGGGCGATCCGAGCGTGATTCCGGACTGCGGGATGCCCTCGAGGGCGGACTCGGTGGCGGCCGGCGAGCCGCCGCCCTTGTTCGAGCTGTTTCCGGGCGCTGCAATGGTTACGGCGGCAACCACGACGAGTGCGGCGAGTGCTGCGAGCAGCCCGAGCCGAGTGAGCATTGGAGCGCGCGTCATCGTCTTCCCCATGCTCACAGCATCGGCATATGGGGACCTGAAGGTGAACGTAGTCCTCCGCAGACTGCTCAGCGGTTTTTACGCTGAGCGTCGGCGAAATCGTCGGCGATCCGCTCCGAGCCGAGCCTGCGCTGGACGCGAGCGGCGGTCATGGGCGCCAGCTCCGCGATGCGAGTCCCGAGCCGCAGGCTGAGCGGCGCTACGTCCACCTCCGCGCGTTCATCCTCGATTCCGCGCGCGATCGCGTCCGCCACCTGCTCGGGCGTCCGTGTACCGACCCAGCGCGGGAGCCGCACTCTGCTCTCGGCGAAGAAACCCGCATCGCTCACGAACCCGGGGAAGACGACCGTCACGCCGATCTCGCTCCCATCGAGGTCCTCGCGCAGGCCTGCAGCGAAGCCGCGCAGGCCGAACTTGGTGGCCGAGTAGATGCCTGAGCGCGGCGAGGCGACCTTCCCCGAGAGCGACGACACGAGCACGACGTGACCGCGACCGCGCTCGAGCATCCCGGGAAGCAGCGCGCGCGTCAGCTGGATCGGCGCGCGCAGGTTCACGTCGAGGGCGCGGTCGATCTGGTCGGGCTCGAAGTCCTCGACGCGGCCGCTCGCCGGCAGCGCGGCGTTGGCCACCAGCACGTCCACCGCGCCCGCCGACCCGGCGAGCTGCGTCGGGGCGGCGCGCTCCGCGAGATCGAGCGCGATTGCCTCGGCGCGGTCGCCAAGGTTCGCCCGAAGTTCCTCGAGCTGCTCCTCGCGGCGCCCCGTCAGGAGCACGTGCGCCCCACGGCCGTAGAGCGCACGGGCTACTGCCCCGCCGATGCCTCCGGTGGCCCCGGTGATGAGCGCTCTGGCTCCCGCGAGCTGCACGCGCGGGACGCTACCCCAAGCCCGGTGCGTATCCTCGAAAAATGCTCCGCGCGCCCATACACCTCGGTTTGCAGATACCGAACTTCAACTTCCCGGGTGTCAGCGAAGAGGAGCTCTTCGAGCGCCTGTCCGACATAGCCACGACCGCCGAGTCGTCAGGCTTCGACACGGTCCTGGTCATGGACCACCTCTTCCAGATCCGCGGCGTCGGGCCGCCCGAGAACTGGATGCTCGAGGGCAACGCGATCCTGTCGGCGCTCGCCGCGCGGACGAGCAGCGTCAACCTGAGCCTGCTCGTCGGCGCGACCACCTATCGGAACCCGGCCCTCCACGCCAAGATGACCACCACTCTCGACGTGATCTCAGGCGGCCGGGCGATCCATGGCATCGGCGCCGGCTGGAACGTGGACGAAGCTACCGCCTACGGCTACGACTTCCCGTCGCTGCGCGAGCGCTTCGAGCGACTCGAGGACCACCTCAACATCGCCCGCGCGATGTTCATCCAGGAGCGCGCCACCTACGAGGGCAAGCACCACAGCGTCCACGAGGCCTTCAACAATCCGAAGCCGATCCGCGGCGACATCCCGATCATGATCGGCGGCAGTGGTGAGAAGAAGACGCTCCGGATGGTCGCGCAGTACGCCGACGCGTCCAACTTCTTCGGCGACGCCGATCGGATCAAGCACCTCGTCGGCGTCCTCGAGGGCCACTGCGAGCGGCTTGGTCGCGACCCCTCCGAGATCACCAAGACGCGACTTGGCACCGTGCTCGTGATGCCGACGCAGGACGAGGCGGACGCGCTCTTCCAGCGCATCGCCGAGGGCAGCGGCCTGCCGACGGAGCGGCTCGCCACCTGGATCGTCGGCGATCCGGACACCGTCGCCGAAAGGTGCAGCGAGCTCCTCGACGCCGGCCTCGACGCGCTCATCTTCAACAGCCCGCAGGTACACGACCTGGAGGCCGTCGAGCTGATTGGGAACACGCTCGGGCCGCTATGCTCGGACGTCCCTAGCGGGCGTAGCTCAGTTGGTTAGAGCGCCGGCCTGTCACGCCGGAGGTCGCGGGTTCGAGTCCCGTCGCTCGCGCTTAAAGGCCTGCAAATCTCTCATTTCTGTGTCGGCCGGGAACGCTCCGGTCGTATACTCGGCTTGTGCGTGCTCGCGAGTCCGCGATCCTTGATCAGGAGCTTGATCGGCACAGTTTTGTGCCGTTGTACTATCAGCTTCAAGAGGTTCTGAAAGAGAAGCTCGAGTCGGGGCTTTGGCGGCCCGGCGATGCGATTCCGTCGGAGCCCGAGCTCGCGCGGATGTTCAGGGTAAGCCGCGTGGTGGTCCGCCAAGCGCTTGGGATTTTGGAGGACGACCGTCAGATCGTGCGCATACGCGGGCGCGGGACGTTCGTTGCACAGCCGAAGCTGGACTATC
>JBKPME010000146.1:0-23108 GCA_046731915.1 Actinomycetota bacterium
CTTCGGGGCCAACACGTATCGGGCATTCGCGCGGATGCTGGCCTCGAGCAGCGAGGAGTCCGAAGTGCGTGACCCATGGGTCACTCGGATGAGGAGCCTGCCGGCAACGGTGGTGTCGACGACGCTGGAAGGCCCCCTCAACTGGCCGAGCGCGACCATCGCGAGCGGTGACGCCATCGACGTCGTCGCCCGGCTCAAGGAGGAGTCCGAGGTGCCGTTGCGCTCGCACGGCAGCCTGTCGTTAAACCGGGCGCTGATGGCCGCCGGCCTAGTCGACCGCCTGCAGGTGACGCTCTTCCCTGTCATCACCGGTCAGACCGGGCTGGACCGGATCTTCCAGGATGCGGCCGACTTCGACCTGGAGCTGGTCGAGAACCGAACGCTCGACGGTCACATCCAAGAGCTCATCTACCGACCCACCCTCCATTGACCTGTACGGATTCGAAGAGGATCATGGACGTGGGCGCCCATAGCTCGGCGAGCAGCGCGACGAAGGCGGACGCGGTGCTTTCGTGACCGCGGGCATCAGCGGCCCGATCCGCATCCGGACGCCGAAGCCGAGCGTACGGGCAGATGAGCAGCGACGAACAGCACCTGCGAGTCGAGGAGTGGAGGATCACGCGTCGCGACGCCCTTCGCGGTGCGCTGGCGGGAGGCGCCATGCTGAGCGCCGGCGGCCTCGTCGCCGCCTGCGACGACGGTGGCGGCGGTGGCGGAACTGGAGGCGGCGGTGGCGGCGGGACGTCGGGCGAGGCTGTTCGCGACGGTGGGACCCTGCGCGTCGGCGTCTCGGGCGGAGGAGCGGAGGACAGCATCGATGCGCACGTGCTCCTCACCGATCCCGACATCGCGCGCGCCTTTCAGCTCTACGAGCCGCTGGCCATCCGCACCGCCGACTACGAGCCCGAGATGGTGCTGGCCGAGTCGATCGAGGCGGGCAAGAGCCCGGATGAGTGGACGATCCGCCTGCGAAACGGCATCAGGTTCCACAACGGCAAGCCCGTCACGGCGGACGACGTCCTCTTCTCCTTACGCCGAATAACCGATCCAAAGGACCCGAAGACGGGGGCGGCCTCGATCTCCTACATAGATCTGGGGTCCTCCAGGAAACTCGATGCCCGCACGGTGCGCATCAGGCTCCAGATCCCGAACGTCGGCTTCCCGGACGACCTCGGGCAGTACTTCAACGGCATCGTGCCGAGCGACTACGACCCGAAGAACCCGGTTGGCACGGGGCCGTTCAAGTACAAGAGCTTCTCGCCGGGCCAGCGGAGCGTGTTCGCAAAGAACCCCGACTAGTGGCGCGAGGGCGAGCCGCACGTCGACGAGGTCGTGCTCGTCGACTTCCCGGAAGCCACGGCGCGCGTCAACGCGCTGCTCGGTCAGGAGGTGGACGCGATCACCAACCTGCCGGCGGCGCAGATCGCGGTGGGCCAGAGCAACTCCGCCCTCAGGGTCCTCGTGGCCGAGACCGGGGCGTGGCAGCCATTCACGATGCGCGTCGACCAGGCGCCCTTCAATGACGTGCGCGTGCGTCAGGCGATGCGCCTGATCGTGGACCGCGAGCAGATGATCCAGCAGGTCCTGTCGGGGCACGGGCGCTTGGCGAACGACCTCTACGCGCCGTACGACCCCGCGTACAACAAGGACCTGCCTCAGCGACAGCAAGATCTCGAGCAGGCCAAGTCGCTGCTGAAGCAGGCTGGCCAGAGCGACCTGCGCGTCCAGCTGGTGACCTCGCCGGTGTTCCAGGGCATCGTCGAGGCTGCCCAGGTGCTGGCCGAGCAGGCCAAGGGCGCGGGGGTGACCATCAGCGTGATGAAGGTCGCCCCGGGCAGGTATTACGGCGACAACTACCTGCAGTGGATGTTCGCGCAAGACTTCTGGTTCACGCGGACCTATCTCGGCCAGGTGGCGCAGAGCCGGCTCAAGAACTCTCCGTTCAACGAGACGCACTGGAAGGACCCCGACTTCGTCAAGCTGATCGACCAAGCCCCGAGCTCGACGACGGCAAGCGCATCGACCTTTTGCGCGAGGCGCAAGCGATCGAGCACGACCGCGGCGACTACATCATCTGGTCGTTCAGCAACCAGGTTGACGCCTACAGCGCCAAGGTGGGCGGCTTCCAGCCGGCGAAGTCGGGCGCCCCGCTGACGAATTACGGCTTCGGGAAGGCGGGCTTCGTTGCCTGAACGGGTGCCGGCCTGTGGTCGACCGAGGGTTCGACTCCCTTCCCCTCCGTTTCCCGGTCGCAGAGCGGCGTCGGAGTGGCCCGGGCTGGCGCGTGATGTCAACTTTTGTCGCGGCGTCGCCGGGCGGTGATCAGCCAGGAGCGCGCATCGAGGACCACGCCGCGCTCGTCGCTGTAGTGCGCCGCGAGCGTCGCACGCAAGCGCTCGATGGTTCGGGCCGCCTCGCCGTCGCGCAGGCTGGCGAGAGCCGCGCTCGTGTTCTGAAACCCCCGGACGAACGCGAGCGCGGCGTCGAGGTCGTGTCCGTAGAGGACGGGCTCGTGGACGGCCTCGAAGCGCACGCGGTCGAAGCCGGCGCCATCAAGGATGCGCACCGTGAAATCGGGATCGCCGAGGGAGAACGGGTCCGCGCCCCGCGGCGGTGGCCGCGCCGCCTGGCCCAGCGCGGCGTCGATCGCCCGCGCCCATTCGTTGTGCTCGCGTAGCTGCCAGACGAGCAGCACCATGCGCGCGTCGGGTCGCAGGGCGGCGCCGATGTTCGCGAACGCGGCGGCCGGATCGGAGAAGAACATGGTCCCGAAGCGGCTGATCGCCACGTCAAAGGCGTCGGGGTCGAAGCGATGCACCTGGGCGTCGCCGAGCTCGTATCGGACGTTGCCGAGCCGTTCGGCCGCCGTGACCTGACGGGCGCGCTCAAGCATGCGCTCGGACACATCAACCCCGACAGCGCCGCCTGGCGCCGCGGCGCGCGCCGCCTCGCGCGTCGTCAGCCCGGTTCCGCAGCCGATGTCGACGACTTCGTCACCGGGGCTGATCCCGTAGGCGGCGCAAAGGTGCTCGTGGTGAGCGCGCAGCTCGACGTCATAGAAGTCCAGGCTGGCCGGCGAGGACACCGACGCGATGCTATGGACTAAAGGCAGCGCGTCGGCGATCACGTCCTCTGTCGGCCACCGAGGCCCGCCCGTCCGCTGAGGCGTACCTGGCAACCCAGCCGAGGTTCAACGCCTCCACGCTCAGCCCCAGGTACTCCCGGGAGAAGTCGCTCGCAGTCGCGATGTCGGCAACCGGGAGGTTCGCGGTTACGCCCGTTACCCGCATGATCCCCTCCTCGTACGGAGGCTTGGATGCGCAGAGCCTGCCAGAGCTCCCGTATCCGGGGCGAGGCAATCCGCCTACGGGGCGACGGTTCGGGCGCGCGGTGATCGGGCGGAGTAGTGTCGCGGCGTGTCAGCCGGAGCGTCGCAGGGCGGCGAGCGGGTCAGAGGCGCGGAACTTGTTGCGTCGCTGTGTTTGGCGACAGACCTCGGCATGGGGTTCCCGTTCGAGCACGGCCTGCACAGCACGCTGATCGCGATGCGGCTCGCTGACCGCCTCGGCGTCGACCGCGAGACCCGCTGGCAGACCTACTACGCGTGCCTGCTCTCTCATTCGGGCTGCACGACGGACGCGCACGTCACTCCGGAGGTCTATGGCGATTCGCTCACGAAGCGTTTCCACCCGGTCATGTACGGGTCCGGGCGCGAAGTCCTGGGTGGGCTCATCCGCGCGCTTCCCGACCCTGACAGCACGGGGTCGGCGCGCGCGGTTCAGGTTGCCCGCCGGTTTCCGAGGATGGTGCGGGAGACGCGTCCGCACCTTACGGCCGCCTGCGAGGTGGCTGGGATGCTCGCCGACCGGCTGGGGCTTTCGCGGTCGGTGGGGGGCCTGCTCGCGCACCTGGTCGAGCGCTGGGACGGCCATGGACCGCTCGGGCGTGCGAAGGGTGAGGAGATCCCGCTGCCGATGCGGATCGTCCATCTCGCCGTGGATGCTGCCTTCCAACGCCTGCTCGGAGGAGAGGAGCGCGTCGTGCGCCTCGCGCGGGAGCGCGCGGGGCATGCGTTTGATCCGCAGGTGGCCGCATGCCTCGCCGGCGACGCGGAGCGGATCCTCGCACTCGAGACCAACACGTCGGTGTGGGAGGAGGCGCTCGCCTGCGAGCCCCGTCCGCAGTTGGTGCTCGAGGGCGAGGGGCTCTATCGCGCGCTCGCCGCGATGGGCAACTTCGCCGATCTGATCTCGCCGTATCTGGCGGGTCACTCCACGGGCGTGGCGGAGTTGGCCGCGGCGGCGGCGCGGCGCTGCCAGATCGATAACGACAGCGTCGCCCAGCTTCGACACGCGGCCCTCGTCCACGACCTCGGACGGGTTGCGGTCAATGCGCGGATCTGGCAGAAACAAGGGCCGCTCAGCGCGGATGAGTGGGAGCAGGTTCGGCTTCACCCCTACCACTCCGAGAGGGTCCTCGCGCGCTCGGATTTCCTGGCGGCGCTGGCGCCGGTTGCCGGAGCGCACCACGAGCGCCTCGATGGCTCCGGCTACCACCGAGCGGCCGTTGGCGCGGAGCTTCCGCTTCCCGCGCGCCTGCTCGCTGCCGCCGACGCCTACCACGCGATGACCGAGCCGCGCCCACACCGGGAGCCGATCGCGCCCGACCGAGCGGCGGAGATCCTGGGCGAGCAAGCGGGCGCAGGACGCCTGGACGCCGGCGCGGTGACGGCCGTGGTCGAGTCGGCCGGCCAGCGAGCGCCGCGGGTCGAGCGCCCGGCGGGACTGACCGAGCGGGAGGCCGAGGTCGTCGGCATGCTCGCCCGCGGCCTGCAGACCAAGCAGGTCGCCCGCGCGCTCGGGATCTCCGTCAAGACCGCCGATCGCCACATACAGAACGCCTACCGCAAGATCGGCGTCTCGACCCGCGCGGCCGCGACGCTCTTCGCCATGGAGCATGGGCTCGTGGTATGGGGAGAACTCCCGATTTCGCACCCGGCGGTCCGCCCGTAGCGTCCGGTTCAGCGCGACGCTCGTCGAGCGAGAGCAAGCGAAGGAGGACCTGATGACCACCCAGGCGATCGAGAAGCAGCGGCGGGAGACCTACGAGGCAGCAGAGGCAATCGCGCCGTCCTGGGAGCGCCGGCGCGCGTATATCGAAGCGGTCTCCACGCCGGTGCGGGAGTGGATGCTCCGGGAGCTCTCGCCGCGGCCAGGCGACACGGTGCTGGAGCTCGCCGCGGGCGTTGGCGAGACCGGCTTCGACGCGGCGCTGATGGTGGGCGAGCGGGGCCGGCTGATCTCGACCGACTTTTCGCCGGCGATGATCGAGGCCGCCCGTCGCCGGGGCGCCGAGCGCGGCTTCGGCAACGTCGAGTACCGCGTCTTGGATGCCGAGCGGCTCGAGCTCGAAGCCGATTCGGTCGACGGGGTGCTGTGCCGCTTCGGCTACATGCTGATGGGCGACCCGGCCAGGGCACTCGCCGAGACACGCCGAGTCTTGCGTCCGGGTGGCCGCGTGACGCTGGCGGTGTGGGGCGCGATGGAGCGAAACCCGTTCTTCACGATCGTCGCGATCAGCCTGGTCCACCACGGCCACCTGCCACCGCCCGAGCCCCAGGGTCCGCCAGTCTTCAGCATGGCGAGCGCCGAGCGCACCACGGCGCTGCTCGAAGGCGCCGGGTTCTCGGGCGTTCGGACCGAGGAGGTGCCGGTGCGTTTCGAGGTCCCGGATGCGGAGGAGTACCTGAACGTCGTCTCCGACACCGCCGGGCCGCTCGGACTGGCGTTGCGCGGACTCTCAGAGACAGATCGCGAGGGGGTCAAGGCCGACGTCGAGCATTCGCTCGCGCGCTTCGCGGCCGGGCGCGGCTGCGAGCTCCCAGGCGTCGTGCTCTGCGCGGCGGCAGACTGAGCCAACCGTCAGCCCGGTCGATACCCGGCCGTCAGCTTGTAGAAGCGGTAGAAGTCGTGCTCGATCGGGAGCACCTCGACGTTGCCGAAGAGCGCCTCCGACGCGTATCGGCGGACGGTTTCGGTGCGCATCACCGTTCCGGTTCCCGCGGGCTCGGTGCCGATCATCCCGACGGGCAGGCAGTGGGTGGGTGCGCGGCGGGTAGCTCGTAGCGCCGCTCCGCATCGGTCGCCGACTCGTCGACCACCGTGAGAATCCGGCTCATCGCCTGCTGCTCGAGCCGCTCGCGCGCGTAGCGCTCGGCGATGCCTGCCCTGTCCGAGAGCTCCGTGTGGCGTCAGCGGACCCGCGTCCGCCATCGCCTTGTAGGCCCCAGCCGGTCACCCAGGTACACGCCCATGAGATCGAAGGCGCCAAGCGCCGCTCCGAGAGCCGCTCCACGAGCTCGTCGCACGCCTGCTCCTGCTCGACGGCGGTGGACGTCGGATTCCTCCTTTATCGGGTTTCACCGGCTTGGTGCGGTCGACGACCGTTCGTGGAACTGCCGTTCGAGGTTGGCGGTTGTCTCGCGCAGCGTGCGCTCGATCGCTCGGCGCAGCACGAAGCGGTCGAAGATGTTTGGCAACCCGGGTCCCGGCTGGTACTCCACCACGATCCGGTAAGCGAGCACGTCGCCGACCTGGTCGAAATGGCGCCAGTGTCGTGCGGCGGGTAGGCCGCGCTGTTTGCTGGTGTACTCGACCACGCGGTATGGCTCGATGCGCGTGAGCTGCATCTCTAGCTCCACCTCGCGTCCAAGCATGCGTAGCAGGAGACGGGCTCGGTCGCCGGGCTGGCGCCAGCGACCGGCACTGGTGATCCGCACCAGGCGCGGCCAGTACTCGGGCCAGTTCTCGGGGTCGGTGATGTAGTCGAAGCCGTCGCGGACGGAGACCGGGAGACGCTGCGCCACCTCGATGCGAATCGGAGTGGCTTTGGTAGGTCGATTCACTAGACGGCTTCAGAACCGTGGCGAGCGAGAAATGCGAGGATCGCATGGTTGACCGCGCCGGGGTTCTCCTCGGTCATGGCATGCGAGGCGCCCGGGATCTCAGCGCACTCGGCGTTCGGCAACAGCTGCCGAAGGCGATCGGTCAGCCGGAGCATGCAGGCGGGCGTCCGCTCCCCGGTCATGAGCAGGGTCGGAGCCGCGACACCACGCACGTCGTCGTCGCTGAGTGGCGGGAGGGCTGCGCCGAGCAGCTGTGCCCGCAGTGTGTTCAGGTTCTCGCGCGCTTGTTGCTTGCGCGCCTCGGGAAGCCGCTCGTAGGTTTCCTTGCCGAGCACACCGGATGCGAATGTGTGCAGCGCCTGCTCGTCGTCGCCTCGCCGGAAGGCGCGCCTGGCGGGTGCGATCGTGCTCTCGCCGAATGCGAGGATCGCCAGCGCGGTCCGTGGGCGCCGGACAAAGAGCGGGAGCAGCTCCGTCGGGCGTGGTGGGGTGCTGGTGAAGAGCGACAGCACTGGCGGCTCGGCGAGCACTACGCTGCGGACCAGCTGGGGATGCTGAATCGCGGTCAAGAGGCAGATGAACGCGCCCCAGGAGTGGCCGACCAGGTGGGCGGGCACGGCGTCCAGCACCCTCAGCAACCCGGTTAGGTCATCAACGTGCCGGCGCATCGGGTCGTCAGTGCCCGCCTCGATGTCCTGATTGGGCCGTGCGTAGCGGCGGCTGTACGCGATCGCGCGGTAGAACGCACCAATCGCGGGCAACTGTTGCTTCCAGCTCCGCAAGTCGCTGGCGCTGCCATGGACGAAGACCACCGGCGCGCCCTCGCCTTGCTCTTGGTACGCAAGCGCGGTTCCGTCGACGGTGGCGGTCCGGACTCCCTCGAACGAGGCGCCCCTCACCGTCGCGTGATCGGCGGCGTGTCTGGTGTCGGTCGGCATCGTGGCTCCTCTCGCCTCGCCTGTGCAGCTGGCGGAGACGCTAGGCGCGGCCGGTGCGGCGGGCAATCGGGAGTTCTCCCCACACTGCGCATGGTTGGCCTCAGCCAACTGCTTGCAAAGCAACGACCCCTTTTTTTTGGTGGGTGGGTTCCCCCTGACGTGCCCCGGCACCGCGATTTCGTTCTGGACTGGCTTTTGCGGGCGAACGGTAAGGGCTCGAAGACAGCTGTCGGCCTTGGTCGACCGAGTACTCGCCGTACTCGACGATCCGCGGGCTGCCCGACCGGGCCGCGAACCTGGTCGACCGCTTCGTCAAGCGGCTCCACCGCGTGCTCCCGTCTCGGCGGAATGTCCGTGGTCGCGCAGTCGAAGGACCGTCGCCTCGAGGTTGCGCTCCTCACCGTCGAGGTGCGCCAGCAGGCTCTCGCCGAGGATCCGCAGGGCGTCTGCGACAGCCTGCCGGGCTGGATCGCCGTCGAGCTGCGGTCGAACGTGGCGCCATGACGATTACTTGCGCCCTCAAGCATTAGGCGGTGCCCGGTGTCCGCGATGTCGCAGGTCATCGAGCGGCTGACAAACTCGGATGCTGTGGGCGAGGTGAGGACAGCAAACGGGCGTGGCTTCGACGCCAAGCCGATCGGCCCGACCGCTGACGTCGCGATGCCGGCCGAGTTCGAGCCCCGGCGGCTCGGTAGGCGCACGCTCCAGATCGTTGCGGCGCTTGTGGTGGTGGGGCTGGTGCTGCTGCTCACCCCGGGGCTCGGCGAAGTGCGTGACCTGCTGACCGAGGCGCGGCCGGGATGGTTGGCGCTCGCCGTGGCGTTCGAGGCCCTGTCATGCGTGTCCTACGTGTTGATGTTCCGGCCCGTCTTCTGCCAGAGCATGCCGTGGCGCACCAGCTGGGAGATTGGCCTGGCGGAGCTCGGCGCCGGATCGATCGTGCCCGCGAGCGGCGCCAGCGGCCTGGTCCTCGGCGCTTGGATCCTGCGCGAGGGCGGGATGCCCCTGCAGCGGATCGCCAGTCGCTCGGTGGCGTTCTTCCTCATCAAGAGCTCGGTGAACTTCATCGCGGTGGCAGTGTTCGGCACCGTCATGGCGCTGGGCCTGGTCGGGCCGGAGCTGTCGCTCTGGCTCACGGCGGTGCCGGCAGCGGGTGCCATGCTGGTGATTCTCGCGGTGCTCGTAGTGCCGCGGCTCGGTGTGGGCGCGCCGCTCGCGGCGGACGTGGGCCGGACGCGCAAGGCGATGCGCGAGGTGCGCAAGGCGCTCGTGGGTGGCACGCGCGAGGCGGTGCAGATACTGCGTTCGCGAAACCTGCTGGTGATCGTCGGCGCACTCGGATACTGGGCGTGGGACAACGCGGTTCTGTGGGCGGCCTTCCACGCCTTCGGCTACTCGCCGCCGCTCACCGTCATCCTGATGGGCTACCTGATCGGGCAGCTCGGCGGGCTGCTCCCGCTACCGGGCGGCCTCGGGGGAATCGACGCAGGCCTGATCGGCACACTCATCGTCTATGGCACGCCCGCGGCGCCGACTGCCGCAGCCGTGCTCACCTACCGCGTGATCCTCTTCTGGCTGCCGCTGGTCGCCGGCGCCGTCGCCTTCATCTCGCTACGGCGGGGGCTGAACAAACCGGACCGGCCCGACCTGTGCGTCGTGCCGGCCGCAACGTAGGTCCAGATACATCGTCAATGGTGCTTGCTGGGGGAGGCTTCGGGCGTCCGCCGAGATATGACGAGGTCCTCGCAGCGACCGGGCGAGACGTGCAGGGCGAGTGAGCCGCTCCACCCGATGGCTCGCCGAGCGCTGCCGGCCATGCTGGAGGAACGGCAGACCCGGCGACCGGCGCCGCCACGCGCCGGCGACGAGAGGCGGCCGGGGTCAGCGCGTAGGCGTCGAATCCAGCGTTCGCCGTGGCGGAGGGACTTGCTGGTCCATCGGCAGCACACAGGCGCAGGGAATCGCCGTCTCAGCTGCAGCGGATCCCGTAGGCCATTGCACGCCGGGCGAACTCGCGGAATGGATCGCTGCGGCTGCCGGGCGCGGGCGGTTACAGAGCGCGCGAGGGGATCGTCATGGAGCGCCATTCCATCGAGGAGGACGCAGCGTTTGACATGCTCCGCGAGCACTCACGCGCCACGAACCGCAAGCTCGTGGACATCGCCTCCGCGGTTGTCGACGGCCACGCGCTGCTGCCGAAGGAAGCGGGCTAGGGCTGGCCCCTTGCCCGCGCAGCACCGGCGCGTGGGCCGGCTTACGAAGACCCGCCGTGATCGGGGTCTGGCGGAACGGCCAGCGCGTTCTCGGCCCGGCGGAGCCGGGCGGCAGCGCCGTCGGCAGAGCGTTGCAGCTCCCTGTACTTGTCCTGGCTGCGCGCCCGGCCACCGTAGAGACGCGCCTTGTAGAGCTCGAGGCGCTCGCGCCGATAGCGGGCCTCCTCGCGGAGCTCCCAGAGCGGATCGGCTTCGCCGTCCCTCATGACTCCTACCCGGTTCGGCGCGCCCGCAGCGGCGCGTGCGACGCTCGTCATTTCGCTCGGTCTCGGCATTGGTGCGATTCCGCTGGTGGGCCTTTTCGGCCGCTGTCACCAGCGCTTCCGCCTCGGCGCAGCGGGACGGGGCGGATAGAGGGCGCGCTCGGCCGGCGTCATCTGCCTGATCGTGAGCTCGCCGCTATCGAGTTGCTTCCGGATTGCCTCCAGCTTCTCCCGCCGCTTCTGGTCCATCCGTTCCCTCGGCGTACTCACGTCACGGTGCCTCCATGGCGCTCGCCGTTACGACGCACGGCCGCCGCCGCCGAGCTGCCCCTGACGCCGGCTTTCTGCCGCGCGACGCGCGTCGGCGCGCTGGCGCTCGTACGCCTCCCGCCGCTCGCGCCCCGCCTTCTGCGCGAGCCGGTTGCGCTCCGCGACGGTCTCCCTCGCCTGCTTCCAAGCAGCCTCGCCGCGGGCTGAGCTGTCCGCGTGCTCCTCCGACCGATCCGGCATGCGATCCGCCTTGCCGCCCCCGTGCTTGGTAAGACCATGAAGGGTGCAGGAGGCGTGACACACCCGGCGATGGCTATTCGCTACAAAGGTTACCTGCTCGAGCGGCATCGCCGACCGGGTTGATGGCCGACAGCGCGGTGCGTCCTCACCGCCACCGGGCCTGGCGGCTGCCGTACGGGTTCGGCTGCCCATTCGTGGGGCGCTATGGGCTGCCGGGACGCACGGCGACGACGTGCGCGGCGTTGAGCGCTATCGGCTCGCCGGTCCCTGCCTGGGTCAGCCGGGCGAGCGTCCCGGCGCTGCTGCGCGCGGCGTCTTCGAGTTCCTTGACGACCTTGTCGAAGGGGGCCTCGACCTCGAGTTCGTCGCCGGTTGCCAGAACGATCTTGGTCGTCGCCACTGAGCTGCGGTTCAGCTTCGGTTCCCCGGTGATGTCCGGGACGGTAGTCAAGCGCGGGCCAGTGTCGGTCATCGGCCCTTTCCCGCCTCGCGGCCGACAGACGGCGGGCCGGGCTCGGCGAGCTCTCGCTTGCGGACCGCGGCTGGAGCAGCGGCCCCACGCGAGGCCGGCGCGATTAGCGGCGTCCGCGCCGGAAGACCCGGGGCGTATGCCGGAAGGAGCATGGGACCGACCTCCAGGTGGCCAACGAGGTCGAAGCAGGCGCGCTCGACGCCTCGCCGCAGCTGCGCGAAGAGGGCGCCCACGGCCGGCCACGGCGAGTGGCCGGGCGCGCCGGGCGGCGCCAGACGCGACCATCCACGCCGAGCGAGCGCCTTCGCGCGGGGGTTGGACAACCCCATGTCGAGCGCGCCCCAGGCGGCAAACGAGAGTCCGCCGACGGTTCCGGTCGCGGTCAGCAGCACGCCTGCCGCCGCCGCGGCGGCCACGCCCTGTGGCCCGAGGATCAGCACGCTCGCGGCGGCGCCCACACTCAGTCCGAAGGGCAGCTGGCCGAGAGTGACTACTGCGATCAGCACCGCGACCGCGTCCAACAGTGACGCGTCGACCCCGACCGCGTGCAGCAGCAGCCAGTTGCGGGCGATCTGAGCGAAAACGGCGATCAGGACGAAGCCGGCCAAGCGAGCACCGCCGTCGAGCGTGCGCAGGATGGCCAGGCCGCTGCGCAGCCAGCGCGCCCCTGCGGCCGCCACGGTACGGAGTGCTGCGCTCGCGACGGCCACGGCGGCAAGGCAGATGAGTGGGATCCACCACGGCAGGCCCAGCGGGCCGACGAGCGTGAAAGAGGTGAGCGCGGCCAGGCCGCCCTCCACGATCAGGATCGGCAGCTCGGCGCCGATCAGCGCGGGGACGCGTGGACTCGCCTCGGGCGCGGAGCGGCGGAGCGCCGCGATTCGTGCCGCTGTCCCGAGCTGGGTGTGAAGCACGCCGCCGACGAAGCCCATGCTCGACGCCCGGTAGAGCGTCCGGCGGCCAACGGTGCCGCCGCCCGCGCGGACGCACACAAGCCAGGCCTCGCTGCGCGCGACAAGCGCCAGCACCTGCAGGATGACGGCGGCCATGGCGATCGCGATAGGGGCGCCGGTAACGCCGGTCTCGAGCTCGTCCCATTTGCCGATCAGCACCAGCCCGAGCACGACCGGAGCGGTGATCGACGCCGCGGCCGTCACGGTCGTTCGGTGCCGTCGGCAGCGGAGCCGCACCGCTCTAAGCACTACTGGAGGCCCCGCTTCCGCGCGTCCTCGCTGAGCGCACGTGCCATCTCCTGCGGGGCCGTTCGCCGCTGCAGCCGGGCTGTGTCCTCATCGCGACGCATCGAGTCGCGATGGAGCGCGTCCTGAAGCCCTTCGAGGAGCTCCTCCAGGTGAGAGACGCGGCGCTCCAAGAAGTCCAGGCGCTGCTCCGACGATCGGTCGGGCCTGCGCAGCCGCGGGCGGAGACGCTTCAGCATCTGCTCTCCTCTACCTCTCTCGGGAAACCGACGCGACAGGCAGAGGACAGGCCTGAGGTGCGGTCCGGGGTGCCAGGTCCGGGACGTCTGCTACAGCTTAGACCGGCTTGAGGGGGACCCTCTGTTAAGGAGTACCCATCCCCGGGTGTGGCAAGCCTCCTGCTGCCCGGCGGTGGTCAGGCGAGCGCCCGCACGTTGACGGCGCGCGGACCCTTGGGGTCCGCCTCGGCGTCGTAGGACACCTTGGTGCCCTCGGCGAGTGACTTGAAGCCGTCGCCCGCAATCGCGCTGTGATGCACGAACAAGTCGCTGCCGGGATCGTCGGGCGTGACGAAACCGAAGCCCTTGGCGTCGCTGAACCACTTCACAGTTCCGGTGGCCATCTGCTGATACCTCCACTGTTTGCGTGCTGCGTACGCAGGGGATGCGGCCAAGCAACGACAACGGGCGCGGGCACTAGATGTCGAGTTCGAGCTCGACTTGAACAGCCCGCACGGTAGCACCCGGTCACCGGACGTCGGTCGCGTCGCGCCGATCGCTCAGTCGCCTGCAGGGGCTCTGGCGACGCCGAGCGAGGTGGCGCCGACTACCTTAGGCGCGCCCTTCTCGTAATAGACGTCGAGTTCACTGATCGTGAATCCAGCGCCCTTCAGTAGGTCGACGGGCCGGCGGGTGAGATGGCAGCCGCCGAAGGCACGCTTCTGAATCGGCTCGAGTCGGTGCTGCCAGCGCTGCACCCGCTCGTCGGGTGCCAGCCCGTGCTCGACGAAGTGCAGGGTCGCGCCGGGCTTTAGGACGCGTCGCAGTTCGAGCAGTGCGGCCTCGACATCGGGGATCGTGCACAGCGTCCAGGTCGTCAGCGCGCTGTCACAGCTGTCGTCGCTGAGGGGAAGTGACTGGCCGTCAAGTCCGGACCGCTGGACCGGGACACCCGAGCTCGCAAGTCGCTTACCGGCCAGCTTCCAGCCGACGTCCGCGGGCTCGATCGCCGCAACGCTGCTCACAGCGTCCGGATAGAAGGGGACGTTGTGTCCCGACCCGAAGCCCACCTCGACGACCTCTCCATGGAGGCCCTCGCAGACCCGTTGCCGCTGTTCGCGGGCGGCCTTCATCGCGCATGCGGCGTTCACGATGCGCGGTAGGACGTGCTCGGCATAGATTCCCATTTCGACCTTCCTGATGTCGGTCCCGCAGCGCCACTGGACGTGCCCGGCTCGGCACGAGTTGAGACGGCTGGCTCGTTAATCAGTGTCCGCTGCCGGAGGCGGCCTCACCATTAGTAGACCGTACTTCTCGTAGACGGCGGCCATCCGGCCGATATCCGGCGGGCCAGGGGGCATACTTGCCATTAGGTCGGCGAGACTGGTCTCTTCGCCGACCGCCTTGACTACATACGTGTCGCCAAGAGCGAAACGGCCTCGCCTTCCCCGGGCAGCCGGAAATGCCCCCACCGGTTGGTTGCCACTCGGGGCCACGACGCTCGGGGTCACCTGGTCCACAAGCTCCGGCCCCGAAGCCGACATGGCGCTCAACACGCGATTCTCGTGGAAGAACACCTGCGGCCCCGGCGGCAGCGGCTACGACGTCGAAACCGTGTTCCTGCACGAGAACGGGCACGTCGCCGGGCTGGACCACGCCAACAGGACGGACTCGGTGATGTATCCGAGCTATCAGAGCCCGCGCTGCAGCCTGTACGACTACGACCGCCGCTCGCTCGCGAACTTGTATTAGCTGGCCGTTGCCGTCACCGCGGGTCTGCGCCGCATGCGCATCCTCGTGACGGGTGCGTCTGGGGTTCTCGGGCGGGTGACCGTCCCATTGCTGCGTGACGGCGGTCATCAGCTCGCGATGCCCTCGGTCTTCCGCGTTCGACCTGTTCGACGCGGAGCACGTACGGCAAGCAGTCCGTGACATCGACGTGGTGATGCATCTGGCGGATGGCGGCCCCGACGGGTGGGTGAAATAGCCGGCATCACCATCGTCAGGTTCCACGGGACGATCGCCAGGCCGATGCTCCAGCGCATCGCCGGCCGGTTCACTAGCCGACGATCTCGTTGGCTTGCCTGACGGCCGACCTCGTAGGCTCCTGGTATCAGGGACGGTGGACTCGCAATCCCTCCGCTCCGGGTGCGCCTGCTCGGCGGATTCGACCTGGCCGTCGGCGACCGGCCGGTCCCCGAGGGCGCCTGGCGCCTTCGCAAGGCCAAGAGCCTCATCAAGCTCTTGGCGCTCGCGCCGGAGCGACGCATCCATCGCGAACAAGCCGGCGAGCTGCTGTGGCCCGACCACACCACGGAATCCGCTGCCAACAATCTCCACCAGGCGCTCTACGTCGCGCGACGTGCCCTCGAGGCGGCTGGTGCCGACGGACTGGAGTGTCTGGCGTTGCGGGACGACATGCTGACGCTCGCGGGGGAGCGCCCCGTCGAAATCGATGCCGTGGAGTTCGAAGAGCGCGCCGAGGCCGCCCGCGCCGCGCGCACGATCGAGGCCTACCGTGAAGTCCTGGCGCTCTACGGCGGGGAACTGCTTCCCGAGGACCGCTATGAGGAATGGACGGCGGGTCGGCGCGAGGTGCTCTGCGAGCTGCACCTCGCGCTGCTGCTCGAGCTAGCCGAGCTCCATGCCGGATTGGGCGACGCGGCGGGCGCGGTCGAGGCGCTCCAGCGCGCGGTCGTAGACGACCCCCTCCACGAGGAGGCCCATCGCCAGCTCATGCGGCTGTTCGCCCAGGTCGGGCGTCGTCAGCAGGCGCTCGCTCAGTACCAGCAGCTGCGCCAGACGCTGCGCCGCGAGTACGAGGCAGACCCCGACCCGGAGACGCGCCGACTGTTCCAGGACATCCTCGCCGGGCGGGTCGATCCCATCGCGGCGACCGAGGCGCCCGCGGAGTCGCGGCCACCGGGCGCACGGCGCGGTCCGGCGAAGCCGGGCGCGGTGCCGCGTCACAACCTGCCGGTGCAGCTCACGAGCTTCGTCGGTCGCGAGCGCGAGCTGCGCGAGCTCCGCGGCCGGCTCGACCGCACCCGCTTGCTCACGCTCACCGGTCCGGGCGGAGCCGGCAAGACGCGACTGGCCCTGGAGGTGGCCGCCGAGCGGCTGCACGATTACGAGGACGGCGTCTGGCTGGTAGAGCTTGCGGCCCTCGCCGATCCCGGTCTCGTGGCACACGAAACCGCGGCGGTGCTCGACTTGCAGCTGCGCGCGCAGGAAGATGCCGACGAGGTCCTCGCCCGGCTGATCGGCGACCGGCCGCTACTCCTCGTCCTCGACAACTGCGAGCACCTGATCGGGGCGTGCGCGCGACTCGCCGACGAGCTCCTGCGTGCGTGCCCCGAGCTCACGATCCTCGCCACGAGCCGCGAGCCGCTTCACATCGCGGGCGAGGTGACCGTGCGAGTTCCATCGCTTGCGTTGCCCGACCCCCAGCTCGAGGTCTCCACACCGGAGCTGATGCGCTTCGAGTCGGTTCGCCTGTTCGCCGAGCGTGCGGCCGACGCCATGACCAGCTTTCGCGTCACCGACGAAAACGCCTCGCAGGTCGCCGAGGTCTGCTTCCGGCTGGACGGGATGCCGCTGGCGATCGAGCTCGCGGCGGCCCGCGCCGGCGTGCTGACACCGGCGCAGATGCTGACGCGTCTGCGCGACTCGCTCGAGATGCTGGGCGGAGGCCGCGGCCGGCTCACGCGGCAGCAAACCTTGGCGGCCACGCTGAACTGGAGCCACGACCTCCTCGCCGAACAGGAGCGAGTGCTCTTCCGGCGCACGGGCGTCTTCGCGGGATCGTTTGGCCTGGATGCGGTGGAGCCGGTCTGCGGTGGCGACGGGCTCGAGCCGAGCGAGACTCTCGAGCTGCTTGGGCGCCTGGTGGACAAGTCGCTGATAACGGCGGAGGAAGAGCGCGGTGAGTACCGCTATCGGCTCCTCGAGACGATTCGGCAATACGCGCGCGAACTCTTGGCCGAGGCGGCCGAGACCCGGCGCACGGAGGCGCGCCACCGCAGCTGGTACCTGGCCGTCGCCGAGGCGGCCGACCCGCGGGTGGCGGGGGAGCGCTTCTTCGAGCCGGTGGAGGTCGAGCTCGACAACCTGCGCGCGGCGCTGGCGTCCGGGCTGCGCGACGATCCGCGCTGCGCCTTGCGGACCGCCGTGGCGCTCTGGCACCTGTGGATGCGGCGTGGCTACTTCACCGAGGGCTCGCGTCTGCTGGAGGCCGCGCTCGCGGCAGATCCTGCGCCCACGCCGCTGCGAGCGCGCGCGCTCGTGGCCGCCTCCGCCCTCGACGTGCGACTGGCGCGTCCGGAGCGCATCATCGGCCTGGCGGAGGGAGCGCGTGAGATTCACGCCGGGCTCGGCAACTCCCGCGCCGTTGCGGGCGCTCTCCTGTACCGCGGGCTGCTCGAGTCCGTGCGGAGACGCCACCGCGCGGCCCATGACACCCTGGAGGAGGCGTTCACGGAGGCCCAGCAGGCCGGCGAGGCCCTGGTGGCTGCGCAGACTCGTCACGCGCAGGGCGTGGAGGCGTACTGTCGCGGGCGCGACGACGAGGCCAGAAGGCTCATGGAGAAGGGACTCGAGCTGCTCCCCGCCGCGACGGACTCCGATGCCTCCGTGTGGGCCACGACGATCGGCCTCGTGATCGACCGCGACCGGCACGGTCGGCCGCGCATGTACTTCGAGGACACCCTCGTACTGTTCCGCGAGGTCGGCGCCGAAGCGGCCAGGGGCTACATGCTGTGCGACCTGGCGCTGGTCGCGCGGGCACAGGGCGAGTACGACAGCGCGCGCGAGGCGCTCGATCGCGCCCTGAGCCTGCACCGCGAGCGCGATGACCTCACGGGCACCGCGGTCGCGCTCAACGCTCTGGGGAACCTCGCGCGCTCGCGCGAGCAGTTCGAGCTGGGCCGAGAATGGCTCGAGGAAGCGCTCACGATCCGCCGCGACATGGGCGACCGGCGGGCGACCGGGATGACACTAGGCTGTCTCGGCCTGCTGGCCGGCCGTGCTGGGGTTCTCGACGAGGGGCGCCGGCTGATCGGGCGGGCGCTGGCCATCTTCGCCGAAACCGAGGACGGGACGGGCAGGGCCGGGATGCTTCTCAACGTGGGGCACCTCGAGCTCGAGGCCGGCGAGGTCGGACAGGCCCTGCCGATCTTGGAGGAGGCCGCTGCGCTGTTCCGCAGCCAGGTGCTGATGCGCGGCTGGGGCTGGCCGCTGTGCACGCTCGTGGATGCAGTGATCAACGCTCCCGCCCCGGACGAAGCTCGCGCGCGCAACCTCATCGAGGAGGCGCGCGGCGAGTTCACCGAGACCGAGGATGCGCGCGGCCTTGCACAGGTGGCAGCCCTGGAAGACCGGCTGAGCGGAGCGCGAACAGCCGCCGAGAGCGGCTTGGATCCGCGCTAAGAGGCGGCTAAGAGCCGCGCCCTAGCGTCCTCCCGGAACCAACCTGAGGAGGGCGACATGACGATGCAGATCAGCGAGACGGCCCTGGGCGACGCGACGATCGCCGAGCTGGCCGAGGCCGTGCGCGGCGACGTGATCGGGCCGCGCGATCCTGCCTACGACGAGGCCCGCGCGATCTGGAACGGCGCGCACGACCGCCGCCCGGCGCTCATCGTGCGCTCCGCCGGCGTCGCGGACGTCGTGCGCGCGGTCGAGTTCGCCCGCAGCCAGGACCTCGAGCTGGCCGTGCGCGGCGGCGGTCACAGCATTCCCGGCTTCTCCACGTCCGACGGCGGCCTCGTGATCGACCTCGGCGCTATGAACGGCGTACGCGTCGATCCCCAGGCCGGCACCGCCCGCGCACAGGGCGGCGCGCAGTGGGGCCAGTTCGACCACGAGACGCAAGCGTTCGGCTTGGCCGTGACAGGAGGGCTGGTGTCGACCACGGGTCTCGGCGGCTTCACGCTGGGCGGCGGGATCGGCTGGCTCGTTCGCAAGCATGGCCTCACGGCCGACAACCTGATCTCGGCTGACGTAGTGACGGCCGACGGCAGGGTCGTCACCGCCAGCGCCGAGGAGAACAGCGAGCTGCTTTGGGGCCTGAAGGGCGGCGGCGGGAACTTCGGCATTGCCGTCTCGCTGGAGTACCGCGTTCACCCCGTCGGTCCGGTGGTCATGGGTGGGCCGACGTTCTACTCGGGCGAGCGCACCACCGACATCCTGCAGTTCTACCGTGAGTTCGTCCGGGACCTCCCCGACGAGCTCACCACCATCGCGAACCTTCTCTGGGCGCCACCTGCTCCGTTCATACCGGAGGAGTGGCACGGCAAGCCGCTGATCGCGTTGCTGGCCTGCTACGCCGGGTCCCTCGAGGACGGCGAGAAGGCGGTGGCGCCGCTCCGTGAGCTCGGCGACCCTGTGGCAGATCTGATGGGCCCGATCCCCTACACGGCTCTCCAGAGCCTGATCGACCCGCTCTGGCCGCACGGCAAGCACGCCTACATGAAGGCCGGCTACGTTCGCGAGCTCGACGACGCGGCGATAGAGACGGCGGCGCGCTACCACCAGGAGGCGACGTCGCCCGCGTCCGAGATCCATTTCCACCACTTCGGCGGCGCGGTCGCGCGGGTGGACGCGGACGCGACGGCGTACCGCGAGCGTCAGGCTCCCTACGTGATGAACATCATCGCGGGGTCATTCGACTCCGAGGGCTTCGACTCCCACGTCGACTGGGCGCAGCGGCTCTACGCCGACGTCGCGCCCTCCCTCACCGGGGGCGCCTACATCAACTTCCTCTCAGCCGAGGGAGACGAGAGGGTGAGGGCCGCCTACGGTGAGGAGAAGTTCACCCGCCTCCGGGCCCTCAAGGACAAGTACGACCCCACCAACGTGTTCCACCTCAACCAGAACATCCCGCCGAGCGGAGCCTGAGGCGATCACCGGAATGAGGGGATGGCCGATAGCTTCCGGACCGTGCCGAAGCGGAGCGCGGGCATCCTCTTGTACCGGCGGGGACCCGCCGGACCGGAGGTGCTGCTCGTCCACCCGGGCGGCCCGTTCTGGGCGAAGAAGGACCTCGGCGCGTGGTCGATTCCGAAGGGTGAGTACGAGGAGGGCGAGGATCCGCGCGCGTGTGCCCTTCGCGAGTTCGAGGAGGAGCTCGGGGCGCCGCCGCCCGCCGGTGAGCTCGCCATGCTCGGCACCGCCAAGCAGGCCGGCGGCAAGGTGGTCACGGCCTGGTCTGCGGAGGGCGACATCGAACCGGCCAACGTGCGCAGCAACACCTTTCAGCTCGAGTGGCCGCCGCGCTCGGGCGTCATCCGCGAGTTCCCTGAGGTCGACCGCGCGCAGTGGTTCGCGCTAGCCGAAGCCCGTCGCCGCATCAACCCCGCCCAGTCGGTCTTCGTCGACCGCCTCGAGGGCGAGCTCGAACAAGCCGCCAACTAGGGGTCTGACCCCTTGAGTCGACCACACTTAAGGGGTCTGACCCCTTAAGTCGACCACACTTAAGGGGTCTGACCCCGTCAACGTCGATCCAATGGCAGTGAGCTGGCTTGATTCGTCGGAGCTCCGCGTGGGGCTCGGATGCATGCGCCTGTCGACCGACGAGAGCCGCGACGAGCAGCTTGCCCTCGAGACGATCGCGGCCGCGGCCGGCGCGGGTGTGACCGTGTTCGACACCGCGCACGCGTATGGGCGCGGCGAGGCTGAGCTCGGACACAACGAGCGCCTGCTCGCGCACGCCCTTCGGAGCTGCGGCGCAGAGGAGAAGGCGCGCGTCGTGACCAAGGGCGGCATGGCCCGAGCCGGCGGCGCGTGGGTGCCCGACGGGCGCGGGAAGGCGATTCGGGCTGACTGCGAGGCGAGCCTCGACGCGTTGGATGGCCTCCCGCTCGATCTCTACTTGATCCATGCTCCCGATCCGCGGACGCCGTGGCGAACATCGCTACGTGCGCTCACGCGGCTCGTGGACGAGGGCATCGTGGAGCGGGTCGGCGTGTCGAACGTGAACCGCGCTCAGCTGGACGAGGCGCTCGAGCTCGCGCCGATCTCGGCGGTCCAGGTCGCGCTCAGCGTCTTCGACGATCGTGCGCTGCGCGGCGGAGTCGTCGAGAGGTGTGCCGAGTCGGGGGTAACGGTGATCGCGCACTCTCCGCTCGGCGGGCCGCGTTGGGCGAAAAGCCTAGGGCGTCAAGCGGCATTGGCCGAGGTCGCGGACGCACGCGGGGTGACCCCGGCCGAGGTCGCGCTCGCGTGGCTGCTCGATCTTTCCCCGGCCCTGGTCGCGATCCCCGGCTCGCGCCGCCCGGAGACCTCGCGGTCCGCGGCTTCCGCGGGTGTACTCGCTCTCGGCCACGGCGAACGGACCTTGCTTGCGCGCGCATTTGGAGGGTCTCGTGCGGCTCCCGTCGAGCGCCCGCGTCCGCGGGACGACGCTGAGATTGTCGTTGTCATGGGCATCCCGGGCGCGGGCAAGAGCCGCGTTGCGGGGGACTACGTGGAGCGCGGCTACGTTCGCCTGAACCGGGACGAGCGCGGAGGATCCTTGCGGGAGCTCGCCGACGCCCTCGAGGCTGAGCTCGCCTCGGGCGTTCGGCGTGTCGTCCTTGACAACACCTACCTGACGCGCGCCGCCCGTAGCTATGTGATCGACGCCGCAAGCCGGCACGGGCTGCCCGCCCGGTGCATCTGGCTCGACACGCCGCTAGCCCAGGCGCAGGTCAACCTCGTCGAACGACTGCTCGACCGCCTAGGGACGCTCCCGGCCCCGGAGGAGCTCCGGGCCCTCGCCCGGCGCGGCGACGGCGTGCTTGCGCCCACCTCCCAGATGCGCGCGCTCCGCGAGCTCGAGCCGCCCTCGGCCGACGAGGGATGGAGCGGTCTCGAGCAGGTGTCATTCGCGCGGACGCACCCGCCTCAGGCGGCGAGAGTCGGCGTATTCGTCGCGGCCGCCGCGCTGAGGCAGCCCGCCTGGAAGGACGCACTGGAGCGGGGCTTCAGAAGCGCGCCGCACCTGATCTACGACTGGCAGCCAGGCGCCGCTGTGGAGGCTCTCGCCCCGGCCGCCGCCCTTCTCGGCGCCGAAATCGCGGGTCACGTTGAGAGCGCACTATGTCCACATGGCGCGGGGCCGCCGCGCTGCTGGTGTCGCCCGCCGCTCCCTGGGCTGCCCCTGACGTTCGCGCGGGCGCACCAGGTCGACCCGTCGCGCTCCTTCCTCGTCGGGTCCGGGCCCGCACATCGGACGCTTGCCACGACGCTCGGCGCCCGCTACATCGACGTCAGCAGCATCAGCCCGCCTGCACCGTCGGTCGGACGAGGATCTCGTTGAGCCTCATGCGCCGCGGCCGCGTGGAATGCCCTGTCGCGGCGAAGGTGCCGCAGTTGCGTCTTTCTCCACCGCCGCGAGCGCGTCGGCGGGGTCGCTGTAGCCCACTATGCGGATGATGAGACCGTCGCGGACCTCGGCGACGCCGGACGTCCGCATCTCGGTGGCTATGTGCGTGGCCCGCGATCGGCCACGCATTCGAGTGACGATCGCGAACTTGTCGCCGCGCTCGCGGAACGCCTCAATCTCGTCGTTGGAGAACTCCTCCCACTCTGAGAAGAAGCGCCGCAGACCGGCGCGTACTCCGCCGTGCCCGTACCAGACGTCACGCTCGACCCACGTCTCGGTCGTGGCCCATTCGACATCTGGATGGAGGAGCCCGAGAAGCTCATCGAGCCGGTCAGGACGGTAGGCGTCGAGGAAAAGCCGGCACAGCTCCTGATTGGAGACTCTTCCGTGCAGTAAACGACGCATCTATATGCGACCGTACACCCATCACGAGGACGGGTACAGCGAGTGGAGCAGCCCGGGCGGCGTGCGTCACGCGTCAGCCCGAGCGCCCACGCATGCGTCCGAAGCTGGGCGTCAGCGGGCGGAGAGGCCGGCGACGATCAGCGTGGCGGCCGCCGGGCAGCCACGCACAAAGCCGAAGAACGGGCCGAAATCACGGGTGGCGACGAAGCCGGGCATGAACAGCCCGTCCACGCTGGTCTGGAAGTTCTCGTCGAGCATGGGGAAGCCCTCCGCCGTCCGGATGTCGTCGAGTAGTGGCTTCAGGTAGGCCACCTTCGCCAAGTCGGGCCGGTAGCCGGTGGCCAGAACCACGTGATCGACCACGACGTGCTCGCCACTCGAGAGCTCGATGTCGAGATCGCCGGAGGGCAATTCCCGGCACGCTGTGATTGTCGTCCGCGGCCGGCGGTGCACGACGTGCTCGGGGAGTCGCCCGACGAGCCAAGGCTCGAGCTTCAGCCGGCCCTCCGCCCAGAACCGCCGCGCGATGGCCTCTCGCTCGGCGGAGGGAAGCCGGCGAAGCTCGTCGACGAATGCCCAGTGCGAGGTCTCGAAGCTGGGCGCGTCGTGGCGGCTGTCTCTT
>JBKPME010000147.1:0-14363 GCA_046731915.1 Actinomycetota bacterium
CGGGGCGGGGCGAGGCGGGCAGCGACACCCGCCTCGCCCCAGTGAGGGGTCGGTTCGGCGCGTGCGCCGAACCGTTGGCCTAGGCGGCGCTTGCCGTCGAGCCGCTCTGAGTCGCGAGGTCCCGGTTCTCCGGGACGAACTTGCTCGCGATGAAGGTCGCGCCCTGGGGGTCGGCGACGATGGTCATACGCGTCCAGGGGGCATCGAACGGCGGGACGAGCACCTTGCCGCCCAGGTCGGTGGCCTTGGACGCGATGGCGTCGGCGTCGTCGACCGCGAACGTCACGCTCCAGTGCGGCGGCGTGTCCGGCTGGTCGTCGGGGATCGGGTTGAGGCTCGCGACGACGTCCTCGAAGCCGGGGGGACCGCCGACCTCGGCCACCTGCTCGCGGAGCCCGGGGGTGCGCTCCTCCAGGTGGTCGCCGTAGCCGGGCAGCGTCCACATCTCGACGCCGCCGGGCAGGGTAAGCGTCTGCCAGCCGAACACCGACCCGTAGAAGGACTTCGCGCCCTCCGGGTCGCGGGTGTTGAGCCCGTTGAAGTTCAGGCTGCCGTGCTCGTTGACGATGCGCGCGCCCCTGTGCTCCTTCGGCTGCCAGACGCAGAAGGCCGCGCCCTCAGGGTCCACGAAGACCGCCATCCGCCCCTCATCCATGATGTCGAAGGGCTCCATCAGCGCCTTGCCGCCCGCGTCGGAGACCTTCGAGGCGGTCTCGTCGGCGCTGTCGACCCAGACGTAGGTGTTCCACATGGCCATCTGCGGTGCACCCTCGGGGATCGAGCCCACGCCGGCGACCGCGCCGCCGCGAATCCGCGCAGAGAAGTACTTCCCCTCAGAGCCTGGCGGCATCACGTCCACGATCTCCCAGCCGAAGAGACCGCTGTAGAAGTCGGCGGCCGCGTCGGGATCGGGCTGGCTCGTGTCCACCCAGCACGGAACGCCGGGGATGTATCCGTCGCGCTCGGGCATTCGCTGCTCCTCTCGTCGTTCGGGTGGGCAGAACCGTACGGAAGATTTAGGTCAGAATCTGTCCGCAATCTTCACAATCATGAGATCTCCATGACCGAGACCTCCGGGCGGCTCCTGCAGCTCCTCTCGCTCCTCCAGGCCCGCCGCGACTGGCCGGGCGCCGAGCTCGCGGAGCGGCTTGCCGTCTCGGGCCGTACGATCCGCCGCGACATCGAGAGGCTGCGCGAGCTCGGCTACCCGGTCGACTCGCTCACGGGGCCTGCCGGCGGATACCGGCTCCGTGCCGGCACGGCCATGCCGCCGCTGCTGCTCGACGACGACGAGGCGATCGCCATCGCGGTCGGCCTTCGCACCGCCGCGCGCGCCTCGGTGACCGGCATCGAGGAGACCGCCGTCCGCGCGCTGGTCAAACTCGAGCAGGTCCTGCCCCAGCATCTGCGCCGCAGGGTCAGCGCCCTCGGGGCGGCGACGATCAGTCCCCCCGCGGGCGGCCCGACCGTCGACCCCCAGCACCTCACGGTGATCGCCGCGGCGTGTCGGGACGCCGAGCGCCTCCGCTTCGCGTACCGGAGCCGCGACGGAACCGACAGCCGCCGCGAGGTGGAGCCGCACGCGCTGGTGAACCTCGGCCGGCGCTGGTATCTCGTCGCGTGGGACCGGCGGCGCGAGGACTGGCGCTCATTCCGCGTCGACCGGCTGGCGAGGCCGGCCTCGACCGGGGTCCGCTTCACCGCCCAGGCGCTGCCCGCCCGGGACGCCGCCGCGTTCGTGCGAGACAGCATCATCGAGGCTCCGAACCGGTTCGAGGCCCGTGTGACGCTGCACGCCGGTGCGGAGGAGGTGGTGGGCCGCGTGCCCGCCTACGGAGGCAGGGTCCGGCCGATCGACGCGGACTCCTGCGAGTACCGCACCGGCGACGACGACCTCACCTGGCTGACGATGCGGATCGCGATGCTCCCCGTGGACTTCGATGTGCATGAGCCGCCCGAGCTGGTGGAGCACCTGCGCGCGCTGGCGGCGCGCATCGATCGCGCAACCGACGGCGTGGGAAGCTAGCCGCGCGCTCGAAAGGTGATCCCGTCCAAGGAGGCCGACTCGCCGCCTTGGATGTCTTGACTCCGGCAGACGACACCTGACGGGAAGACGGACACCTGTCCCGGGCTGCCCGCGACCATCGTCGGGAAGTCGGCCTGGTGTGAGGGACGGAAGCCCGGCGGAAGGACGAAGAGCACGCCGGCACCCGTCAAGAACTGATTCTTGAAGCAGACTCCGGCCAGATTTGAATCTGTCGTGACGACGCCCCGGAGGTGCACGGTGCGGCTGACATCCTTGTAGAAGCTCGGTGGCCCGTATGGATCGCCGCGCGGCTGCCAGTGCCCGATCGGCGGGAATGGCACCGTCCGCCAGGCGGGCTGTCTCACGTCGGACGCGCGGACGGCGCCGGCGGCGATGTGCCTGCTCTTCACGCTGTTGTTCGTGAGCATCACCGCGGCGTACGAGCTTCCCCCCAGAGCGATGAAGACCGCTACCGACGCCATGGCGTTGGCGTACGTCAGACGGCCGCGGAGGCTGTCGAGCATAGGACGCTCCCCTCGAGTTCGGCTTCGACCAGCCCAATCGCTAGCCGCGCGTTGCCACATGGACGGAGGCGATAGCGGCGACAGACCGCTAGCCCATATGAGGTCCAGAACGGTTCACCAGCTCCAGCACGCCGGCTTCAAGATGGCCGCGGATGTCTCCCCGGGGCCGCTGCTCTTGCGTGCGCGTGACGGCATCCTCATCGTTGGTATACATCGCCCATGGAGGACGCCCGTTCCGCCACACCCGGCGGCACGCCGATGGGCACGTCGCCCCAGACTGCCGCCCGAGACCGCAACATTGGAGCCGCCTGCGCACTGCTCCTGCTGATCGGGATGCCGATCGCATACCTCACTGACAACCCCAGCACCGGCGACGTGATCGGTCTCGTCGTGATCACAGCCATCTGCCTCGCGCTCCTCGCCTGGATCGTGTTGTGGCTCGTGCCACGGCAATGCGCCGGGCCAACCGACCGCGCCAGCCGCACGGCATTGATCCTCGGGGTGGTTGCGCTGGTTACGTGCGTCGTCTTCTGGACCGGGCTCCCGTTCCCCTTCGGCGCGGGGGCGATCGCACTCGGCCTCTCGCTCCGGTCGGAATCCCCCGCCGGTGGGCGTGGAAAGGCAACCGCTGCCGTGGCGCTCGGTGCATTCGCCGTCGTGGCGTCTTTCGTAGTGCTGCTCGTCGGCTGATCGACCTAATCGCAAGCACTAAAAGCAGAAAGCGGGAGAGAGACCAGCGGCCCATACGAGACTGCAGAAATGTTCCCTGCTTCGAGAGGCTTCTCCTTTGCATGGAGGGCAGAGCGCGAGTGGGAGCGCTCGGGTCGGGTGAAGTCCGGAGGTTTCGGTGCTCGGCCTGTGCGAGTGTTTGCATCAAGGCAACCTCGAACGGGAGGCGACATGGCTCGGGTCCGCAGCTCTTTCTTACGCGAACGTGATGGCCACGATCGCGCTCTCTCTCTCGCACTCGGCGGCGATGCCTACGCGGCGATCACGCTGCCGAAAAACAGCGTGGCCAGGCAGCTCACGAAGAACGCCGTCGTCTCGTCGAAGGTGAAGAACACTCTCTCTTGAAGAGAGACTTCAAGGCAGGGCAACTTCCACGGGGCCGCAGGGCCTGCAGGGCCTGCAGGGGCTGCAGGGGCCGAAGGGCGATCAGGGCCCAGCCGGCACGGTACCCGGTTGGTGACCACGAACGAAACCGTCAAGCTGAGCGTGGGTGAAAGCAGGACGATCTGGGCCCACGGCCCACTCACCGTCACCGGAACCCGCACGGACCTCACGGGCGGCAACTTCCAAATGAGGCTCTCCGCCGCGTCCACCGAGGCGAACTCGGCGCTCAATGGCATAGAGGGCACCAGCAACCCCGACGTCGATACCGTCACCAACACAGGCCATGCGGAGGACTTCAACACCAACATCGACTTCGCCGCGCCGAGCGGCGCCGCGCTCGATGTGGTCGAGCACATCGGCGTACACAGCCTGGGCGCCGACTGCTGGGTCAGCGGCTTCGGGATCGGACAGGGCTAGAGCCTCAGCACCCTCGTGACATTCGCGCGGCGATCACCGCGCGAACCGACAGCAGGAGGGGCTGACCGACCCACCCGCCCGCACTGCGCAGTCTCCGTCCGCGCTCAACGCGCTCAGCAGCCTCCGTGAACCGAGTCGGCTACGCCGCGAGGTCGCGGCTGTCGCAATGGACGAAAGCGATAGCGGCGAGAGCGCGCTAGCCCATACGAGAGTGCCTAAATGTTCCCGGGTTTCTGAGACTCCGCTTTGCATGGAGTCCAGAAGCGGCCCGACTGGTAAAGCCCTGGGTGCGATCTGAGCTATGGGTGAAAGACTGGCCGAGTGGAGGTCAGCGCGTTAGCGGGCGTTGTTCTAGGTGCGGTGCTCGCCTTGGCGAGCGGAGTTTTCACAGAAAGACTGAAAGAGCGCCGTGCCGCGCGGGCATCGGCACGCCTCGTGTGGTTGGAGTTGCTGGCTAGTTGGGGGACGGTCTTCGGTGCGGTTGTGCAAGACGAGTGGCCGAAGACCTTCCCCTTCTCGGACGACGCGTGGACCGGGCAGCGGCAGCAACTAGCGCTGGTTCTCAGCGACAGCGATTTTCGGCGTCTCCAGTCGGTGTATCTCGCGCTACGCAGCCTTTCCGAGGCGCCGTCAGGTGAGCGTGCTGAGCCGGTTCTTTTGTGGCCATTACTCGTCATGATCGACCGTTCCGTACTTGAGCTGGGCGAGGTCGCGCGCATCGACGAGTCCCAGCTGCATCAGTTCCGCACCCCGTTAGCGGAACGCATCGGTCGTGGCAGTGGTCAAGTCGCGCAGCTGCAGGCGATGTTCGAGGACGGCCCTGCTCGCTCGATCCGGGACACCATGTCCCAAGCGCTCGACGAGTTCCCGCCTGAACTTCAGCCTCGCGCGGCAGAGGCGCTCGCGCGGGCGCTGAAGCGGTCAGGACTGTCTGGAGACGAAGTCCAGTAAGCCGCCAAGTTGCCCAAGGCGCGATGCGCAATGGACGAGAACCAGGAGCCCTGCCGACATGCGATCAGAGGCTCCCTTTCCCATGGACGCGAGCGACGTCGGACCCAGGGAGGACTGTCGTGTCTCGTCCGAGACGGCAATGAGCGCACTGTCCGGCGTGCCGCTCGAGGCCGAGCAGCGCCCTCAGAGAACGCTCGCTGCCACGGTCCGCCCGACCCGGGCAAGCGTCGGCGCAAGGAGAGGGCACGCGCTCGGGGCGTCGTGCACGCGGCGTGCCGGGGATCGTCTGCAACCGCTGACGTAGCTCCGATTCGCTTGCTGGCCTCTATGCCGAGGACGTAGGCTCGGCAGGACAACAGCACGCGACTCGAAGGAGGACCCCGATGGGAAGCGCTGATGCCGCCAAGAACGCCTATGAGGCGTTCAGCAAGGGCGATCTGGAGACGTTGAGGGAGGGCTTCGCTGAGGATGCCGAGTGGCAGACCTCGGATGAGCTGCCGCTCGGCGGCGTAACGCGCGGCCGCGACGCGATTATGGAGAACTTTGCGCAGATCCCGAACTACTGGTCGAGCTTCAGCGTCGAGCCGTCCGAGTTCATCGAGGCCGGCGACAAGGTGATCATCAGGGGCACGCAGCGCGCCACTGGCAAGGGCGGCAGCTTCGAGGGTCCCTTCCTGCACCTGATGGAGTACCGCGACGGCAAGGTGGTGCGTGGCGAGTTCCACGCCGACAGCGCCAAGGCGCTGAAGGCGCTCGGCTAGCTGCCGAGCGAACAATCGAGGGGCGGCACGGCGGCGCCCACAGCCGCCAGCTAGTGGTGCCTCTCACAGATTGGGCTTGCAAGTCTAGGTGGGCTACGAACCCACGAGGGGCGACCGGCCCGGGGTGGTTTCTCAAGACCGCGCGGCTTGGGCTCGAGTCCCGGTCCACTGCGGCTCCGCGCAAGACGCCAAGCCCGTCTTGAGCGAGCGTCGGATCCCCATGAAGGCGAGCGTCTCCGCCGTGGCGTTGTACGCTCTCGCTGCGGACGAAAGCGCTAGCGGTGAGAGATCGCTAGCCCAGGGCTGGTTGCTCTCCCTCGACAAGGGTCAGCGCTGCTCTACGCGTCGAGCCTTCGCCAACCGGCTGTTGGCGGCGCCCGCGGGAGAGGCGAACGACTCTTGCATGGTGATGCGAGCGACGACGCCGGGCCACGGCGCCTCCCCTCCCCTCCGGCGTCGCCGATGTAGGCGGCATCTCGCCGCGCCGAGTCGGGATCTTCGCCTCGGTCAGTGCCTGTCCGAGCCGCGATCCGGCTTGCGAGCGGAGGCGAGCTTCGCCGACACGGGGAGCTCGAGCCCGTCATCAGCCCGGTACTCGGCGACGAGCCGGTCAAAGGCGGCCCGAATGCGCTCCTGCGTCTCCACCGGCTGCGTCGTGATCAGCACGGCAACCCGGAGCGAACCCGCGAGGAAGCCGTCCCAGAGCTCGTCCTCCGTCGCGACACGATGAGTGAACCCGACCGTCTGTACGGCGCGGTCACCCAAGCCGTGCTCGCGCATCAGCGCATCGAACTCCTTGTCGTCCGAGAACCGAAAGACATCGGGCCCCGGGGGGAGGTCCTCCGGGACCGTGGCGCCGGCCTGCGCGATCGCGTCGACAAACACGCCAAGGAGGCGAGAGTGCTCGGGGAATTCCCAGACCGTCAGCGCGAGCGTGCCGCCCGGCCGGAGAACCCGGACGATGTCGGCCATCCCCCGCTCGGGGCGGCCGAGGTGCAGGATCAGGAAGTTGCCGAGCACCGCGTCGAAGGCGCCGTCGTCGAATGGCAGCTCCTCAGCGTTTCCCTCGCGGAACTCGACTCCGGGATTCAGCCGGCCTGCGAGGGCGACCATCGCCGGGGCAACGTCCACGCCCACAACCGATGCTCCGCGCTCGGCCGCTCGGGCCGCCACGTAACCGGGGCCGGTCGCGAGGTCGAGCACACGCATTCCCGACTTCACGGACGCGGCGTCGAGTAAAGGCTCGGCGAAGCGGCTCGTAACGCCTCCCACCAGGCGGTCGTAGCCCTTCGCCTTGGCCTCCCAGCCCGCAACCTCGAAGGCGTTGAACGCGTCGGGGTCGATCTCAGGAGACGGCACAAGCGCACGCTACGCGGGCCCGAGCAGCGCGACAAGTTGGGCGAGTGCTACTGTTAACCCAGTGGTTAACGATTCATTCAAGGCGCTCTCGCATCCGATCCGGCGTGGCATCGTCGAGCGGCTCGCAACGGGCCCGGCGACCGTTGGTGACGCCACCGCCGGCTTCGGGGTCTCGAAGCCGGCCATCTCCAAGCACCTGAAGGTGTTAGAGGAGACAGGTGTGGTGAAGAGGGTCGTCGTGGGACGGACGCACCAGCTCTCGCTCGAGCCCGACGTGCTGAGCGCGGCGGCCGACTGGATGGATCGCCAGCGCGCTCTCTGGGCGCGGATGTTCGATGTAGTCGATGAGTATTTGAAGGAGGAAGGGTCTAAGTGAACATGTCACAGACCATCTCGTCTCACATGCCACCCGTTGTCTCGCCTCAGGAGTGGGACGCCGCCCGCGAGAAGTTGCTCGTGAAGGAGAAGGAGATCACCCGCGCCCGCGACGCGCTGGCCGCCGAACGCCGGCGGATGCCGCGGATGGCCGTCGACAAGGAGTACTCCTTCGAAGGCCCCGCCGGGCCGGCCAGCCTGCTCGACCTGTTCGAGGGGCGCCGTCAACTGATCGTCTACCGCTTTTTCTACGAGCCCGGCGTGCACGGCTGGCCCGAGCACGGTTGCACCGGGTGCTCATTCGGCGCCGACCAGGTCGCGCACCTGGCGCACCTGAACGCCCGCGACACCACGCTCGCCTACGTCTCGCGTGCGCCGCAGGAGAACATCCAGCGCTACAGGGAGCGGATGGGCTGGATGGTCCCGTGGTACACGATCACGGACGACTTCGATCTGGACTTCGGCGTGGACGAGTGGCACGGCAACAACGCCTTCATCCGCGACGGCGACCAGATCTTCCGCACCTACTTCATCAACAACCGCGGCGACGAGCACATGGGCAGCACGTGGAGCTACCTCGACATCACTGCGCTCGGCCGCCAGGAGGAGTGGGAGGACTCGCCGGAGGGCTACCCGCAGACGCCGCCGTACCAGTGGTGGAACCTCCACGACAAGTACGAGAACGGGAAGTGATTGCGCACGTCGGCGTGGTGCCGGTGGAGGAGCTCCTCCCCGCCCTCAGCGGCGCCGGCACCGCGCTCCTGCTCGCCCGCGGCTGGGTGGCCCTGCGCCTCCGCCGCGGGCGGGAGCCGGGGCCGTGAGCGAAAACACAACCCTCCGCATGGAGCGCACGTTCGAGGCGCCCGCGCAGGCGGTGTTCGATGCGTGGACCAACGAGGACGTCATACGCCGCTGGTGGCACGCCGAACACGACTGGGAGACGAGCGAGGCCTCAGTCGACCTGCAGGTGGGCGGCAAGGTGAGGGTGGTCATGCGCAATCCCCACGAGGACCGCGAATACGGCGGGGGCGGCCGCTACACGGAGATAGACCCGCCGACCCGGCTTGCCTTCACCTGGATCTGGGACGGTGACGACACGCGCCAGCTGATCGAGCTCGACTTCGAAGAGAACGAAGGCGTCACAACCGTCCGCTTCACCCACAGCAATCTCTGGAGCGAGGAGGCCGTTCGCTCCCACGAGGACGGCTGGGGCAAGGCCTTCGACAACTTGGAGCACACCCTGGCCGCGGGCTAGGGTCGCCACTCGGCCTCAAGGGCCGCGAGCGCTTCCTCGATCGTCGAGTAGTTGCGCAGCTCCACGCACCTTCCGTCGCGCAGCTTCCAGACGTTGACGATGCTCTCCTCGACCCCGAGCGCGCTGCCCTTGCCTCTGCCGGCCTGCTTGATGGGGACGACGACGTACGGCCCCCTGGCGTCAAAGGCCTGCGGCTTGTAGGTGACCTCCTCGAAGGCGGCCCAGTCGGTCGCCGCGAAGCGCAGGAAGCCCTCCGGGCCCTCGTAGACGGACGCTTCCGGGTGGTGGGGGCGGTCATAGACCCTCATCGCCGGGTCGAGGTGAGATAGAAGCGCCGCCTGGTCGCGGGTCGCGAAGGCCGCGTACATGGAGCGCACGACCTCCACGTTCTGGTCGGACATCGAGCGGGCAGTATCCCGCGGCTATTCGAGAGGCGTCTCGCGCCCAAGCCACCACTCCTGGAGCTGCGTGCAGAGTCCGTCGCCGGCGAAGTCGAGGACGAATACCCCGTCGAGCTCGATGCGCGATCCGGCCTCCGCGAAGCTTGACCACCAGCGAGCGAAGCCGCGCGATCCGTCGATGCCGAGGATCTCGTGCCGGAAGGCCACGTCGCGCTGGTCGCGGGTCGCAAGCGCCCAGCGGGTCCTCGATGGCCTCGCGGCCCACGAGCGGGGGCTCGTGCGGGCCCCAGCAGTAGACGCCGTCCTCTGCGAACAGCGCAGCGGCGGCGTCGCCCTCGCGCGCCTCCCAGGCCGCGCCGTAAGCGCGCAGCCACCCATCGAGCTCGTCGTGCGTCATTGCTGGATCACCGGCTTCAGGTCGAGGATGGGCGTGCCGTCGAGGGCCTCCAAGTCGCTGACTCTGACTCGCCGGCCGTCGACCGCCAGCACCTCGACCTCGTGGAGGCCGATCGGGTTCGGGCGGTCTGCCGAGCGCGTGCCGAACACACCTCGCAGCGGGTTGGCGGGGTCGTCGCGCGGATGCACCATGAGCGTCTCGCGGTCGGCGCGGTCGAGCCAGGTGAGGACGATCACGCGGGCGCCGGGCTCGATCCCGTCGAGCGCGTCCAGCACGGGCGGTTCGAATACGAGCCAGGCGTCTGGGCCGCCTTCGAAGCCCTGCTTGGGCGCGTGGGCCGGGTCCGTGAGCGGCGATTCGACGCGACCGATCGGCATGAGTGTGAGATCCGCGTCGCCCATGCCGCTCAGCCTTGCAGGTCCGCGAGCCGCCTCTCGAGGAAGCGCCGCTCCGGGTCCGAGCGCGCCAGTTCGAGCGCGCGCTCGTAGGCGGCGCGCGCCTCCTCGGTCCGGTCGAGCCGGCGGAGCAGCTCGGCGCGGGTGGCGTGGAGGTAGTGGTAGGCGTCGAGGTCGAGGCGGTCCGCCAAGGCGAGCGCCGCGTCGACGTCGCCGGCCTCGGCCATCGCCGCCGCTCGATTCAGCTCCACTACCGGCGAACCCGTCAGCCGGGCCAGTTCGCCATAGAGAGCGGCGATCTGGGGCCAGTCCTGCGGGTCGTCGGCGTGCAGGGAGGCGAGCGCCGCCTGGAGCACGTAGGGACCGCGCCCGCGAAGGGCCAGCGCGCGGTCGAGCTCCGCCCGGCCTTCCTGGATCTGGTCGAGATCCCAGAGCGAGCGATCCTGGTCTCGCAGCAGCACCACCTCGTCCCCGGCGAAGCGGGCGTCGCGGCGGGCGTCGTTCAGCAGCATCAGCGCGAGGAGGCCGCGCACTTCCGGCTCGTCGGGCATCAGCTCGGCGAGCGCACGGCCAAGCCGGATCGCCTCGACGGCGAGATCGCCACGGCCGCCGTACCCCTCGTTGAAGATCAGGTACACGACGGCGAGCACAGCGGCTAGCCGGTCCGGCAGCAGGTGAGGCGGCGGGACCCGGAACGGGATCCCGGCGTCGCGGATCTTGTGCTTCGCGCGGACCAGCCGCTTGGCCATGGTCGGCTCCGGGACGAGGAAGGCGCGCGCGATCTCCTCGGTGCTCAGCCCGCCGAGCGTCCGGAGCGTCAGCGCCACCTGGGCGTCGAGCGCGAGCGCCGGATGGCAACAGGTGAAGATCAGCTCGAGCCGCTCGTCGGGGATCGTCTGGTCGTCCACGCTGTCCTCCACGGCCTCCGGTACCTCGAGCAGCCGGGTCTTCGCCGCGAGCGTGCGGTCGCGCCGTATGCGGTCGATCGCCCGGTTGCGTGCGGTGGTGACGAGCCAGGCCCGCGGGTTTTCGGGCGTCACGTCCCGCGGCCAGCGCTCGGCGGCGGCCGCGAACGCCTCCTGCGCGGCTTCCTCGGCGAGCTCAAAGTCGCCGAGGAAGCCGATCAGCGTCGCGAGGACCCGCCCCCACTCGTCGCGGAAGACCTGGTCGAGGATCGTTAGCCCTCCACCAGGGGGCGGACCTCGATGGCGCCGCCGTGGCGCGCGGCCGGGATGCGAGCCGCCAGCTCGATCGCGGCGTCGAGGTCGTCCGCCTCGTAGACGAGCCAGCCACCCAGCGCCTCCTTGACGGTCACGAACGGCCCATCGGTGGTGAGCGTCTGCCCGTTCTCCACGCGGACGGTCGTAGCCGCCTCGGGCCCCTGCATCTGGAGCCCGGGGGTTACGCCCTGGGTCTGGTTGATCGCCTGGTAGTCGGCGAAGACCTGGTTCTGCTCCTCCTCCGACAGCGTCGCCCAAGCCTCGGGGTCGCGCGGTGTCGGCGTGTCGCCCTGGTGAATCAGCAGCAGGTACTTCATGGCTTCCTCCTTTAGGGGATGGTCGCCTATGGGACGAACGGCGCGCCGGAAAATGGACACCCCCTGGAAAAGAAGTTCACGGCCGCGTCTGCCAGCATTAGGCGCGTGCCGCAGCAGACCACACTCGGGGCCGATTTCGCGGGCGCGTTCGCCGACAAGGACGCGGCGCGGATTCGCGAGCTGCTCCACCCCGAGGTCGACTTCCGTGGCCTGACCCCGCGCCGCTTCTGGGAGGCGGGCGATCCCGACGCGGTCGTAGACATCCTGTTCGGCAGCTGGCTCGAGGACGACGATCGGGTCGAGGGCATCGAGGGGATCGAGAGCGACACGGTCGCGGACCGCGAGCGCGTCGGCTACCGCTTCAGCGTGACTAACCCGGACGGCCGCTTCCTAGTCGAGCAGCAGGCCTACCTGTCGACCCGGGACGGCCGGATCGACTGGATGCGCGTCGTCTGCTCGGGCTTCCGGCCGGCCGACTAGGCGCTACCCCGCCGCGCGCAGGGCCTTCTGCCTGAGGCGCGTCTGCGCGCGCGCAGCGCGCACGGCCTTGCTGAGCGTGTCGACGTCGTAGGCGCCCTGGTGGCGGCGACCGTTGATGAAGAAGCTGGGTGTGCCTGCCACGCCGCTCGTGTCGGCGCTTGCCACATCGTCCGCGACCCGCTCGGCGTGCACCCGGTGGCGGAGGTCGTGCCAAAAGCGCTCGCCGTCGAGGCCGAGCTCCTCTGCATCACGGCGGAGGTCCTGGGTTTCGAGCTCGTCCTGTGAGGCGAGCAGCCTGTCGTGCATCGGCCAGAAGGCGTCTTGCGCGGCAGCCGCCTCGGTGGCCTCTGCGGCCATCTGCGCGTTCGAGTGGACGTCGCTCAACGGGAGGTGGCGCCAGACGTAGCGCAGTTCGTCGCCGAACTCGTCCAGGAGCGCGCGGATCACGATCTCCGCCTGGCCGCAGTAGGGGCACTGGTAGTCGCCGTACTCGACGAGCGTGACCGGCGCCGACTCCGGGCCGCGGATATGGTCGCGCTCGGGGTCCACGTCGTCCGAGAGATCGAGCAGGTCCTCCGCGGTGGCGAGGAGCTGGCGGGCGCGGAGCTCCGCCGGGAGCCGGCCGATGACTCGGAAGACGGCCCAGCTCGCGACCGACGCCAGAATTGCCGTGGCGAGCACGCCGACCTTGGCCTCCTCGAGCTGGCGCCCGTCGAAAGCGATGTCCGCGATCAGCAGCGAGACGGTGAAGCCGATCGCCGCCACCGTGCCGGTCCCGACGATCATCGGCCAGCTCAGCGTCGGGCGCAGGCCGGTTGCCCACTGACGCGTGGCCAGCCACGTCGCCGAGACGATCCCGACCGGCTTGCCGATCAGATACCCAGCCACGATCCCCAGCGTGATCGGCGAGCCGACCGCGTCTGCGAGCAGGTCACCGTCCACGTGGATGCCGGCGTTTGCGAGCGCGAACAGCGGGGCGATCACGAAGCTCGTCCAGGGATGCAGCCGGTACTGGAGCCGCTCGTTCGCCGAAATGGCCGCAGTGACCCCGAGCGCCGCCGAGCGCGCGAGCTCGGGCGTGGGCTGCTCGCGGAATGAGCGCGTGAGCTCCGTGACCCGCTCCAGCTCCGAGCGCCCCGGCGGGTAGGCGCTTATGGCGAGCCCGATCGCGAGACCCGATATGAGCGGGTCCACGCCGGATTCGTAGAGCGCCACCCACAGCGCGATCGCCAGGAACACGGCCGGCGGCACTCGCCACGCGATCGGCACGTAGCGCACCGCGAACAGCAGGCCGAAGAGCGCAGCGGAGACCGCCAGCGCGACGAGGTCGACCTCCTCCGTGTAGACGGTCCCGATCACGAGCAACGCAACGAGGTCGTCGATGACGATCACGGTCAGCAGGCGGACCCGCAGGCGCGTCGCTCCCGGAGCAACCAGCGCCAGAACCCCGAGCGCGAACGCGGTGTCGGTGGACATCGCGGCTCCCCAGCCGTGCGCCCCGGCCCCACCGGCGTTGACGGCCACGAAGATCAGCGCCGGGACGGCCATCCCGCCGACCGCTGCCAGCACGGGCAGGCCGATGCGGCGCCGTTCCCGGAACGCTCCGGTGTCGAACTCGCGCCTCGCCTCCAGGCCGACGACGAGGAAGAAGAGAGTCATCAGCCCGTCACTCACCCACTCGCGCAGACTGAGCGACACGCCGTCGTGGCCCACCATGATCGACAGCTCGGTGGTCCAGAAGGACTCGTACGAGTCCGACCAGGGTGAATTCGACCACAGGAGCGCAGCAACCGCCGCCAGCAGCAACGCGATCGCGCCCGACGACTCCGTGTTCAGGAAGTCGCGAACCGGCGCCGCGACGTTCCGCGCCCATGCGGTGCGTTCGGTAAAGGGCCGCGCCATCGCGGTCTAGTTAAGGCCGTTCAGCGTGTCGACGACCTCGAAGAGATCGCCGCGGAGGTAGAAGTTGACCGAGATCAGGTTCGTCAGGTGGTGCCGGATGCGCTCGCAGTCCTTGGCGCGCGCGAGGAGCGGGTCGTAGGCGTTCACCTCGGCCGCGTTGGATGGGAGCGGCACGGGATCGGTTGTGATCCAGTGGTTGACGAGGAAGATGGGCGCCCCTTTTGGGCCCCGGTTCGGCTCGCAGCTCTTGTCGAGCTTGTCCGGACTCGTGAGCTGCGACACCTGCTTGAAGGCGTACCGCGTCTCCTCGGTGATCTTGTCGTAGGCCGACCGGTACCACGGCGCCCCGCCCGCCTGGTTCTCCGCCAATAGGACGAGCCGCTGATTTGAGTCGACCATTTCGCGCAGGGTCGGCCACTTGCCCTCGACGGGCCCCTTGTACGCGAACTCCTCCAAGTCCGCGTCGCGTA
>JBKPME010000148.1:0-20528 GCA_046731915.1 Actinomycetota bacterium
GGTCTCGAGGATGCGGAGGCCGATCTCGGCATCCAGGGCCGTGTGCTGATCTCGAAGTCGAACGGCGACTATGTGCCGAACCTGACCACGCTCTCCCAGCAGCAGTACGACCTGAGCGTCTCGGTCGGCTTCCTGATGGGCGACGCGACGGCCACGGTCGCCGGCAAGTTCCCGAAGAACCAGTACGCGATCATCGACTTCTCGGCGGCGGCGCTGAAGGGCAAGCCCCAGAACGTCGAGGGCCTGCTGTTCAAGGAGCAGGAGGCCGGTTACCTCGTGGGTTACCTCGCGGGCCTGTGGGCGAAGGACAACAACGCGACCACGGTTTCGTCGGTCGGCGGCCAGAAGATCCCGCCGGTGGACCACTACATCGCAGGCTTCCAGAAGGGCGCCAAGGATGCGAACCCGAGCATCAAGACGCTGAACGGCTACTCGCAGGACTTCGTCGACCAGGCGAAGTGCAAGGAGATCGCGCTCGACCAGA
The DNA here is from genome assembly GCA_046731915.1 of Actinomycetota bacterium. Taxonomy (GTDB): domain Bacteria; phylum Actinomycetota; class Thermoleophilia; order Solirubrobacterales; family Thermoleophilaceae; genus JACVRW01. The sequence goes on from JBKPME010000148.1 coordinate 485, forward strand.
TCGCCCAGGGCTCCAAGGTCGTCTTCCAGGTGGCCGGGCAGTGCGGTCTCGGCGCGCTTGACGCGGCCAAGGAGAAGGGCGTGCAGGGAATCGGCGTCGACGCCGACCAGGCCTACCTCGGCCCGCACATCCTCAGCTCGGCCCTCAAGAAGGTCGACGTGGCCGTGTTCGACGCCATCAAGCGCGCCCAGGCCGGCAAGTTCAAGGGCGGCACCGATGTGATCGCGACCGTCGAGAATGGCGGCGTGGGCATCGGCAAGCTCGGGCCCGAGGGCGAGAAGTACGCCGACCAGATCAAGGAAGTCCAGAACAAGGTCGCCTCCGGTGAGATCACGGACATCCCCGACACGGTCAAGTAGCCAGGAGTGGAGTCAGACGCTCACGCTCTCGAACTACGCGGAATAACGAAGAGGTTCGGTCCCGTCGTCGCCAACGACGGGATCGACTTCGACCTCCGCCAGGGTGAAGTCCATGCTCTGCTGGGCGAGAACGGGGCCGGCAAGTCGACGCTGATGTCGATCCTCTACGGGCTCTACAGCCCGGACGAGGGCGAGATCCGCGTGAACGGGGAGCCGGTCGGGGTCGAGTCGCCGTCCAGGGCGATCCACCTCGGCATCGGCATGGTCCACCAGCACTTCATGCTCGTGCCGGTGATGACCGTGACCGAGAACATCGTGCTCGGGGAGGAGCCGAAGCGCGGCGCCCTCCTCGACGTGCGCGAGGGCTCGCGCAAGGTGAAGGAGTTGTCGGACCGCTACGGGCTGGCGGTGGACCCGGACGCCGTGATCGAGCAGGTGTCCGTCGGGATGCAGCAGCGCGTCGAGATCCTGAAGACGCTCTACCGCAACGCCCGCATCCTGATCCTTGACGAGCCGACGGCGGTCCTCACGGCTCAGGAGAGTCACGAGCTGTTCGAGGTGCTGCGGGCGCTCAAGGCCGACGGCGTCTCGATCGTCTTCATCAGTCACAAGCTGAACGAGGTGCTCGAGATCTCGGACCGCGTGACCGTACTGCGGCGCGGCAAGCGGATCGACACCGTCTCGACCGAGGGCGCCACCGAGGAGAGCCTCGCCCGGCTGATGGTCGGACGCGACGTGCTGCTCCGCGTGGAGAAGGAAACGGCGAAGCCGGGTGAGCCGGTGCTCGAGGTCGAGGACCTGCATGCACGCGACGTGCGCGGCCTGGAGGCGGTGAAGGGAGTCTCGCTCACGGTCCGCGGCGGTGAGGTGGTGGCGATCGCGGGGGTCGACGGCAACGGCCAGCTCGAGCTCGTCCAGGCGATCGCAGGTGTGATCGTCCCCGAGGCGGGTCACGTGAGGATTGGCGGGAAGGAGGTGACCGGACGCGGGGTGCGGGCGACCACCGATGCCGGCCTGGCGCATATCCCCGAGGACCGCCACCTGTGCGGCCTCGTGCTCGACTTCACGCTCGCCGAGAACCTGGCGCTCCGCGAGTACCGGGCGCCGCCGATCTCCAACCACGGCCTCCTGTCCGTCGGACAGATGAACCAGCGAGCGCGCGCTCTGATACGGGAGTACGACGTGCGCGGCGGCGGCCCGGGCACGCTCGCGGGATCGCTCTCCGGAGGGAACCAGCAGAAGGTCGCGGTCGCGCGTGAGATTGCCAGCAACCCCGAGCTGCTGATCGCGCACCAGCCCACGCGCGGGCTCGACGTGGGGGCCATCGAGTTCGTGCACGGACGGCTGCTGCGGGAGCGGGACCGGGGCCGCGGCATCCTGCTCGTCTCGCTCGAGTTCGAGGAGATCCGCGCGCTCGCGGACCGGATCCTCGTGATCTACGAGGGCGACATGGTGGGCGAGTTCCCGCCGGATGTGTCCGAGGAGGACCTCGGCGTGGCGATGACCGGGGGCGGTCGGGGCGGTCGGGCTGCGGCGTGAGCGCGACCGAGGACCCCGAGGTTTTCGCTCGGACACCAGCCTCGCGACTGGCCGGCTACCTGCGCGGCGGCGGCGTGATCGTGCCGGTGCTCACGACACTGCTGGCGTTCTTCGTCGGCGGCCTCGTGATGCTGGTCACGGGGAAGGACCCGCTCGCGACCTACGAGGCGATCTGGAAGGGCACCGGCCTTCAGTGGATCTTCCCGTGGACCACGGGCGCGGACCGCGACCTGGCCGCGTCGAACCTCCAGCAGACGCTGATCATCACCACGCCGCTGATCCTCACCGGCCTCGCGGTGGCGTTCGCGTTCCGCGCGGGGCTCTTCAACATTGGCGGCAACGGCCAGTACATCGTGGGCTCGATCGCCGCGGTCTGGGTCGGCTCGTCCTTCGCCGACATGTCGAGCTTCCTGCACATCCTGCTGGCGATCCTCGCGGCCTGTGCGGCCGGCGCGTTCTGGGCCGGGATCGCCGGGTTCCTCAAGGCCACCACCGGTGCGCATGAGGTGATCAGCACGATCATGCTCAACTGGATCGCCGTCTGGGTCGGCATCTGGCTGTTCTCGCTGGGCGGACCGCTCCAGAACGACGCCCAGAAGTCCATTCCGGTATCGAACGACGTGGTCAAGGGGGCGAAGCTGCCGGTCTTCTGGGGCGACCCGGTGCTGCAGGGGCTGCACATCGGGATCTTCATCGCTCTGTTCGCCGTGGTCGTCTTCTGGATCCTGCTGAACCGGTCGACGATCGGCTACGAGGTGCGCGCGGTCGGATTCAACCCCGAAGCTGCCCGTTACAGCGGGATGAACGTGGGCAAGAACTACATCGTCGTGATGGCGGTGTGCGGCCTGTTCGCCGGGCTCGCCGGCTCGCTCGACGTGCTCGGCTGGCAGTTCCGGATCGCGACCAACGACATCCAGATCGCCTACCTCGGCTTCATCGGGATCGCCGTCGCCCTGCTCGGGCGCAACACCGCGATCGGCACGGTCGCCGCCGCGCTCCTGTTCGGCGCGCTCCTGAGCGGCACATCGCAGCGGAATCTCGACCCGACGATCTTCGAGCCCTCGCTGGCCTCAAACCTCACCTGGATGATCCAAGGCCTCGTCGTCCTGATCGTGAGTGCCGACGTGCTGGTGCTCGCGCTCGTGAGGCGAGGGCGCAGCGTGCTCAGACGCGGCGGGCCCCCGCCGAGGGCAGCGCCCGCCACCGGGGAGGCCGAGCAGTGAGCGCCTCCACCCTCGCGGCCTCGCGCGCCGGCGTGTCGGCGCGCACGGCGGCCTGGGCCGGGATGGCGTTCGGCGTGCTGGCTGCCTACGTGGCCCTGCCGCCGCTGATGGTTCGCACGTCGCTCGTGTCCCTGCTGCTTGCCGTGCTCGGTGTTCTGGCCGGCCTCTATGCCACCCGCGAGGGCGAGCGCCGGCTGGGCTGGATCGCGGTCGCCATCTCGGTGATCGGCGGGATCCTCGCGGTGATGGCGGTGAACTCTGGCGAGAACAACCTGGAGCGCGTCTTCGTGTGGTCCGCGCTCACTGCCGGCATGCTCCGCTTCGCGACCCCGCTGATCTTTGCCGCGATGGGCGGCATCCTGTCCGAGCGCAGCGGGGTCATCAACATAGGCCTCGAGGGCATGATGCTAATCGGCGCCTTCTTCGGAATCTTCGGCGCGGACGTGACGGGCTCTTGGTTCCTGGGAGTGCTCTGCGGCGTCGCGGCGGGTGCGGTGTTCGGCCTGATCCACGCGTTCGTCTCGATCACGCTGCGGGCCGATCAGGTGGTGAGCGGCACGGGGATCAACTTCCTCGCGATCGGCGTCACCGGCTACGTCTTCATCTACCACTACGGCGACCAGGGAACCCCCTCCGACATCTCCCGCGTTCCGGACCTGACGCTGCCGGGGATCGAGAACATCGGGTTCTTCGGCGAGGCGATCGGCAAGATGGACCTGCTCACCTGGGCCGCGCTTCTGCTCGTCCCGCTGCTCACGCTGTTCCTGTTCCGCACGCGTGGAGGTCTGCGCCTGCGCTCGGTTGGCGAGAAGCCGCGGGCGGCCGACAGCCTCGGGCTCCCCGTGCTGCGCACGCGCTATCTCGCGGTGATCGCCTCCGGCGCGCTCGCGGCCGCCGGCGGTGCATACCTCTCGATCGCCCTGGTCGGTTCTTTCAACGAACAGATGACGGCCGGACGGGGCTTCATCGCGCTCGCAGCGGTGATCTTCGGCGGCTGGCGCCCCTGGGGCGCGCTCGCGGGCGCTTGCCTGTTCGGCTTCTCGACCGCACTCGCGCAGCGGCTGCCGGCCTTCTCCGAATCCGCGGCGGTGCTGTTCCAGGCACTGCCATATGTCTTGACCCTGGTCGTGGTGGCCGGCGTCATCGGCCGTTCCCGACCGCCCGCCGCCATCGGCGTGCCGTACGTGAAGGAGTAGTCCCTTGGTCGTATCCAGGCTGATCGTGGGGAGCCCCACCGACGAACACACGGGGCGCCTGAGCGACGAGGTCGAGCTCTACCACCGCACCTACAACACGCTGTTGCGCTCGAGCGGCGAGACGCACTTGCGCGTGCTCGAGCCGGCGCACCGGGCGATGGGCTCGAGCCTCCACCCGCTCGCAGACAGCGACGATCCGGACCTCGGCGCGTTCATCTACGCGATCCGGCGCATGCCCGACTCCGTGGCCGACCGCGCGCAGCTCGTGATCCTGGGACAGGAGCGCGAGGTGTTCGCAAAGAACGGCATCGCGATCGAGGACTGGCAGGAGGTGGACGCGCCCGCGCGGAGGCGGCGCTGGTACGACGCCGGCGACGGGACGCACGCCGTGCTGACCGCGAGCGCCTCGGACGTGGACGACCTCATTCCCACGCTCGTTGCGTTCCAGATCGAGTGGAACAAGCTGCGTGTGCGGCAGCGGGCGGCCGGCTGGCCGCCGGAGCACGAGCCGACGCCCGAGGAGTGCGCAGAGGTGCTGGGCGGGACGGCCGAGGACTGGGCGCGCCTGCGCGAGGCATGGCGTCTTCACTTCATGCCCCGCCTCCAGCGGATCGCGGACCAGCGCATGAACCTTCGCGTGCGGATGCTGGGCGGCACGCAGGTTGGGTACGCGCGGATGACCCGACACTGGTGGCAGCCGGTGGACGCGGCGCTCGCCGAGCAGGATCTGGTCGACCGGCCGCTCTACTTCGTCAGCTCGAACACCCACAGCCTGGTGAACATCGCCACGGGCGTGGCGCGCCAGCGCGAGGAGGTGCTCGTCAAGTTCGTCGAGCAGCTGCCGGAGGACGACATCCTGCGCACCGAGCTGCAGGCCTTCCGCGAGCGCCGCACTGAGGGCTCCTGGGAGAACTTCCTCTACTTCGTGGCGCGGCTCTACTTCGACTCGCACGGGGAGGAGGGGCGCGAGGCGCGCCGCCGTGCGGAGGCGGAGTGCGGCGTGTCGCACATTCGGAGCACCACGGCGCTGCGGGTGCCGGCGCAGATCATCCCGCTGTCGCGGCTGCGGCCCGAGCGGATGGACCCGCGGCTCGGCGACGTGGACGCCGACAAGCTCGCGGCGGCCGAGGGCGTGGTGGTGAACATCGACTACCCGCTCGGGGTCGCGGCGTACAACATTCTGCGCGAGGTGGCCGTGAACAACGCGATGCTCCGCGGCGTCTACGTGCTCGGCAAGGCGGCCACGCTGAACGCCGACGTCGGCGACGTGATGCTCTCGACGGTCGTGCACGACGAGCACTCGGGCTCGACGTATTGGCTCGACAACGCCTTCAGCGTCGACGACCTCGCGCCCGATCTGCGCTTCGGCAGCGGCCTCGACAACCAGCGCACGGTAACCGTGAAGAGCACCTTCCTCCAGAACCGCTCCTACCTCGACTTCTACTACCGCGAGGCGTTCACGGTGGTGGAGATGGAGGCGGGGCCATATTGCAACGCCCTCTACGAGATCGCCGACGCCGACCGCCACCCCGTGAACGAGGCGGTCAACTTCTCGAGGCTGCCCGTCGACTTCGGGATCATCCACTACGCCTCAGACACGCCCTACACACAGGCCCGCACGCTCGGCGCCCGCGGCCTGAGCTACTACGGGATGGATTCGACCTACGCGTCGTCGTTGGCGATCCTGCGGCGCGTGCTGCGGCTAGAGGGCGCGCTCGACTAATCCGCACGCTGCGCCTGTGCCATGGTCGCCTCCAGGTCGGCGATCACGTCACGTGGCTCGTTACGCACCCGATGCCAGGTGAAGCGGAGGGGGCGCAGGCCGATAGCGGTGAGGGCGGCGTCCTTTCGCCGGTCTGCCTCGAAGGCCGTGATCCGGGCGTGCGCCGCACGCCCGTCCAGCTCCACGGCCACGCTCTGTTTCCGCCACAGGCAATCGATCTCGTAGCGCCTGCCTCGCGCGCGAAGCTTCAGATTCGTTTCGGGCATGGGCAGCCCGGCTTGTCGCACGAGTTCGAGGAAACGATGCTCAAACTCTCCTCGCACCACCTGACCGGGAGTGTGGTGCGCGAGTGCTTCCCTCAGTGCGCGGAGCCGTCGGCGGCCTCGGGCGCGCTGAAGCGCGGCATCGACGGCAGCCAGGTCGAGCAGCCCCAGGTACTCCGCCTCCCTCAGTACGCGTAGCAGGCGCTCGCTGCTGAGCAGGTCGGTGAGGTCCACGAGCGTGCGCGCAACCGTTGTCACCGGAATGCCATCGACCACAGTCACCTCCTCGGGACCGAGGCGCCGCGACCTGTGGATCCAGATCCCGTCGACGCTCCGCTGCCAGCGGACCGTTACGTGGACGCGTGCTCCCTGGCCCTCATGAATCTTCCACAGCGCGGCAGCGTCGAGGTGGCTGAGGACCGCGCGCTGCCCGCACGCGATCACCGCGGCCATCCAGCGCCCCTCCCGGGTCAGGCGGGGGTGTCCAACGGCGTAGACACCCTGGTGGACGCGGTGGAGCCGTCCTTGCGAGATCCGCCGCTTGATCCCCCCGTCGTCAATCCCGACCGCCCTCAGCTGGCGGCGGCTCACCAGTCCATGCTGCCGAGCCGCAATCCGTGCGAGCCTGCGGTCCGGGTGTGCGCTGGAAAACTGTCGCTCCGCGCCTGATTTCTCCTCCACACCCCAACGATGCCTCGCCGGATGTAACCCGGAGGGTTGGAAGTGTGACGCCTACGCGCCGACAGGGTGCCAGGCCGTCTTCAGCTCGGTCAGCGCCTCCAAGCGGCCGAGCGGGTCGCCGGTCGCCGCCTCGTAGCTCGGGGCGGGCGCCGCGTGGCGCACGCGGGTCACCGATTCGGCGGCGAGCTTGTCGATCTCGGCGCCCAGCGCCGAGTCGCCACTCACATCGACGATTGCGTTCAGTGCATGGTGCCCGGCCAACACGGGCGCCAGCTCCGCGCGTCGGCCGGATAGGAGGTTCACCACGCCGCCCGGCACGTCGGCGATCCCCATCACCTCGCCGAGATCCAACCCCGGGAGCGGTCGTTCGCCGGACAGCACCGCCACCGCGGTGTTCCCGGCCGCGAGCGCCGGCGCCAGCTCGGCGATCAGGCCGAGCAGCGGCGGCCGGTCGGGCGCCACGATCCCAACGACGCCCGTCGGCTCTGGCACCGAGAACGACAGATACGGCATCGCCACTGGGTTGATCCCGCCGAGCACCGGCTGGAACTTGTCGGTCCAGCCGGCGTAGTGGACCAGCACGTCGATCGACGCCTCGACATCCGAGCGTTCGGCGCCGATGTCGGCCGCGCGCGACTCGAGTGCCTCCGCGAACCGGTACAGGATCTGGCCGCGGTTGTAAGCGGTCCGCCCGGCCCAGCCGGGTAGCGCCTTGCGCCCGGCGGCAACGGCATCGCGCACGTCCTTGCGAGACGCACGCGGGATGTTCACGCCACCCGCTGACGTCGTGGCGGCATCCCCCTCAATGCGGTCGTACCGCCCCGACTCCGAGCGCACGAACGCGCCGCCGATGAACAGCTTGTACGTCTTGCGAACGGGCAGCCGGCCGCTCATTCGGTGCTCCCGGAGCCCGGCGCGGCGGCGGAAACGCGAAGGTAGGGCCGCAGCCCCGACATGCCGCCCTCGCGGCCGAAGCCGCTCTCCTTGTAGCCGCCGAACGCGGCCGACGGGTCGAACTTGTTGTATGTGTTCTGCCAGACCACACCGGCCTGGAGCGCGCCTGCCACCTCGAACGCCTTCGAGCCCTTGTCCGTCCAGATCCCGGCGGCGAGGCCGTAGGGCGTCGAGTTAGCCTTCTCGATCGCCTCGGCCTGGGTGCGGAAGGTCAGCACCGAGACGACCGGCCCGAAGATCTCCTCGGCGGCGATCCGGTGGGCGGGGGCGACGTCGGTGAAGATCGTCGGCGCGAACCAGAAGCCGCGATCGGGGAGCTCGCACGCGACGGTCCGCCGCACAGCGCCCTCCTCCTCACCGCTAGACACAAGCGACTCGATCCGCTCGAGCTGCTCGCGCGAGTTGATCGCCCCGACGTCGGTGTTCTTGTCGAGCGGGTCGCCGACGCGCAGGCGGCTCATCCGGCTCCAGAGCTTCGACACGACGCTGTCGGCCACGCTCTCCTGGATCAGAAGCCGCGAGCCCGCGCAGCACACATGGCCCTGGTTGAAGAAGATGCCGTTCACGATGCCCTCGACCGCCTGGTCGAGCGCGGCGTCCTCGAACACGATGTTGGCCGACTTACCGCCGAGCTCCAGCGTCAGCGGGATGCCGCGGCCGGCGAGCGCCGACTGGATGTCCTTGCCCACCGCCGTCGAGCCTGTGAAGGCGACCTTGTCGATGTCCGGCTCGCGGACGAGGGCCGCACCGGCGGCGCCGTCGCCGGAGATGATCGAGACGACGCCGGGCGGCAGCTCCGCCTCCTGGACGATCTCGGCGAGGAGCAGCGCGGTGACCGGTGTGGTCTCGGCCGGCTTCAGCACCGCGGTGTTACCGCACGCCAGCGCCGGGGCGAGCTTCCAAGCCGCCATCAGCAGCGGGAAGTTCCAGGGCACGATCTGCGCCGCCACGCCGAGCGGCTCCACGGTGCGGCCGCCCATGCCGTAGGAGAGCTTGTCGGCCCAGCCGGCGTAGTGGAAGAAGTGCGCCGCGGCGAGCGGCACGTCCACGTCGCGCGACTCGCGGATCGGCTTGCCGCCGTCCATCGACTCCACGACGGCCAGTTCGCGCGCCCGCTCCTGGATCAGCCTGGCGACGCGGAACAAGTACTTGCCGCGCTCCAAACCACTCAGTGCGGCCCAACCAGGCTGCGCGACCCGCGCGGCCTCAACGGCGCGCGCGATGTCCTGCTGCCCCGCGAACGCCACCTCTGCGACAACTTCCTCCGTCGCCGGATTGATCGATGGGACTCGCCTGCCGTCGATCGGATCGACAAAGGAGCCGTCGATGAAGAGCCCGTACGAGTCGCGCAGCCGCACGTGCTCCGGCGACTCGGGCGCCGGCGCGTAATCCCAAACGATGCTCGTGCGCTGCTCCTGGGTGGCCACCCTCTACTCCTTGGAAAAGTCCTCGGGGCGCGCATAGCGCCCCGTCTCCGTCTTCTGGTACTGCATCAGCAGGTCGTTGAGGAGTGACGACGCGCCGATGCGGAAGCGCTCGTTCGTGAGCCATTCGTCTCCGAGCGTCTCCTTGACGAGCACCAGCATGTGGAGCGCCGACTTGCTGTTCGACAGTCCGCCCGCGGCCTTCATCCCCACCACGCGGCCCGTGCGGTCCACGTAGTCGCGGATCGCCTCGAGCATGACGAGCACGACGCCGGGGGTGGCGCCCGACGCCGCCTTGCCGGTCGACGTCTTGATGAAGTCGGCGCCCGCCTCCATGGACAGCATCGACGCGTGACGCACGTGGTCGTATGAGCCGAGCTCCGCGGTCTCGATGATGACCTTCAGGTGCGCGTCCCCGCAGATGTCCTTCACGCGCACGATCTCCTCCATCACGCGCGCGTCGTCGCCCGCGAGGAAGGCCTCGCGCGAGATCACCATGTCGATCTCGTCCGCGCCCGCCGCGACCGCCTCCTCCGTGTCGCGCAGCTTCACGTCGAGCGAGGCCTGGCCCGATGGGAAGGCCGTCGCGACCGACGCCGCGCGCACGCCCGTCCCGTCGAGCGCCTCGCGGGCGACTCCAACCAGCGACGGGTAGACGCACACCGCGGCGACCGACGGGATCTCGGGCATCGACGGCGCCGGGCAGACCGCCTTGGCGCACAGGTGGCGCACCTTCCCGGGCGTGTCGGAGCCCTCCAGCGTCGTGAGGTCGACCATGGACACGGCCATGCGGATGCCCTGCTGCTTCGCGCTGGTCTTGATGGAGCGCTTGCCCAGCCAGGCGGCGCGCTCCTCGATGCCGACGCGGTCGACGTGCGGAAGACGGCGGATCACCCCTTGAGTATGGCGAAGCTCGGCTCGACATAATCGCGGCGCAATGGCACGTGCGGCAGTGATCGTCATGGACGCCTGCGGGGTGGGCGAGCTCCCGGACGCCGACGCCTACGGCGACGCCGGCTCGAACACTCTCGGCCACCTGTCCGAGCGCGTCGGCGGGCTCGACCTGCCCGCGCTGGGAGAGCTGGGGCTCGGCTCGATCATCCCGATCGAGGGCATGTCGCCTGCCGAGCATCCCGTGGTTCACGGGCGACTTCATCCGCTCGGGCCGGGCAAGGAGTCGACCACCGGCCACTGGGAGCTGATGGGCGTCGTGCCGGAGCAAGCGCTGCCGACCTACCCCAACGGCTTCCCGCCCGACGTGACCGAGCGGCTCGAGGAGGTCACCGGGCTGCGCTTCTGCTGCAACAAGCCTTACAGCGGTACCGAGGTGATCGAGGACTTCGGCGGGCACCACCTCGAGACCGGCGAGGTGATCCTCTACACCTCGGCCGACTCGGTGCTCCAGCTGGCCGCGCACGTCGACGTCCTCTCCGAGCCCGAGCTGTACGCGGCTTGCGAGGCGGCGCGCGAGCTGATGACCGGCGAGCACGCGGTCGGCCGCGTGATCGCGCGCCCATTCGAGGGGGAGCCGGGCAGCTTCAAGCGACGCGAGGGCCGGCGCGACTACGCGGCGCCGCCGCCGGGGCGCTCGTACCTGGAGGAGATCCAGGACGCCGGGCTGCCCGTCCACGCTGTGGGGAAGATCCGCGACCTGTTCGCGGGTGTGGGCATCAGCGAGAAGCACGGGGGCGCGACGAACACGAAGGGGATCGCGTCGACCACGCGGCTGCTCGAGGACCTCGACGCCGGGCTGATCTTCGTGAACCTGGTGGAGACGGACCAGGTCTACGGCCACCGCCACGACGTGGAGGGCTTCCACGAGGCGCTGAAGGAGATAGACGCAGCCGTGGCGCAGTGGCTCGAGCTGCTGCGCGACGACGACCTGCTCGTGCTGACCGCGGACCACGGCGTGGACCCGAACGTGGACCACACGGACCACACGCGCGAGTACGCGCCGCTCCTCGCCCGCTTCACGGGCAACGACGGCCGCCGCCACGACGGCCCACTGGCGGACGTCGGGGCGAGCGTGCTGCGCTGGTTGACGGGACGCGACGCCGCGGAGCTCCCCGGCGAGCCGTTCCTGTCTCGCTAGGCGGCAGCGCGCACCGCGGCCATGAAGCGGTCGAGCTTGTCCTGGTCGAGGTCGTAGCCCTCGCCGGTTCGCAGACCGCTGCAGAGGTCGAGTGCGAACGGCTGCACAGTGTCGATCGCCTCGCGCGCGTTGTCGGGGTTGAGGCCGCCGGCAAGCCATACCGGCACGTCGACCGCCTCGACGATCTGGCGGCTGATGGCCCAGTCGTGGCGGCGGCCGGTGCCGCCGAGCTCCTTCACCTCGAGCGTGGGGTTCCCGGAGTCGAGCAGGATGGCGTCGACGTCAGGCGCCACTGCCGCCGCCTCGTCGACGGAGCCTGGGTCGGTCACGTGGATGACCTGGACGAGCTTCACGCCCGGCATCGCGCGTCGCAGCTCGGCGTGCGCGCCAGCCGGCAGCTCGTCGACCAGCTGCAGGGTCCGCGCCTTTACGAGCCGGTTCTGCTCCACGAGCTCCTCGAGCGTCTGGAGCGGGGTGAGGAGGAAGGCGTCGATGCCGGGCGGCACCTCCGCGGCTATCTCCGCCGCCTTCTCGTTCGAGATCGGGCCCGGACCGCTCGGCATCGGCGAGACGAGCCCCACCGCCGACGCCCCCGCGTCGATCGCCATCCAGACCTCGTCGATCGACTTCATGCAGCACACCTTTACGCGCGTGTGGGTGGGGGGCTTCATCGCGGCCGAACAATCTAGCCTGCCGCGAGTGGAGAGGATCTGCGTCTTCTGCGGGGCCAGTCCCGGCGCGCGGCCGGCCTACCGCGATGCCACCGCGCAGCTAGCGCGCGCGCTCGTGGCGGAGGGGATCGGCGTGGTTTACGGAGGCGGCGGAGTCGGCCTGATGGGCGCGCTCGCCGACGCTGTAATCGCGGAGGGCGGCGAGCTCACCGGCGTGATCCCGCGCTCGCTCGTCGACCGCGAGATCGCCCACCGCGACGTCATGGACATGCGCGTGGTCGACTCGATGCACGAGCGCAAGGCGCTGATGGCGGAGCTCGCCGATGCGTTCATCGCCCTGCCCGGCGGCATCGGCACGCTCGAAGAGCTGTTCGAGGTCTACACCTGGGCGCAGCTCGGCCTCCATCGGAAGCCGTGCGCGCTGCTGAATGTCGAGGGCTACTACGACGGCATCGAGGACTTCCTGGCGCACGCCGTCGCCGAGCGCTTCCTGCGCGAGGAGACCCGCGAGCTGCTCCTGGTCGACACCGACCCCGCCGCCCTGATCGAGCGACTCCGCGCGTTTGAGCCGCGGGTGGTCCTGCCGAAATGGATCGATCGCGAGGAGACCTAGTGTCCGGCGAAAGTTCAGCCCCGGCGCGCGAGGGCCCTCCGGGCGGCGCCTCTGCCCGCGCGACCATCGTGCGCGCGCAGGTGCTCCACACCCCGCGCGACCCGTTCACCGACGAATCCGCCCTCGAGTGCTACGAGAACGGCGCGGTCGCGTTCGCGAATGGTCAAATCTTGGCCACGGGCGACTTCGCGGACGTCTCGTCACAGCATCCGGATGCCGAGCTGATCGACGACCGCGGCGCCTTCCTGCTCCCGGGCCTGGTGGACACGCACGTGCACTGGCCGCAGCTGGGCGCGGTGGGGACGATGGGACTCGAGCTGCTCGACTGGCTCCGTACCCGCACGCTCCCCGAGGAGACGAAGCTCGCCGAGCTCGACTACGCGCGCCCGCTCGCGCGCGACTTCGTCCGCGGCTTGGCGGCGAATGGCACCACAACAGCACTCGTGTTCGGCGCGCACTTTCCAGAGGCGCAGGAGGCCTTCTTCGAGGCGGCCGCGGAGAGCGGTCTCCGCCTAACCAGCGGCCTGGTTGTGTCCGACCGCGACCTGCTCCCTCCGCTGCGTGCGACGCCCGAGCAAGCCTACGAGGCCGCGCTCGCGCTGGCGCGGCGCTGGCACGGCACGGGCCGCCTGCGCTACGCGATCACTCCGCGCTTCTCGATCTCCTGCTCGGACGAGATGCTCGAGTCCTGCGGCGCCGTCGCGGGTGAGATCGAGGGCGCGCTCGTGACCAGCCACGTGAACGAGAACCGGGCCGAGGTCGACGCGGTGCTAGACCTGTTCGAGGACGCCGGCGACTACCTCGAGACCTACGAGCGTCACGGCTTGGTGGGTGGCGCAACGGTGCTCGCCCACAACGTCCAGGCGACCGACGCCGAACTCGCCCGGATGGGGGCGGCCGGCGCCCGCGTGGCGCACTGCCCCACGAGCAACGGCTTCCTCGGCAGCGGCATCTTCCCGATGCGGCGCCACCTCGACCACGGCGTGCGCTTCGGGCTGGGCACCGACGTGGGCGCCGGCACCGGTCTGAGCGTGCTGAAGGAAGGCCTCGCCGCCTATCTCGGCCAGATGGTGGCGCCCGAGGTCATGCGCCTCATGCCGGCCCACCTGCTCTGGCTCGCTACCAGCGCCGGTGCCGAGACGCTCGGCCTTGGCGACGAGGTCGGCGACCTGACGCCCCGTCGGGCCGCGGACATGGTCCTCATCCGGGCGCCTGAGGGGAGCACGCTGGAGGCGATCCTCGCCCGCTGCGAGTCGGCCGAGCAGGCGCTGGGCGCGTTGATGACGCTCGCGCGCGAGGAGTCCGTGGTGGCCACCTGGGTCGCCGGTGACCGGGTTCATCCCCGAAGCTAGGCTGCGGTCTTCATGTCCACAACTTCCAACGTCGGAGAGATCCTCGTACAGCCGGACGAGCTCGCCCACCGGGTGCGTGAGCTCGCAGAGGAGATCTCCGCCGACTACGCCGGCAGGGACGTCCTCCTCATCGGTGTGCTGAAAGGAGCCGTCTTCTTCCTGGCGGACCTGATGCGCCAGCTCGAGGTGGACTGCGAGGTGGACTTCATGGCCGTCTCCTCGTACGGGTCCTCGACCGATTCGTCGGGGGTCGTCCGCATCCTGAAGGACCTCGACGCGCCGATCGAGGGCCGGCACGTGCTGATCGTCGAGGACATCGTCGACTCCGGCCTCACGCTGAGCTACCTGTACCGGATGCTCGGAGCGCGCTCGCCGGCTTCGCTCGAGGTCTGCGCGCTGCTCACCAAGCCGGAGCGGCGCGAGGTGGACATGCCGATCCGCTACGTGGGCTTCGAGATTCCGAATCGCTTCGCGATCGGGTACGGGCTCGACCACGCTGAGCGGTACCGGAATCTGCCCTACGTGGCGGTTCTGAACGAGCCCTAGACCACCGGGATTCCGCGCCAAAACGGCGAATTAGACAGATACACCACTGCTACGCTTGCGTTTCACCCCATCGCTGGGTTTCTTGGCCGTGAGCAGATTCTTTAAGAGCGCCGCTTTCCCGATCCTGATTGTTGTCGTGCTGGCCTTCTTCGCGCAGAGGCTGATCAGCCCTGGCGACAGGACGGAGCCGCCGCCCTATTCGACGTTCCTGCAGCAGGTCCAGCAGGGCGACGTCAAGAGCGCGACGCTGTCGACGAAGAACAACCGCGTCGACGTCGAGCTCAAGTCCGGCACGAAGTATCAGACCGCCTATCCGGACAACACCGAGCAGAACCTGGTCAATCAGCTGCAGGCGCATGACGTCCGCACGGACGTTAAGCCGAAGGGGGGCTCGGGCTGGCTCACGGCGCTCACCTACATCCTGCCGTTCGTGATCTTCCTCCTCTTCTGGCTGTTCATCATCAACCAGATGCAGGGGGGCGGCTCGAAGGTCATGTCCTTCGGGAAGTCGCGCGCGAAGCGAATGTCCGTGGACTCTCCGAAGATCACCTTCCGCGACGTCGCGGGGGTGGACGAGGCCGTCGAGGAGCTCCAGGAGATCAAGGAGTTCCTCGAGAACCCGAAGAAGTTCCAGGCGCTCGGCGCCCGCATTCCAAAGGGCGTGCTGCTCTATGGGCCGCCGGGCACCGGCAAGACGCTGCTGGCGCGCGCGGTAGCGGGCGAGGCCGGCGTGCCGTTCTTCTCGATCTCGGGCTCCGACTTCGTCGAGATGTTCGTCGGCGTCGGCGCCTCGCGCGTGCGCGACCTGTTCGAGCAGGCCAAGCAGAACTCGCCCTGCATCATCTTCATGGACGAGATCGACGCCGTCGGACGTCACCGTGGCGCCGGGCTCGGCGGCGGTCACGACGAGCGCGAGCAGACGCTCAACCAGTTGCTCGTCGAGATGGACGGCTTCGAGATGAAGGACAACATCATCCTCATCGCCGCCACGAACCGCCCGGACATCCTCGACCCGGCGCTCCTGCGCCCGGGCCGCTTCGACAGGCAGATCGTCGTCGATCGGCCCGACCGCAAAGGCCGCCAGCAGATCCTCCAGGTCCACACGCGCGGCAAGCCACTCGCGAAGCACATCGACCTGGACGTGCTGGCAGGACAGACCCCCGGCTTCACAGGCGCCGACCTACAGAACCTCGTGAACGAAGCCGCCCTGCTCGCCGCCCGCCAGGGCAAACGCGAGATCGACCACCTCCAGCTGGAGGAGG
The DNA here is from genome assembly GCA_046731915.1 of Actinomycetota bacterium. Classification (GTDB taxonomy): domain Bacteria; phylum Actinomycetota; class Thermoleophilia; order Solirubrobacterales; family Thermoleophilaceae; genus JACVRW01. The sequence continues at coordinate 16,383 of JBKPME010000148.1, forward strand.
GGATCATGCGCGTGATCGCCGGGCCGGAGAAGAAGACCCGCGTGATGTCGGAGAAGGAGCGTCGCGTCACCGCCTTCCACGAGATGGGCCACGCGCTGGTAGCCCACTATCTCGAGAACACCGACCCGGTCCACAAGATCTCCGTGATCTCGCGCGGCCAGGCGCTCGGCTACACGATCTCGCTGCCGACCGAGGACAAGTTCCTGACGACGCGGGCCGAGCTGTCGGACACGATGGCGATGTCGCTCGGCGGTCGCGCTGCCGAGGAGATCGTGTTCGGCGAGGTCACGACCGGCGCATCCAACGATCTCGAGAAGGTCACCGCGACCGCGAAGCAGATGGTGATGCGCTTCGGTATGTCCGAGAAGCTCGGCCCGCGCGTGTTCGGGCACGACCACGGGCAGCCATTCCTCGGCCGCGAGTTCTCGTCCGAGCCGGACTACTCCGACGAGATCGCGCGCGAGATCGACGACGAGATCCGCCGCATCGTCGAGGAGGCGCACCAGACGGCGCGCTCGGTGCTCGAGGAGCACCGCGACAAGCTCGACGTGACCTCAGACATCCTGCTCCGCCGCGAGACGATCGAGCGCGAGCAGTTCATAGAGCTGCTCGAGGGCAAGACCGAGGAAGATGTTTTCGGCGCCGAGGAGCCTGCGCTCCCCGCGCCACCCCCGCCGGCCCCCGAGGCACCAGAGCGCAAGCCGGCCCCGGCGCCCGCACCCAAGCTGCCGCGCCCGGGCCTGGCAGGCGGCGCCGCCGAGATGCGCGCCGACGAGCAGCGCGGTCCCGAAAAGCTCTAACCCTCACCACCAAGGGGTCAGACCCCGTTTCACGCCGTTTCACGGCGCTGACCTCCCGCTGACATGTCATTTCAGCGAACCGTCACCGGAATGTCAGCGGGTCGTGGTCTGCTGCGCGGCACACCGACCAACTCATCCGCAAGGGAACGCAAGGAGACCTAGCAGAATGTTCGCCTCGACCGCCGCGCAAGTCGTTGACCAGTCCAAAGGCCGCTCCCGGCGCGGGGGCGGGTCTTCGGTAGCGGGGCGCCGAGCATGGCGGGCCTGCGCGCTGTCCGCCGCGGCCGTGCTGGTGGGGGTGGCGGCGCTGCCGGCGGCGGCGTCGGCCCAGGTGAGCCTATTCGGCCCGACCAGCTATGAGTTGGGCGCCGGCACCGCTCCGACCTCGGTGGCGGTGGACGACTTCAACGGCGTCTACGGCGACGTCGATCTGGCGGTCGCCAACCAGGGCACCGACAACGTCTCGCTCCTGCTCGGCAACGGAAACGGGGGCTTCGACAAGCCACCTTTCGGGACTCCCCGCACTGTCGCTGTTGGCGACGCCCCGTCCGCGGTGGCAGCGGGCGAGTTCAACCACAATGCCAAACGCGACCTGGCGGTCGTCAACAGGGGCTCCAACAACGTCTCAGTGCTGATCGGCAACGGAAACGCGGGCTTCAGCCTTGCGTCGACCGTCGGTGTCGGCAACGCGCCCTCCTCGGTGGCGGTGGGATACTTCAACCAGGACGGGCACCCCGATCTGGCGGTCGCCAACGGCGGCGACGGCACCGTCTCGGTGCTGGCGGGCGACGAAAACGGGGGCTTCAGCCTGGCGTCGACCGCGAACGTCGGCTCCAATCCCTCGTCGGTCGCGGTGGGCGACTTCGACGGGAAGAATGGTCCCGACCTGGCGGTCGCCAACCGAGGCTCCACGTATGTCTCCGTGCTGCTCAACCAGGGGAATGGGTCCTTCAACCAGGGGTCCAACGTCACCCTGTCCGACTACAACCCGACCTCGGTGGCGGTGGGCGACTTCGACGGGAGGAATGGCCCCGACCTGGCGATCGCGAAAACAGGTTTCTGGGGCCAGGTCTCAGTGGCGCTCGGCAACGGGAACGGGAGCTTCGGCTCGGCGACCCTGTACTGGCAGGGCGAGTACCAAGTCGTCCCCAACTCGGTCGCGGTGGCGGATTTCAACGGCGACGACAAACCCGACGTGGGGTTCGACGATGGCTCCTCCAATGTCCGGGTGCTGCTCAACAACTTCGGCGGGTCGGGCGGCGTGAACTTCTACAAGGCCGCCAGCCGCACGGTCGCGGGCGGCCCCAACTCGCTCGCGGTGGGCGACTTCGGCAGCGACTCGGACGCCGACTTGGCGGTCGCCAACCAGGGCTCCAACAACGTCTCAGTGCTGCTGAACAATCGTGCCCCCACCGCGAACGCCGACACCTACACCTCCGCTTACGAGACGCCGCTCGACATCAGTTCCCCCGGCGTCCTGGGCAACGACACAGACCCTGACCGCGACGGGCTGACGGTTGCTCTAGCGCAGGGGCCGGCGCACGCGGCCGAGTTCATGCTGAACGCGGACGGCTCCTTCCACTACAAGCCCAGCGCCGGCTACAGCGGCAGCGACTCGTTCAGCTACACGGTCTCGGACGGCCACGACGGCTGGAACGCGGGCACCGTCACGCTCACCGTCAAGCCGGTCGCCTAAGCAACCGACACCAGCGCTCGACTAGGGCCGCCCTCGGGCGGCCCTTCGTCGTGCTGGGGGGCGACGAGCCCGACGCCCGAGGAGCCGACCACCTGAGCCGGGAAGCGCGGCACACGGGCCGCACCCCCAGCTCAACGGTGGGACGGTCTGCTCGGCTCGCTCGATAGCTGCCAGAACACCGCCCCCGGGCCGACGAGCCAGGATCACGCAAACGGCGTAGTGAACATTCGAGAAGCCGTCGCTACACATCACAGAGCGAGTGACCACGGGGCCGGATTCCCGAACAAGCTGCGTGGACCCAACCCTCCAATGCGGCCCGTTCCCTGGGTTTCCGGCCCCGTCTTCCCTGTCTCGTCGCCAATCACTTCGGCCTCGGCTGCCTATCCGCGTGGAACTGTGCCCGGTCGGAGTGGGCAAGCGCGTCGAGCTTCGCCTGCACCGCCCGAGATCTCACACTTGACTTCAAGTGCACTTGAAGGTGCATCATGCTCCTCATGCCGATCGGGATCGTCACTGGAGCGTCGCGGGGGCTCGGTCTTGCGCTGGCCCGCGCGCTTGATGAGCGTGGTTGGAGGCTGGTGGTGGATGCTCGCGGCGGCGGGGCGCTCGTCGATGCCACGCGCGGGCTGGCCAAGGTCGTGGCCATTCCGGGTGATATCGCCGATCCCGAGCATCGACGTGCCTTGGTCGAGGCGGCAGGTGACGAGATCGACCTCGTCGTGAACAACGCCAGCCTGCTCGGCCCCAGCCCGCAGCCTCCGCTCGCGGACTATCCGCTCGACACGTTCCGGGAGGTCTACGAGGCGAATGTCGTCGGTCCGCTCGCGCTGCTCCAGCTTGCGTTGCCGCGCATGCGCGACGGCGGCGCCGTGCTCGACATCACCTCCGACGCCGGCGTCGAGCCGTACGAGGGCTGGGGAGGCTATGGCTCGTCGAAGGCTGCGCTCGAGCAGCTCACCGCGATCCTCGCGGCCGAGCAGCCGCGCCTTCGCGTCTACTGGGTTGACCCCGGCGACATGCGGACCCAGATGCAACAGGACGCGTTCCCCGGCGAGGACATCTCGGACCGCCCGCCGCCGGAGGACAGCGTGCCCGGTCTGCTATCGCTGATCGAGGGCTCGCTGCCGAGCGGGCGCTACCGCGCGAGCGAGCTCGCCGAGGTCCCGCATTGATCGCCGGCGCCGGCGAGCTCGCTCCCGTCGCGGACGCGGACAAGTGTGCAGTCGCACTGCTGGTCGTAAGCCGCGGCGACGGCACCCTCACAGAGGGGTGCTTCTCGGACCTGGGGGAGTTTCTTCACGCTGGTGACCTGCTCGTCGTAAACCGCTCCGCGACCCTGCCCGCGGCAGTATCCGCCCAGCTCGATGGGGAAGAGGTCGTGCTGCACCTGTCGACGCCGGCGGGAGGGGGAAGGCCGGCCGGGGGAGAGGAGGCGGCGCCAGGCGGCCGGGAAGCGGCGCCAAGCGGCCGGGAAGCGGCGCCAGGTGGGCGGCAAGCGCGCGCGAGCGTAGGAGAACGGACCGCCGCGCGCGACTGGGTCGTCGAGCTGCGCACCACGGACCGGCGGCCGCTCCATGCACGGATCGGCGCTCGGCTCGAGCTGCCCGGCGGCGCCGGCGCGGAGTTGCTCGCGCCCTACCTCGGTAGCAG
>JBKPME010000149.1:0-13566 GCA_046731915.1 Actinomycetota bacterium
AGAAGCCAATGTCTCGTGGGCTCGGAGATGTGTATAAGAGACAGGCGCAGCGGGCGGCGCGGCCGCCACGGGCGAGCCGGTGCCGGAATCGGAAGGGACGACGGCCGCGACGCTCGCTCAGAAGGCGGCCACTCAGGGAGCTGCGAAGGGCCCCGAGCCGGTTCCGCTCTGGGCCGGGATCCTCGCGGCGCTCGGCCTCGTCGCGCTTATGTGGGTGCTGCACCGCTTTGTGCTGCCCCGTCGCGCCGACGTGGGATAGTCATCCGATGCCCGACTCCGACCCGTTCGCCGCGGCCCTTACCAGCCCAGTGGAGCTGCGCGACTTCTACGACTCGCCGATGCCGCAGGCGCTCCGCAAGGACATCGGCCGCATCGACGATCTTTGCCGCCGTCTGATCGCCGCCGCGCCGATGCTGTTCATGGCCACGCACGCCGAGAGCGGCCGCGCGGACGTAAGCCCGCGCGGCGGCCCGCCGGGCTTCGTCACGGTCCTGGACGACGAGCACCTCGCGATCCCGGACGCCACCGGCAACCGCCGGCTCGACACGCTCGAGAACATCGTGTCGAGCGGACGCGTCGCGCTTATCTTCCTGATTCCCGGCCGCGACACGACCCTGCGCGTGAACGGGCACGCCGCCGTGACCGCTGCGCCGGAGGTCCTCGAGCGGGTCACGCCGGTGGGCAAGCCCCCGAGGACGGCGATCGTGGTTAAGGCCGAGGAGGTCTACACCCACTGTCCGAAGGCGTTCGTGCGCTCGAGGCTGTGGGAGCCGGCCACCTGGCCCGACCCGACGACGCTCCCGACCTCCGCGGAAATCAGCCTGGCGCACCAGCGCGACCCCGAGCTCACGCTCGAGCAGGTTGAAGCGCGGGAGCGCGAATCGCTCGCGAAGCGGCTCGCCTGAACTAGCTCTTCAGCGCTCGCAGGATCAGCCGGTCCATGACGCGGTCCGGCAGTACCGCCGCCATCCGAGCGCGCAGCTTGGCATCCTTCCCCACCAGATAGCGCGCCTTCGGCCTGTCCGCCGTGAGCGCAGTGCCAATCACCCCGGCCACCTCGCGAGGCTCGATGCCGGATTCGCGCTCGATTCGCTCGGTGTTGGCGCGAACCGCGGCGATTAGCTTCCCGTAGAGCTGATCGGCCTCCGGCGGGGCGCCCGCCAGCATCTCGTCGGCGGCGCCCCTGCTCTTGTGCCAGATCGGCGTCTTCACGCCGCCCGGCTCGATAAGGATCACGTCGACGCCCTGGTCCCTGATCTCGCGCCGGAGCGAGTCGCTCAGCCCCTCGAGGGCGAACTTCGAAGCGTTGTAGGGGCTCACGAGCGGCAGCCCCACACGACCGCCGATCGAGCTCACGTTCACGATTCGCCCGGCCGCGCGGCGCAGGGCTGGGAGGAAGGCTTGGATCACCGCAAGCTGCCCGACCAGGTTGACCTCGAGCTGCTCGCGGAAGCGGTCGACGGGCAGGAACTCGATCGGGGCCGCGACCGCGATCCCCGCATTGTTCACGAGCCCGGCGAGCGGGGACTCGCCGAGCTGGTCGCGCGCCGCAGCGATCTGGTCGGCGTCTGTTACGTCGATCCGCACCGTGCGGATTCCCCTTCCCTCGAGTCGCTCGGCGTCCTCGTCCTTGCGAACGGCGCCGATGGCGTCGAAGCCGAGTGTCTTCAGATGGAGGACGGTCGCCTCGCCGATCCCGGTCGAGGCGCCTGTGACGAGGACTGTTCCGGTGGCCATGGCGCCGGACCCTATTCGCTAGCTTCGCCCGGGTGGATGTTGAGGAGGCGATCCGGACGCGCCGGACGCACAAGGTCTACGGATCCGAGCCGCTCCCGCGCGAGACGCTCGACGAGCTGTTCGAGCTGGCGCGCTGGGCGCCGAACCACAACCTCACCAACCCGTGGCGCTTCCGCGTGCTCGGCCCGGAGTCACTCGCGCGGCTGAAGGAGGCCGCGGGGGAGGAGGCCGCGGCCAAGCTGGACCGCGCTCCCACGCTCGTGGCCGTGTCGGTGATCAAAATGGGTGACCCCGTCCAGGACGAGGAGGACTACGCGGCCGCCTCGGTGGCGGCCTACATCGTGCTGCTCGCCGCACACGCGCGCGGACTGGCCGGGTATTGGCGCACACCGGCAGTGCTGCGCACGCCGGAGGGCCGCTCGGCGGCGGGTGTTCCGGACGGCGAGCGTGCGATCGGCCTCCTCCACCTGGGCCCACGCCGACAGGAGAAAGAGGCACCTGGGCGGCTGGCGCCCGGAGACTTCGTAACGTACCTGCCGTGATCCCGCGAGCAGACGCTCTCGCCTCGATGGAGCGGGACAGCTTCGACCTCGTCGTCGTGGGCGGCGGGATCACCGGTGCGGGCGTGGCGCTGGACGCCGCCTCGCGCGGATACAGCGTCGCGCTGGTCGAGAAGTCGGACTTCGCCGCGGGCACCTCGAGCCGCTCCTCGAAGCTCGTGCACGGGGGCCTCCGCTACCTGCAGAACTTCGACCTCGGGCTCGTCCGCGAGGCGCTGCTGGAACGCTCGCTGCTGGTGAAGCTGGCGCCGCACCTGGTCACGCCGCTGCCGTTCGTGGTGCCGACCTTCGAGGGCAAGCGGCCGGACCGCATGCTCGGCGTGGGACTCAACATGTACGACGTGATGTCGTGGCGGCGCGGCCGCGACGAGGCCGAGGCGTGGAGCCCCGACCGCCACCGCACGATCGACGGCGCGGAGGTCGTTCAATACGTCCCCGCGCTCGCCGAGCGCGACCCCACGGCCGGCTACCTCTTCTACGACTGCCAGACCGACGACGCGCGACTCGTGCTGACCGTGCTGGGCGAGGCCGAGCGCTTCGGCACGGTGATCGCCAACCGCTGCCGGGTGACCGGGCTCGTGGAGCGTGCCGGCCGCGCGGCAGGGGTTCTCGTACGCGACGATCTCGGCGGCGGCGAGTTCGAGCTCGCGGCGGCCAACGTCGTGAATGCGACCGGTGTCTGGGCCGACCGCCTGCGGCCCCAGGAGCTCTACGTCGAGGAGGAGGTGCCGGTGATCCGGCCCAGCCGCGGCACGCACATCACGCTGCCACGCGATCTGATCGACGTGCGCGCGGGCGCAATCGTGCCGGCGGGCGGAGGTCGGACGGTTTTCGTGCTTCCGTGGCTTGGCCGCACGCTGGTCGGGACGACCGACAACGACTACGAGGGATCGGTGGAGCACGTGCCGCCTGCGGACGAGGACGTCGCCTATCTGCTCGAGGCCGTGAACGGGTTCTTCGGGACGGAGCTCGGCGCCGGCGATCTGAGCGGCGCCTACGCGGGTGTGCGGCCGCTGATCTCGACGGGCGACCCGAAGAAATCCGTGGACATCTCGCGCAAGGCCGAGCTCTACGAGACGAGCTCGGGGCTCGTGACAATCACCGGCGGGAAGCTCACAACCTGGCGCCGGATGGCCAAGCTCGCGGTGGACCGCATCGTGGAGCGCGAGGGGCGTGAGGCGCCGTGCAGGACTCACGAGATCCAGCTCGGCATGCCGGAGGACGCCGACGCCCTTCCGGAGGCGCCTGGGGTAGAGGAGGCAAGTCGCGTTCACCTCGCCTCCCGCTACGGGCACGCCGCCAACCTGGTGATGAGGCTGGCGGCGGTGGACCTGGCGCTGGCAAAGAGGATCAGTCCGGAGCTGCCCGACATCGCGGCGGAGGCCGCCTTCGCCGTCGATCACGAGCAGGCGCACACGGTCGCCGACGTGCTCCTGCGGCGCACTCGGCTCGGGCTGCTGGATGCGGGGCGGCTGTGTGAGCCGGGCTCCGATGGTCCAGTCGCCGTGGCCCGCGCGATGGGCGGCCAGCTCGGCTGGGACCAGGCGCGCGTGGAGCGCGAGGTGGCCGATTGGCACGCGGTCGCGCGCGCCGAGGGGCTCGTGCCGGACGCAGCTGGGGTGTCCGTGCCGGACCGCATCCCAGAGGAGTCTCCGCCCGCGGCGCCGGGCGCCGCACCCGAGGAGGCCGCGTGATCATCCGGCTCCGGGACCGTGAGCTAGATCTCTCCAAGCCTGCACTAATGGGCATCGTCAACGCGACGCCCGACTCGTTCTCGGACCGCCAGGGTGCGAAGGATCCCGGCGAGCTGGCCGAGCGCGGCCTCGGCCTGTTCGACGAGGGCGCCGCGATCGTCGATGTCGGCGGCGAGTCCGGCCGCACCGACACTGAGGCGGTGGCCGTGGAGGAGGAGATCGCGCGCGTCGTGCCGGTCGTGGAACGGCTTGCCACCACCGGCGCGCTCGTCTCGGTGGACACCTGGCGTGGTCCGGTCGCTGGCGCCGCGCTCGACGCAGGCGCGGCGATGATCAACGACGTGAGCGGGCTCAGCGACGACTCTGTGGCTGCGGCTTGCGCCGACACCGGCGCCGCGCTCGTCATCACGCACACGCGGATCCCTCCTAAGACCAAGGCGTTCCCTCACTACGATGACGTCGTCACGAGCGTGCGCGACTTCCTCGACGAGCGCATGGCCTGCGCGCGTGCCGCGGGAGTCGACGAGGACCGCATCGTGCTCGACCCAGGCATCGACATCGCGAAGACGCCGGCGGAGTCGATCGAGCTCATCCGCCGGCTTTCCGCCCTCGCCTCGCTCGGACGCCCGCTGCTGCTGGCGGTGTCGCGCAAGGACTTCATCGGTGCGCTAACCGGCCGCCCGCCGAAGGACCGGGACGCCGGCACGCTGGCCGCCGTGGGCGCCGCCGTCGACGCCGGCGCACGTCTCATCCGCGTGCATGACGTCGCCGGCGCGCGCGACTATCTACGCGTGCACGCGGCACTCGCAAGCGGCGCGGAAGGCTCGCTCGCGCTTGCCCCGGAGCTGCGCCGGGAGGCGATGTGAGCGAGGGCGTCACCATCGCGCAGCTGTCCGACCTCCACTGCGGCTCGCCGAGCTTCGTGCCCAGCCTGCTCGACCGGGCCATCGTCGAGGTGAATGAGCTGGAGCCGGACGTCGTGGTCATCTCCGGCGATCTCACGGGCGACGGCTTCCGAGGCGAGTACGAGCTCGCCCGCGAGTACCTCGACAAGATCATCTGCGAGCGCATGATGGTGATCCCCGGGAATCACGATTCGCGCAACGTCGGCTACGTCCACTTCGAGGAGCTGTTCGGCGAGCGCCGCTCGGAGCTCCACCTGAACGGGGTCTCGATCCTCGCAGTGGACTCGACCGAGCCTGACTTGGACAACGGCCTGATCGGCCGCGGCCGCTACGAGTGGATCGAGGAGCGCTTCGGGGCGCACGACGCTTTCCTGCGCATCTTCGTGCTGCACCACCACCTGCTGCCGGTGCCGGGCACGGGTCGCGAGCGCAACATCGTCCACGACGCCGGCGACACGCTCGAGTGCCTCCAGCGCGCCGATGCACATCTGGTGCTCTCCGGGCACAAGCACGTTCCATACGCGTGGCGGCTCGAGAACCTGTTCGTGGTGAACGCGGGGACCGTGTCCACCACTCGCCTCCGCGGGAAGACGAAGCCCTGTTACAACCTGGTCGAGGCGACGCCCGAGCGTGTCACGGTCCTCCGGAAGTACCCCTTCCACGAGCAGGACGCGATCCTCGCGTTTGACCCGCGCACCTACGACTACGAGAAGGAGCCGGGGCTGCTCGGAGAGACCTCGCACGGCTGAGGCTGGGCTGCCCGGCAAGAATTCAGCGCGTGCCGGTGATCGCCCTCATCGACGGGGAACACCACCCGTCCGCGGTTCGCGACGCGCTTGCGTCACTCGATCTCGCCGGGCTCGTGTTCTGCGGCGGGGAGGAGAAGCTCAGTCCCGGCTCGCTGGAGGACCACTACGGGATGCCGGTCGAGACCGATCCGGAGGAGGGCCTAAGGAGGCTGGCGCCGCGAGCGGACGCAGTCGTGGACCTCGCCGACGAGCCCGTAGTCCCGGCCTCCCGGAAGCTCCGGCTCGCCGCGCTCGCGCTCGACCTCGGCCTCACGTACGAGGCGCCGGGCGCGCGGCTCGAGCCGCCCCGCTATGAGCGGGTTGCCTTCGATGGCCCGAAGCTCGCCGTCATCGCGAGCGGAAAGCGCACCGGCAAGACCGCGGTCGCGGGCCACTGGGCCACCCTGCTCCGCGAGCAGGGCGCGGAGCCCGTGATCGTCTGCATGGGCCGCGGCGGGCCGGCGGAACCGACGCTGGCGGAGGCGGCGCCGTCGCTCGATGACCTGCTCGCGATCGCCGCGGACGGATCGCACGCGGCGTCCGATTACCTCGAGGACGCCGTGATCGCCGGGGCGCCGACGGTCGGCTGCCGGCGCGTCGGCGGCGGGTTTGCCGGCGCGCCGTTCGAGTCGAACGTCCCCGCGGGCGCCGCGCTGGCGGCGTCGCTCGAGCCGGGCGCGATCGTGTTCGAAGGGTCCGGCGCCTGCATCCCGCCCGTGGAGGTCGACCGGACGGTGTGCATCCTCGGCGCCGGGACGCTCGAGCCGTTCGTCGAGTACCGGCTCGCGCGGGCGGACATCGTGCTGGCGGCAGCGGGCGCACCCGGCGCGCCGCCGGACGCGATCCCGTTCTCGATGCGGTCTGAGCCGCTCGAGGAGCTGCCGCCCGACGCACGCGTGGCGGTGTTCACGACGGGTGCCACCGAGGTGGATGGGATCCCCGAGCCCGTGCTCGTCTCAACCAACCTCGCGCGGCGCCGCGTCCTGGCCGAGGAGCTCGACCGCGCGGCCGCCGCGGGCGCCGGCGTCTACCTCACGGAGCTGAAGGCCGCGGCCATCGACACCGTGGCGGTGCGCGCACGCGAGGAGGGGGCCCGCGTGGGCTTCATCCGGAACCGGCCCGTGGGTATCGACGACGCACTCGTCAAGCTTTACCGCGATGCCTGACGAAACCATCGTCGTCCACAAGGGTCACGGGCTGCCCTACTCGAAGGGGCTGATGGCTCAGACGATCTCGGCTACCGGACTGTCGCCGGGCCGGGCGTTCGAGCTCGCTCGTAAGATCGAGCAGCGGCTCGACGCAAACGGTGGTGGAGAGATCGACATCACTGCTCTGCACGCACTCGCCGAGGACGTCCTCACCGTCGAGGAGGGGGACATCACCGCACGCCGCTACGCCAACTGGCGCCGGCTCGACCGGCTCGACCGCCCGCTCGTGGTGCTGCTCGGCGGCACCACTGGGGTGGGAAAGTCGACGATCGCGAGCATGCTCGCGGCACGCCTCGGTGTGAACCGCGTCATCGCGACGGACGTGATTCGGCAGGTGCTCCGGGCATTTTTCACCCATGAGGCGATGCCGACTGTTCACTACTCCGCCTTCGAGGCGGGCGGCATCGCGGGCTACCGCGACCAGGCCGAGCACGTGGGAACCGGCATCACCGCGATCGTGGACCGCGCGGCCAACGAGGCGAAGCCGGTGGTGGTGGAGGGAGTGCACGTCGTCCCGGGGGGCGTCCACCCGCGCATGCGCGAGCGCTGCGTGCTGGTGGAAGCGCTCATCGTGGTCGAGGACAAGGAGCTGCATCGCGGCCACTTCTCACACCGTCCGGGCACCCGGCCGGCCGAGCGCTACCTCGCTAGCTTCGAAGGCATACGCCGACTCCAGGACCACCTGTGGGAACGGGCGCGGTCCGAGGGGGTCGCCGTGATTGACAACGAAAACATCGACGACACGCTTGCACGGCTCATGCAGCTCGTGCTCGATGCTGTCCAGGAGGTCCAATGAAGCTTTTTATCGACACCGGATCAGTGAAGGAGGTCGAGGAGATCGCCGCGTGGGGAGTGCTCTCGGGCGCGACGACGAACCCGACCCTGCTCGCGAAGGAGGAGGCCGATCCCGGCGACGCGATCCGGCGCATCTGCGAGCTGGTCGACGGCCCGGTATCGGCCGAGGTCGTCTCGGACAACGCGCGGGCCATGGTCGCCGAGGGGCGTGCCCTCGCCGGGCTCGACGAGCGCGTGGTCGTGAAGGTGCCGTTCTCGTCCGAGGGGCTCGCGGCGACGCGTGAGCTCGCCTCCGACGGGATCCCGGTCAACGAGACGCTCGTCTTCTCGGCCGCGCAGGCCCTGCTGACGGTGGAGGCGGGCGCCACCTACGTCTCCTGCTTCATGGGCAGGCTCGACGACATCTCCGTGAACTCCGAGGCGGTGCTGGCGGAGATCATCGCGGCGCTCGGGCCGGACCGCGAGGCGCAGGTGCTCGCGGCGTCGCTTCGGAACCCGATGCACGCCGTGATCGCCGCGCGGCTCGGCTGCGAGGTCGCGACCGCGCCCGCAAAGGTGCTGAAGGCGATGATCGCCCACCCGCTCACCGAGGCCGGTATCGCGAAGTTCGCCGACGACTGGAAGGGCCGCCCCGAGTTCGGTGACTGGCTCCGCGGTCTCGTGGACGAGAGCGCCGTGGCGAAGAGCTAGCCGGACGCTCGCTAGGGTACGGCGCCGCAATGTCGGTGCTGAACAGGAAGGAGCTGGCGGACAGCCCGCTGGCCGACCTCCACCAGATCGCCTCAGAGCTCGGTGTGGAGGGCTATCGCGCGATGCGCAAGGACGACCTGATCGGCGCGATCCTCGGAGCGAGCGGGGGCGCCCACGAGGCCGAGGGCGAGGCGGTCGCCGTCGCCGAAGCGGAGCCCGAGGAGGACACGTCGGAGGACACCTCCGAGGGGACCTCGGAGGATACGTCCGAGGGGACATCCGAAGACACCTCTGAGGGAACCTCCGAAGGAACGTCTGAGGAGGAGCCGGACGAGGTTCCCGCTGAGGAGGCGCTCGAGGAGCGCCAGTCGCCTCGCGGCGGCCGCCGCGGGCGTCGCGCCCCCGCCGGCGAGGAGGAGCCCGAGGTCGTCGAGGACGAGATCTCCGACGAGGAGATCGCGACCGGCGTGCTGGACGTGCTGGCCAACGGCAGCGGCTTCATCCGGCTGGACCCCGGCGGCCAGTCGCGCGACGACGTCTACGTCTCGCCGGCCCAGATCCGCCGGTGCGAGCTGCGGGCCGGCGACGAAGTGAGCGGCCCCGCCCGGGATGCGCGGCGAAACGAACGCCATCCGTCGCTGGTGCGGGTCGAGAGCGTGAACGGCGCCCCTGCCGAGCCGGTCGAGGAGCGGCCCTGGTTCGCGGATCTGACCCCTGTGTTTCCCTCTCAGAAGCTGAGCGCTCCGAAGTCGCTGAAGGACGCGCCGTTCGGGCGCGGGTCGCGCGTGGCGATCGCCGGCCCGCCCGGCGCAGGAGCGACGACGTTGCTGCGTGAGATGGCCTCGGAGCTGTCGGGCGACGAGCAGCTCGGCGTCCAGGTGGTGCTCGCGGGCGCGTTGCCCGAGGAGGTCACGGAATGGCGCAGGAGCGAGGCCCTCGAGGTCGCGGGGGGCGGCTTCGACCGCTCACCCGACGCGCAGGCTCAGGCTGCCGAGCTGGCCGTGGAGCGCGCCAAGCGGCGCGTGGAGCGGGGCGGCCACGCGGTAGTGCTGGTCGACTCGCTCGAGGCTCTACCCGCCGGTGCACGGCGGCGCGTGTTCGGCGCCGGGCGCGCGACCGAGGAGGGCGGCACTCTGACGGTGATCGCCGCAGTCGGAGGCGAGCGCGAGCCGCTCAGGTGGGCAACGACGCGCGTAGTGCTGGGGCCCGACGGCAAGCTTGCGCCCGAGAGCGGCACGGTGCGCGCGGACGCGCTGTCCTAAGCCAAAGCCTCCTGCCTAGACCACCAATACGGGGTCGGATCCAGGACGGCTGCCTACTTCCTAGCGCCGGTACGCCACCCGGCGCCAGCTCGGCTCCGGCGACAACTCGATGAGCTCGAAGTTGCGGTCCGGCTGCGCGTAGCCGAAGGAGCTCGAGCCCTCGTCGAAGACCACCTCGAGCTCGCCCTCCATCACGCGCTGGTCGAGCCAGGCGCCGCGGAAGACGAGCCGGCGGATCCAGTGGACGAGGGAGCGCTCGGACGGCCCGTTCAGGTCCGACCAGCAGTCGTTGATGTGCTCGCCTAGATCCGAGTGGGGGTCTGTCACCTCGCCGTTCACAGCGAGGTTCACGAGGTCCTCGCGCTCATCGTCACCCAGAGCGCCGTCGACGAATCCGAGCTTGCAGGCGGCCTGCTCGACGCGCTCGGTGAAGTCACGCTCGTTGAACGTGAACCTCAGCTCGCCGTACTCGAGGACGTAGTCCGAGCCCGACTCGTAGTTGCCTCTCCGCGCGGTGTCCATGATGGGTGACTGCCGGGCTGTTCCGCCCGTCTGCAACGGAATCGGCCCGTGGCGTCGCGATCATAAGCCTGTTTCCTCCCAAGGCGTGCCTGGTGCAATGCAGGTTGCACCCCGGGGCGAGAAATTTTGCGCCGCGGCTCCGCAGATACATGGACGCGCAACGGCTGATCCTGGTTGTGGAGGACGACGAGGCGACGCGCGCCTTCCTGCTCCAGAACCTCGCCGTCGAGTTGCGGACGCGAGGGAGCGCCAGGCTCCACGCCTGCTCCTCGCCTAAGCTGGCGCCTCGGTGTGAATCGGAGACCGCTCCGTTTCGCGCATTGCGATAGCGGCGTAGGCTGGAATTGGCAGTTGTGATCTCCGACGGCCATGAAGCAAGCAAACCCGGGAGGGTCCTATGCAGCCGCTCGTATACATCGATACGTCGGAGGTGCGTGAGGGGACGCTTGGGCCGCTGAGGGACGCCATCGGGGCGCTGGCGGGCTTCGTCGAGGAGAATGAACCCCGGCTCATTTCCTACAGCGTCTACTTCAGCGAAGACGGCAGGCAGATGACGGTCGTGCACGTGCACGCAGATCCTGCGTCGCTCGACCACCACATGGAAGTGGCCGGACCTCGCTTCGCAGCGTTCGCGGACCTGCTCAGGCTGTCGTCGATCCACATCTACGGGGAGCCGAGCGAGAAGGCGCTCGGACACCTGAATGACAAGCTGCGCCTGCTCGGCTCCGGCGATGTGGTCGTTCACCGGCCGCACGCCGGGTTCACCCGGTTCGGGGTGCCTGAGAGGCGGGAGCCTGCTCTCGGCTGACGCGGGGCACCGGCGCGATACTGGACAGCGAATGTCGGAGCGAACGTCGTGGTCGTGCGCGCCGCGTGGGAGGCGTTTCTGCGCAACGACTTCGAGGCCGCCCTGTCCGCTTTCGCGCCCGACGTCGAGTGGGACGGGACGAACCTCCCCGACGGAAAGATCTCGTCCGGGCTGGACGCGGTCGTCGAGCACGTCGCCAGGTGAACCGAGATGTGGGAGACCTGGGAGGTCGAGATCGAGCAGGTGATCGATGCCGGGGGGAGCGGGTGATCGCATTCATCCGCGAGCGGGGCCGCACGAAGGCGGGGCTCGAGGTCAACGAGAGGCATTCGGAGCTCTACACCGTGCGCAACGGCAAGATCGCATACCGCAAGGGCTTCTCGGACGCAGACGAGGCTCTCAACGTGGCGGGACTCGGCCAGTAGCCAGAGCACGTCGACGTTCCAGTGCCGGGATTCGCGCGAGGCAGAAGTCGCGGCCGGGCTACTCCGTCGCATGGGTACGCGCGAGCAGAGCATCATCACCCCCGCCCCTGCCACCACAAGCAAGGCGGATCAGTCGGCGCGACCGGCCGACGAGCGTGCCCTGCCCCAGCTGGGGCTCCGCCGCATCATCGCCGTCTGGGCGGCGGCCGCCGTGCCGATGGGGCTGCTCGCCTGGGTGGCCGCGCCGCTGCTCGCCGATCAACTCAGCGGCCCGGACGCCCTGGTCCGCGCCCTGCTCATCACGCTGACCGCGGGGCTCGTCTGGCAGTTCGTGCTCGTGATGGCACTCGTCCGGCGCGAACAGGGGACGCTGCGGTGGCCCGTAGTGCGAGACGCGCTCTGGCTCCGCGCTCCGCGTGCTCCTCGCACTGGACGGCGCGGAGGCAAGCTGTGGCTCGTCGTTCTGCCACTGAGCGTCGCGGTCGCCGCCGAGGCGCTCCTGGCCATCCGGGACCTGGGCCCGCGACCTCTTCGAGTTCCTCGGATCGGACTCGGGAGAGGACCTGCTGGCAGGATCATGGGCTGGTTCGCCGTCATTGCCACGCTGGTCGTGTTCCACACGGCGCTGGGCGAGGAGCTCCTCTTCCGCGGGTACCTGCCCGCGGATGAACGGGCGGTTCGGCCGGCGGGACTGGCTCGCAAACGGCGTGCTCTTCGCGACCTATCACCTGCACATGCCGTGGGTCATCCCGACCGGGCTGCTGGACACGTTCATCCAGTCGTATCCCGCAAAGCGCTACCGCAGCGCGCTGGTGAGCATCGCAGTGCACAGTTCGCAGAGCATCGTCGTGCTCGGGCTCGTGCTCGCGTTGGTGCTCAAGGGCTGAGCACCCGACCCCCGGTTCGCCGGGGTCGCTGCGGAAGCAACGGGCCGCCTATTTGGCGGCCCGTTCTGTGCCTTAAGTCTCGGCCTACGCCGCCCCGGACAGTCGCGACGGACGAGGAGCCGAGCCGCGGCGTCCGCAATCGCTGCTCCTATCTCAAGAAATTGATGGGTGGGGGGAAGCGATTCGGTGTGGGGGGGCGTATGGGCTCCATCGACTACCGCCTGCCCAGCGAGCGCGGTGGGGTGGGGTTAGAAAGCGCTCGCCCGCGCTTACGCTGGTATGGAAGAACAGCGGCTGATCCTGGTTGTGGAGGACGACGAGGCCACGCGCAAGTTCCTGCTCGACAACCTGGCGGCTGACGGTTTCCGGGTGGCGGGGGCGAGCAGCGCGGGGGAGGGCCTACGGGCGATCGAGGTGCGTCAGCCGAACCTCGTGGTGCTCGACCTCGCCCTCGAGGACAGCAGCGGACTCGACCTGCTCGACCGCTTGCGCTCAGCCGACGGGCTGGCCTCGCGCCTCGACCCGGACTTGCCCGTGATCGTCCTGACCGGCCGCGCTGGAGAGGCCGACCGCGTACGCGGCTTCGCTCGGGGAGCGGACGACTACGTTCTAAAGCCCTTCCTATATGCGGAGCTGCTCGGACGCGTCCGGGCGGTGCTGCGGCGTGCCGAGGGTCGGCGGCGGCAGGGGCTGCTCCGGGTGGGGGAGCTGACCGTCGACCCGAGCACCCGCGCGGTGCGGCTCGCCGGAAAGAAGGTGGAGCTGGCGGCGAAGGAGTTCGCGCTTCTCCACGCCCTGGCGGAAGACCCGACGCACGTGTACGGCAAGAACGAGCTGCTCCGCGACGTCTGGGGCTTTCAGAGCCTCGGAAGGACCCGCACCCTCGACGCCCACGCCTGTCGCCTGCGGAAGAAGCTGAGCCCTTCGCCCCGTCCGTGGGTCGTGAACGTGCGCGGCGTCGGCTACAAGCTGACGGAGGCCGTGTGACCGACCCGGAGCTGGTCGCGCGCGCCGAGCACGAGCTCAGGGGAGCGGCCACCGCATTGGCGCTGGCGTGCGAGGCGCTTCGGCGGGATCCACAGGCGGGCGGACACGCGGCCGTGATCGACGCGCAGCTGGATCGCCTCAGGGCAGGACTGGCCGACCTGGACGACGCCCGCCGTGGGGCGCGCTCGCCCGACGCGGCCGCCGGCGCCGACGAAGCCGTCGAGCTTCCGACACTCGTCCGCGCGGCGGCCGAGCCATGGGAGGGAGCATTCGAATGGGAAGGCCCGCCCCTCACCAC
>JBKPME010000150.1:0-19798 GCA_046731915.1 Actinomycetota bacterium
TCGCGAGTCACACCTCCGCGCCCGAGGCGCTGACCTCGGGCTTCCAGCGGGCGCTGTTCGCGTCGAGCCTCTTCCTCCTGGCGGCTTCCACGCTGGCGCTGCGCATCACAAACACGCGCGGCGAAGCTGAGGAGCCCGCGGGTGGCCCCGAGTCCGCCGCGGCGCTGCCGCAGGCCGCCGGGGCGTGAGGTCATGAGCCCGACTGCACCCAACCTGGTCGAGAGAGACAAAGGAGCTGACGTGAGAACCGACAACGCCCAGTGCAGCGTGCTGCTGATCGGCAAGAGCCAACTCGTCCTCGACGAATCGGTCGCCGGCCTCCGCGACCTCGGTTACAAGGCTCTGACGACCAACGACTTCACCGACATCAGCGGGCGGTTCGATGTGAAAGAGGTCGACGTGGTCGTCTTCGGCGGACAAGTCCCCCCGGACCGCAAGGCTGAGCTGAGAGAAGAGATCGGCGCCGTGAACCCGGGGGTGATCTTCGTCCAAGGACTGGCCGGCATCCCAGGCCTCATCATCAACCAGGTGCAGGGCGCGTTCACGGCCAACCACCAACACCCCACCCGAGCACCGAGCTACATTCCCGACGACCGCTCGATCCGGCTGACCCTCGCAGACCCGGCTGATGTCAAAGCGACCGTCTGGTGGCAGACCTCTTTCGTGCCACCAGACCCCAAGAGCGACTCGCTCGTGCTCCTCGACACCCAGCTCGCCAGCGGCGATCACGTGATTCCGGTCTCCAATCACGTCCCGCCAAAGGCAGCCTTCGCCACCGTGAAGATCGACGCGGCGATCTACGCCTTCAGCATCGCCACCGAGCGATGAGCGCGAGCCGAGCCGCGACCAACGGCTGAGGGGGTGCGGCCAGCCCTCGGGGCCGACCGGGACCGGCCGATCGGCTCCGCGTGCCCCACACGCCGCAGACCGAGACCCAGGGGCTGATAGCCGCCGACCAGCTACGTCCCGCCTACATGGCCGATCACGCGCCCGCGCAAGCACGTGCGACGCTCTCCGGTTGGACGACGAGGGGGTGTGGACGGCGATTCAGCGTACGCTCCCGCTACGCAGCGGCGACGCCAGGTCGGAATTCACGCCGATTTTTGGATCGCCGGGCAATCGGGCCTTTCAGTCGTGCCTCAGACGAAGCGCTTGACGAACGCGAGCGCCCGTTCCGCCACCTCGCGCCAACCGCTGTCGATGGTGAGCGAGTGACCGCGGTTGGGAATCGTTTCGATCTCGGTGACCGCCTGGTTGTGTCGCTGGCGCTTGAATGCCGCGTTTGCGATCGCCGGTGCCACCGTGTGGTCGACCTCTCCCTCGATGATCAGCAGCGGCCCGCGCTCCGGGTTCTCCGGGTCCAGCTTTGCCTCGGTCCTCGGGTTCAGATTGGCATTGGCCATCTGCATCAGCGCCACGCCCGGCGTCGCGACGTGGTAGGTCTCGTAGAGCCGCTTCGTCTCCTCGTCGTCGAGGGCGTTCGCCCAGCCGTACTTGAACTGGTCCAGGGTGAGAGTGACGGCACGGCCGCGGTTCAAGGGGTTTCGAAGAACCGGGCTCGAGGCCCGCAATGTTGAGATCGGCAGCGGCAGCACACCGCGAAACGGTCCGGGATCGATCGCCACGGTCGCCGCGGACAAACCCCGGTCGGCGATGATCTGTGCCAGCAACCCGCCGGTCGAGTGGCCCATGACCGCGGGCTTCTTCTCAAGCGCCCCGATCACCTCTGCGGTGTGATCGGCCACCTGGCCGAGCGTCTTCCTCGCGAAAACCTCGGGGTGCGCCCTGGCCTCTTCCACCGTCTCGGGATCGTCTGGCCAGCTCGGGGTCACCGCGGCATAGCCCGCCTCCTCGAAAAGCTCGGCCCAGTTGTCCCAGCTACTCGGCAGAAGCCAGAGCCCGTGGATGAAAACGACCGGCGTCCGCCCGCTTGCGTTCGCCTGCTCGACCTGCCGCGTTTCCCGGTCAGTGGATGTGATCGTGGGTGGCATAAGTGGTCCTTTCGGTGGGGTGGGTCATCGCGGGTTCGCCAAGGCCTTGCGGAGCCGCTGCTGTTCCTCGCGATCGAGTTGGTCGACGTATGCCTGGATGCCCTCGCGGTGCGCAGCGTCCAGCATTGCGACGAGTTTTTCTCCCTCCGGGCTGAGCGAGTATCGACGTCGTTCTTCGCGGAGATAGCCCCGACCCCGGAGACTGTGCGTGGCGGGGTAGGCGACGTCGAGCGAGAAGCCGGCGAGGTCGGCGAGCTCACTTATCGCGACCGGGCCTTCATCCATCTTCACCGCGAGCGCGAGCAGCAGGCGCACGTCCTCAAACGACAGCTCGGACTCCTCCGCCCAGGTCGCTATCTGTTGCCAGCCGACCAGGTCCATCACACGCAGCCGGCTAGCGAGTGCTTCCACCAGCGGATCGGTCGAAGTCATGGTGGTGATCATCTCAACCTTCCGTTCGTTGCCGTCGTTCCTTGGAGGCGGGTCGGTGCGGCGACCGCGCCCAGAGTGCCGGGAAGTAATGCCGAAATGCGGGGATTTGAGGACTGACTGAGGACTGGGGACGTCGCGCTAGCCACTGGCACAGGGGTTGTTGAACAGCTGTTGAACAACTGATAGCGTGCTGAGCCTGGGCGCATCGCCCGGGCTCAATGACGGAGCGAAGAGGGAGCATGGCCGAGGGCCCCACGTCAGTTGCGTCACGCACCAAGCAGCCGGATCACGGCTCCGACGACGCGAAGACGCTTCCGTACGAGTGGTACGTGGATCCCGGCAAGCTTGAGCTGGAGCGGCAGCGCATCTTCTCTCGGACGTGGCAGTACGTCGGCCACGTGGGCCGGGTCGCCGCGCCGGGCGACTTCTTTACGACCCAACTGGGCGAGCTACCGGTCGTAATCACACGCGACGAGGACGGGCAGCTACACGCGCTCCGTAACGTGTGCTGCCACCGCAGTGCCGAGGTGGTGCTTGCACCGGAGGGGAACCGTAAGACGCTCCAGTGCCACTACCACGCCTGGAGTTACGGGCTGGATGGCCGCCTCGTGGGCGCCCCGCGGTCTGGCCAGGAACCGGGGTTCCGCAAGGAGGATTTCGCGCTCCGCGCGCTACGGCTCGAGACCTACGGGCCGTTCATCTTCGTGAACCCGGACGACGAGGCTGCGTCGCTCGGCGAGGTCATGGGTGAGCTGCCGGCGATCGTTGAGCGGACCGGCGTGGACCTGGACGCGCTGCGCTGCCGCGAGCGGCGCGAGTACCGGCTTAAGGCGAACTGGAAGGTCGTCGTCGAGAACTTCCTCGAGTGCTACCACTGCCAGGTCGCGCATCCGAGCTTCGCGGACGCGATCGACCTCAACAGCTACGAGATCGACGAGTACCGCTATGTCTCCACCCAGCACGGGCCGCCGAAGCACGCTGAGAGCGCGGCGGACCTTCAAGTGAAAGAGGGTCGGTACAACTACCTCTGGCCGACCTTCATGCTGAACATCTACCCCGGGCCGGGCAACGCGTCGACGAACCACATCGTCCCGATCGACGCAGACAACACGCTCGCCGTCTACGAGTACTTCTACGGGGACGGCGCTTCCGACGACTTCGCGACTGAGACGACCGGGCTCATCCACCAAGTGATGGTGGAGGACATCACGCTGTGTGAGTCGGTCCAGCGCGGAATGCGGACAGGCACGTTCGAGCACGGCCGCCTGATGCTTCGCTACGAGCACGCCATCCGCCACTTCCAGAACCTCGTGCGCGAGTCGCTCGCCGCGTGAAGAACCTGCTCTCCCCGCTGACGCTGGGGCCGGCAGAGCTCCAGAACCGGATCGTCTCGACCGCACACCAGACGACGCTGATCCGCGACCACCTGCCGACAGACGACTTCGTGGCCTACCACGAGGCGCGGGCGGCGGGCGGCACCGGCCTGATCGTGCTGGAGGCGGCCGCCGTACACCCGTCCGGGCTGCTGACGGGAAAGACCCTCGCGGTCTTCGACGACGCAGCGGTGCCCGCGCTCGCACGCGTGGCCGACGCCGTCCACGCCCACGGTACGCGCCTGTTCGTGCAGCTCTTCCACGGCGGGCGCGAGCAGATCATGTCGCCGCCGAGGCAGCCGGCCGTCGCGCCTTCCGCGGTACCGACGCCGCGCTTTCACGTGGAGCCGCGCGCGCTGGAGGCGCACGAGATCGAGGAGATCGTCGCGGGGTACGGGAAGGGTGCCGCTGTCGCGGCCGCGGCCGGGCTCGACGGCGTCGAGATCTCAGCCGCGCACAACTACCTGATCGCCGAGTTCTTCTCACCGGAGACGAATCACCGCACCGACGAGTGGGCCGACGGCCGTCTCTTCCTTGCGGCGGTCCTCAGCTCGGTCCGGAAGGTGGCACCGCAGCTCGCGGTCGGCGTGCGGGTGTCGGCCGACGCGGTGGTGACCGGGGCGATCGCCGAGCAGCTCACCGGGCGCGCCGATTACGTCAGTTTCGCCTTGGGCGACGCATCGACACTCGCCGGCGCGGTGGGGATCGTCCCTCCGCCACCGGTGCCCCACAACGCGATCGCGGACATTGCAGACCTGCATCGCCCCGCGCTGCCGCGGATCGTGACCTCCCGGATCGTCGAGCCGGACGAAGCGGATGCCCTGATCGCGTCAGGCCGCGGCGACGCTGTGGGCATGACGCGCGCGCTGATCGTGGACCCGGGCATGCCGCTCAAGCTGCGGGACGGCCGCGAGCACGAGCTGCTGCGCTGCATCGGATGCAACGTTTGCATCGCGCACTACCACGCCGGTACGCCGATCGCGTGCGCGCAGAACCCCCGGACCGGCCGCGAGCGACAACTCGATCCGCCGCACGCCGCCCGTTCGCGGGCGCGGGTCGTCGTCATAGGCGCCGGCCCCGCCGGGCTGGCCGCCACCCGAGAGGCCGCGCTGCGCGGCCACGAGGTGATGCTCTTCGAGCGCGAGAACGAGATCGGCGGCCAAACCCGCCTCATGCGCGACGCCCCCGGCCAGGCCGAGATCGCCGCGGCGCTCGTCCGCAACTACGACGAGACGCTTCGGGCTCCGCAGGTCGAGCTCTGGCTCGGGACCGGGGCCGACGTCGACCGGGTCAGCGCCCTCGCCCCCGACCTGGTGGTCGTCGCGACCGGGGCGGAGCCCTACCGCCCGCCAATCCCACACGACGGCATCGAGCCTCTGGACGCGTGGGACGTCCTCCGCGGCGCGCGCCCCGGCGGACGCGTACTCGTCGCCGACTGGGGCGGCGACCCGTCCGGGCTCGACTGTGCGGAGCTGCTCGCCGGCGCCGGCCGCGACGTCACGCTCACGGTCGCTGCCACGGCCGTCGGCGAGAGCCTCCACTCCTATCGCCGCACGCTCTACCTCGCCCGGCTCTACAGAGCGGGCGTCGTGATTCGCCATCACCTCCGTCTAGTTGAGATCACCCCGGAGGGCGGGCTGTTCGCCAACCTGTTCGCCGACGAGGTGCGCGAGCTGATCCACGCCGACCACGTCGTGCTCGCGCAGGGACGCGTCCCGGCGGCGAGCCCGTCTGCGGGCCTGCGCGAGCTCGGGCGGGAAGTACGGCAGGCCGGCGACTGCGGGAGCCCGCGCTCGCTCGAAGAGGCGATCCTGGAAGGGACGATGGCCGTCGTGACCTGGGCGGAGGAGGCGGGAGGCCGGCAGGCGCCGGCGGTCCAGACGGCATGAAGGTCGCCCTGGTCACCGGCGCGAGCCGCGGCATCGGCGTGGCGATCGCGGAGCGTTTCGCCGGGGAGGGCGTCCGGGTGGTGGGCGTGAGCCGCACACCCGCCGATAGCGATTTGGACATCGAGTTCGCGCGCGCCGATGTCTCGAGCCCCGCCGATGTGGAGCAGCTCGTGGACGACGTCGTACAGCGGCACGGCCGCCTCGATGTCGTCGTCAACAACGCGGCGATCGAGCACGAGGGGACGGTCGTCGACACGACGCCGGAGGAGTGGGACTACGTGATGGCGGTGAACGTCCGGAGCGTCTTCCTCTGCGCGAAGTATGCGATCCCCCACCTGAGCCGTACGCAGGGAGTGATCATCAACGTTGCCTCCGTCGACGGCCTGTGGGCGGAGCCGTCGCTGGCCGCCTACTGCGCCGCCAAAGGCGCCGTGATCGCGCTCACGCGAGCGATCGCGATCGACCACGGATCCGAGGGGATCCGCTGCATGTGCATCTGCCCCAGCTACGTGGCGACAGACATGCTCGAGCAGTTCTACGACGCGCAGCCCGACCCCGCCGCGGCGCGCGCCGGCGCCGCCGCGCTCCATCCGCTCGGCAGGATCTCGACGCCCGCGGAGGTGGCCGCGCTCGCGGCATGGCTGAGCTCCGACGATGCCTCGTTCGCGACCGGCCACGCGTACGTGCTCGACGGGGGCCTGACCGCCGGACGTGCGCACGCGCAGCAGGGACCAACGACGTGATCAGCGCGGCGCACTCGGAGTCGAATGTCGGTCGAGGCGCGTCGGCGCTTCGGCGACGCATCCTCACCGGTGAGGTCAAGCCCGGGCGGCCGCTTCGCGAGGTGTCGCTTGCCGCCGATCTGGGCGTGTCGCGGAACACGCTGCGCGAGATCCTGCTCGTGCTCGCCTCCGAGGGCCTCGTGCAGCAGGTGCCCCACCACGGCGCGCGCGTCGCGCAGCTCGGCGTTCGGGACGCCCGGGACATCTATCGCGTCAGGCGGGTCATCGAGTCGGCCGCGATCGAGCGCGCAGCGTCGCGACCGCTGGAGGCGTCCGAGTACCTCTCGGCCGCGGTCCGGCGGTTGGAAGACGCGGCCGCGGCGCACGATCTCGACCACCTGGTCGAGGCCGACCTCGGCTTTCATCGCTCGCTCGCCGCCGTGCTCGAGAGCGACCGGCTCTCCGCGCTCTTTCGCACGATCGAGGCGCAGCTGCGGCTCGCTTTCTCGATCGTCGCGTTCGCGGACCGTGAATACGAGCAGCCCGAGCCCTTGGTGGAAGAGCACCGCGGCCTCCACGGGCTCATCGTCGCCGGTGACGTGAACGAGGCGAAGGAAGCTCTTCGAACACACCTCATGAAGTACGAGACCCGGCTCGTGGCCGTGCTGCGCGAGCAGGAGTCGGCGGCGGAGGAGCAGGGTTGACCAGCGCCGGCAGCGGGCGGCTCGCCGGAAAGGCGGCACTGGTCACCGGCGCCAGCCGCGGGATCGGCGCGGCGATCGCGCGACGCTTCGCCGCGGAGGGCGCGGGCGTGGTCAACGCAAGCCTCATCGAACCGGTCTACGAGGACCCAGGCGTTTTCTCGGTCATCGCCGACGTGAGCGATCCCGACGGTGCACGACGCCTCGTCGACGAAGCCGTCGACCGGCTCGGCAAGCTCGACATCCTTGTGAACAATGCCGGCGTCGAGCTCGAGGCGACGATCGAACACACGAGCCCAGAGGAATGGGACCGCGTCATGGCCGTCAACGCCAGGGGACCGTTCCTCTGCTCGAAGTTCGCCCTGCCGCACCTCCGCAGCACACGGGGCGTCATCGTGAACATCGCGTCAGTCGACGCCTTCTGGGGCGAGCCCGAGCTAGCCGCCTACTGCGCCTCGAAGGGCGCCGTGCTTGCGCTCACACGCTGCCTCGCGCTCGACCACGCCACAGACAGCATCAGGGCGGTCGCGATCTGCCCTGGCTACGTCCGCACTGACCTGCTCGAACAGTTCTACGACAACCAACCCGACCCGGAGGCGGCGCGCGCCTCGCTCACGGAAAAGCACCCATTCGGCCGCATCTGCGAGCCCGCCGAAGTCGCAAGCCTGGCGACCTGGCTCGCATCGGACGAAGCCGCCTTCGCTTCGGGCCAGCCCTACATCATCGACGGAGCGCTGACGGCCGGCCGCACGTACGGCTGGGCGGACTCGCCCGAAGGGTGAGCAACCGGCGTTCCCGCTTCTCGGCATCCGCCGCGCAAGAGGTCAAACCCGCGCGCGACGCGCCGGCATGCCGGCATTTAACGCCGAATTGCGGGGATTTGCAGGACTGAGTGTGGACCGGCGATGTCCCAGGAGCCGGCCGTTCGAGCGTCTCGGATGCCGCCTACCGTGGCATTGCGGACGGTGTGATCAACAACGGCATCGCCCGCCTATTGAACGAGCAGGGCTAACCAACAACGCCGGAAACACCATTCGTGTTACGGACCCCGGCGGGTAGTTCCACCGTGGCGCAGAGCCCCCCATCGGCCCGGGGGGTGAGGGTGAGGGTTCCGTCGTGTGCTTGGGCGATGCTCCTGACGATTGCCAGGCCGAGGCCGACACCCGCGTGGTCGGTGCGTATGCGGTTGGAGCCGCGCTGAAACGGCTCGACAAGGGTGGAAACCAGCTGTGGGGTGAGCTTCTCGCCGGTGTTCTCGACGGTGAGCACGACACTCTTGGGGTGAACGCTTGTCGTGACCCACACGGTGCCCTGTTCAGGCAGGTTGTGGACGATCGCGTTGTGCACGAGGTTCGTAGCCATCTGCAGCAAGAGCGCGGGTGAGCCGATGGTGGGGGTCATGTCGTCGGAGGTCTCGATGGTGAGACCGCGTTTTTCTGCGAGGGGGAGGAGCGTTTCGGTGGCTTCTTCCGTTATGAGGGACAGGTCGACGTGGTCTCGGACGAAGGACCGTTGGTCGGCGCGGCTGAGCATGAGCAATGCTTCAGTGAGGTCGATCGCTCGGGTGTTGACGAAGTGGAGGCGGTCCACGAGTTCATCGTTGTCGCGGTCTCGATCGTTGCGGGCCACGTCGAGCAGTGTCTGCGTGATCGCCAGCGGGGTGCGCAGTTCATGGGATGCGTTGGCCGCGAATCTTTGCTGTTCGGCGACGTGTGCTTCGAGCCGCGCGAGCATGGCGTCGAAGGCGTCGGCGAGCTCGCGGAACTCATCTCTGCGGCCCTCAAGCCAGATTCGGTGGGAGAGCGATCCGGTCGCGGCCATGCGTGTGGCGTCTGTGATGCGAGTCAGAGGGGCGAGCATCCGGCCGGCGAGAAGCCACCCTCCCAGGAGACCGAATACCAGCAGGAACGCCAACATGATGGCCGCCTTCGGAGCGAAAGCGCGCAGGAGGTCGGAGCGGGTGGGATTGAAGGGGCCGGGTCCTATGAGGACCGCACGGTCGGGTACGTAACGCAGCAGGAACACCCACACGACCGCGAGCAGCAAGACGCCGGCGACCATGAGGAAGCCGGCGTAGCTGAGGGTGAGTTTGAGGCGAGCGCTCAAACCAGGGGCTCTATCCACGGTCTCCTCCGTCGCGCCCAGTGTCTGGTTGCGTGTCGATGCGGTACCCGGCGCCCGGTACGGTGGCGATGATCCAGGGTTCGCCGAGGCGTTTGCGCAGTGCCGAGACTGTGATGCGCACGGCGTTGGTGAACGGGTCTGCGTTCTCATCCCATGCCCGTTTCAGGAGCTCTTCGGCGCTGACGACACCGCCTTCGGCAGCGACGAGCACTTCGAGCACGGCGAACTGCTTGCGGGTGAGCGCGACGTAGCGGCCGTCGCGGTAGACCTCGCGGCGGAACGGGTCCAGCCGCAGGCCTGCGATCTCTCGCACGGGCGGCCTGTGGTGGGCGCGCCTGCGGTCGAGCGCTCTGAGCCTGAGCACGAGCTCTTGGAGTTCGAACGGCTTGGTGAGGTAATCGTCGGCGCCGAGCTCGAACCCGGTGGCCTTGTCGTCGAGACGGTCGGCCGCGGTGAGCATGAGGATCGGCATGGCGGAGCCGGAGGCGACGACGTGCTTGGCGATCTCGTCGCCCGAGGGCCCGGGGATGTCTCGGTCGAGGACGGCGATGTCGTAGGCGTTGACGCTGAGCAGCTTCAGAGCGGTATCGCCGTCACCTGCGATGTCTGCCGCGATCGCTTCCAAGCGTAAGCCATCGCGGATGGCTTCCGCCATAAGGGGTTCGTCCTCAACGATCAACACACGCATGCTCTGAGGCTACGAGCCGGCGCATATCGTCGGCATATCGAAAACCACATACGTGCTGGCAACGCCCCGCTGCCTTGACTGGAGGCATGACCTACAGGGAACCAGCACGAACAACGACCCATCGGATTCAGATTCGCAGGATCCGTGTCGCCGGCCTGCTAGTCGTCATCGCGGCGATCGGCGCAGCCCTCGGCTATCAGTCGCTGGCGTCCTCGTCCTCGACGGCCGCATCACCCGCCGATGTCCCTCGCAGCCAGCACCGCGGTGCGCCTGGCGAGCCTGACGGCGCCCCCGTCCTTCGCAGTGAGCACCGTGATGCGCTGGGCGAGGCTGACGGTGCGGTCCCCGACGGCACGACGGTCTTCGATGACGGGATTCCGGGTGTAGCCAACCTTGATCCGGCTCTCCTCGGCGCCCTGCGTCAGGCCGCGACGGATGCCGCGGACGACGGGGTCGAGTTCTACGTCGACAGCGGCTGGCGTTCCCCGGAGTACCAGGAACAACTACTCCAGGAGGCGGTTTCGGAGTACGGATCCGAAGAGGAAGCCGCCCGATGGGTGGCCACCCCCAACAGGTCTCCTCACGTGTCGGGGGACGCGGTCGACATTGGGCCGCCCGATGCCACGGCGTGGCTGTCCGAGCACGGCGCCGAGTACGGGGTGTGCCGGATCTACGGCAACGAACCCTGGCACTACGAACTGCGCCCCGAAGCCATCGATCACGGTTGCCCTCCCATGTACGCCGACCCTACGCACGATCCAAGGATGCAGCAGTGACCAGCACGCTCGGCCACCCCGACCAGATCCGTCGATTCCTATCTATTCAGCGCGGCAGGTTTCCCGACTGAAATCGGACTCGGCCCAGAAGGTCAGGGGTGCCGCGCTCGACGCGCCGACGGTGGCGGCCAGCACGCTGATCCTCCCGGAGAGGTTGGCCTTTGCCTATCTTGGCGGACGCGCGCGGCCCGACGTCCTCGCCGCCACGAAAATTCGCGTCTCGGCCGGCCCACTGTTACGGTCGCACGGGACGAAGGCTCGCTATGGGACTTGCACTCGAGTCGCTCGGCTTGGTCGAACGCGCACCGGAACTCACGGCGCTCGAAGCAGCGCTGGCCGAGGCTGCAGAGGGACGCGGGGGCGTCGCCCTGGTCTACGGCGAGGCCGGGATCGGCAAGACCTCGCTGGTCCGCAGCTTCTGCGACGACAGCTCACGAGCGGGCGAGGTGCTGTGGGGCGCGTGCGACACCCTCTTCACGCCGCGTCCGCTCGGGCCGGTGCTCGACATGGCGCGTACCGCCCGAGGCGAGCTTGCGGACGTCGTAGCCCCCGGCGTGACGCCGCACGAGGTGACGGCCGCACTCGAGCGGAGTCTGGCTGCGACCGCGCCGGCCATCGCCGTCTTCGAGGACATGCATCTCGCGGACGAGGCGACGCTCGATGTACTCCGGCTCCTCGCGCGCGGGCTGGAGAAGATCCCCGTCCTCGTCGTGGCCACCTACCGCGACGACGAGCTTGACAGGTGGCACCCGTTGCGACACGTGCTCGGGGAGGTCGCCTCTGTGGCCGCGGTGAGCCGCCTCCCGCTCTCGCGGCTGTCGCCCGAGTCCGTCCACCGCATGGCGGCGGGCGAGGGCGTCGGCGGCGAGGAGCTTTACCGCAAGACACTCGGAAATCCGTTCTTCGTAACGGAGGCGCTCGCCTCGGGAGGCGAGGAGATACCGGAGACGGTGCGCGATGTGGTGCTCGGGCGCGCCGGGCGCCTCAGCCCGTCGGCGCGCCGGTTGCTCGACGCGGTGGCGGTCGCGCGTCCGCACGCTGAGATATGGCTGCTCGAGGCCCTCGCCGCTGACGCCCTCGGGTCGCTGGAGGAGGCGTCTGCTTCGGGCATGCTGATTCCTGTCGGCGCCGGCGTCGGCTTCAGGCACGAGCTCGCCCGTCTGGCGGTCGAGGACGCGATGCCCGTGGATCGCAAGGTGGCGCTGCATCGGCAGGCGCTCACGTCTCTCGCAGAGCCGCCCGACGGCGCACCCGACCCAGCGCGCGTGGCGCACCACGCCGAGGCGGTGGGAGATGCAGGGTTGGTGCTCGAGTATGCGACGCGTGCGGCTGAGCAGGCGTCAATGCTCGGTGCGCACCGGGAGGCGGCAGCGCATTACCGGCGCGCGCTGCGCTTTGCGCACGACGCGCCGCTCGAGCTCCGCGCGGATCTCTCTGCGCGATGTGCGCAGGAGTTGTTCCTGATCGTCGAGTTCTCCCAAGCGGTGGCCGATCAGCGGGAAGCACTGCGTTGCTGCGAACAACTCGGCGACCGTCAAATGCAGGGTGCCGCTGCGAGTTTCCTTGCGCACCTGCTCTGGGAGTCAGGCAGTCTGCGTGAGGGGCTCGAAACGGTCGAACGGGCGCTTGCGCTGCTCGAAGACAGCCCGGGGCCGGCGCAGGTCGGCGCGTATTGCGAGATGGCACGGCTCCAGCTCGCCGCAGAGGACACCGCCAGGGCGGCGCGCTGGGCGCTCCGCGCGCAGCAGGCGGCAGAGGAGCTGGACGATCCCTCGACTCGGATCATGGCGCTCCAGACCGTGGGATGGGTCGACTACTTCGTGGGCGCGCCCGGCGGCGCGGAGAAGCTCCTCGAGAGCCTCGAGATGGCGGAGCGAGCCGGGCTGGACTTCCTGGTCTCGACGGCCTACGTGATCCTCGTCCGCACCGCGTGCCGTCGGCGCGAGTACGTCTTCGCGGACCCGTACGTGCGCGCGGGCGTCGACTACTGCAGCGTGCGCGACCTCGACGTGTGGCGCTACTACCTCCTCAGCTGGGAGTCGAAGACCCTGCTGGCGCGTGGCCTGTGGTCCGCGGCGACCGACGTCGCGGAGCTCTGCCTCACCAAGGGCTCCCCCTTCGCCCGAATACACGCGCTCCAAGCGCTCGGCCTGGTCCGCGCTCGCCGCGGCGACCCAGGGGCATGGGAACCGCTCGACGAGGCACTCGAGCTGGCCGAACCGCGCGAGGAGCTGCAGTGGATCGCGCCCGTAGCCGCGGCTCGTGCAGAGGCCGCGTGGCTGGAGGGACGGAATATCGACGCCGTGGCTGAGACCGATGTGGCGTGGGAGCTGGCGAAGGGAAACTGGTGGGCGGCGAGCCTTGCGTACTGGCGCTGGCGTGCCGGCGTCGAGGAGCCCGTGCCCGATCTGGGCGAGAAGCAGTACCTCTTGGAGATGGACGGGCGCTGGCGGGACGCATCGGAGAGCTGGCGCGTGGGTGGCTGTCGCTACTCAGCTGCGTTCGCGAGCCTCACAGGCGACGACGAGGAAGCCCTGCGCCACGCCCTGGACGAGTTCCGCGTCCTCGGCGCCGCGCCCGCCGCGAAGCTCGCGACCGCTCGCCTGCGCGAGATCGGCGCGCGCGGCGTGCCCCGCGGCCCGCGCCCGAGCACGCGCGCAAACCCGGCGAGCCTGACGCACCGCGAGCTCGAGGTTCTCGATCTCCTCGCGGAGGGACTGCGCAACGCGGAGATCGCAGAGCGGCTCTTCATTACGGAGAGGACCGTCGATCACCACGTCTCCGCGATCCTGCGCAAGCTCGGCGTGACGAACCGGGCGCAGGCCGCTACCGAGGCGATCCGCCTCGGCGTCGCCGCGAAGCGGTACGCGCGGTAGCCGCCTGCTGAAGGGATTCTGCATTGCAATTAGGCCGGGCTTCGAAGCGGCACGCCACGGATGTCACGGCTTTGCAGGGCTTTCGTAATGGCACCGCGGAAGGCCCCAACCAGAGGTACGCGCGGACACGCAGCGATATGCGGCGATTCGGGCACTCGTGCGCGTGAGTGCCCGAAACTCGCCGACGTGGGTTGATTTGCGCTCACAGGCGATTTGCCGCCCACAGGCACCGGCGCGATCCGATTTGTGGCGCCAGTGCTGTAGCGATAGTCAACCGGATGGCATCTGACCGAGCCTGGAGAGATATTCGCGCACTTCGAGCCGATCCCCCGAGCTCGCCGACATCGATGAGGGCGAACCCGCCGTCCTCGCGCAGCAGGATTTGGGTCCTACCGCCCTCGGGCCTGCGCCAGGTTCGACTGGTGGGGGCCGGATAGCCAGTCCTGCTCCAGACGTGCGTCGACCGGCTCTTCTCCTCGCCGTAGCGCGTCGATGTAGGCATGATCGGCGGCGAGGCGGGCGGCCACCTCGGGACCCTCGGCGACGGCGCCGTGGCCGGGGACCACGACATCGACGTGCCTGGCGGCCTCACCCAGCCGGTCGAGTGCCGTCTCGTAGGCGCCCACCTGATCGGACTGGCGAGGGTCGAAGAGCGGGATCAGGACGTCGGAGAGCATGTCGCCGGCGAGCAGGACGCCACGGTCCGCTAGGAGGACCGCGGCGTGGCCGACGGCGTGCGCCTGATGCTCGATGATCTCGCCCGGCACGGGTCCGCCGTCCGCGGGCAGCGGGGCGACGAGCCCGATCAGCTCGAGCGGAATGCCCGACGCGCTCTCCGCCGCCATCTTCTGGGCCCGCTCTCGGGCTCCACTGGCAACCTCGGCGCAGGCGGGGGTGGCGTAGCGCGGCACGTCGCCGAACCGAGGATGCCAGAGCAGGTGGTCCCAGTGGGGATGGGTGGAGAACCCGGCGACCACCGGAATGCCGAGCCGGTCCAGATCATCTGCGAGCTGGTTCAGCTCGGAGCCATCGATGCCGGGATCGATCAGGATCAACCCATCCTCCCCGCGCACCGCGATGGAATTGGTCCAGACCCACTCGCTCTGCCGGACCCAGACGCCGTCGGCCACCTGATTCAGCACGGCTTCACCCTGGTACAGCTTGGCCATCCCCACTCCTATCGGTTGGTTACGTGCTGAGACTGCGGTCCGACACCAAAATCATCGGTTGTCTCGACCTACGGGCCCGGGCGCCATACTCCTCCCGCCTACTGCCTTTCGCGCGGAGGCGCAAGCCGTAGCGGTATGAAGTAGTCGGTGCCGCAGTCGAACGTCGACCTTCTGAGAGCGCTGCTGCCTGATCCCGGTACGGATGTCGCGCAGCTTTTCCGCGACGATGCCTGGTTCGCGTCCACCGCCGAGGCGCTGGTCGGATTGTTTGATCCCGCCGTGGAGTCGGTGCCGGCGTGGCGTGGTGCCGGCGCAACCTACTCCGGCATCGACGGCTTCCGTGAGATGTGGCTCGACTGGCTCGAGCCCTGGGCCAGCTATCACGTGCAGGTCGACGAGATGATCGATGTCGGTGACAGCGTCGTCGTTTTCGTTCGCGACCGCGCGCGCCGTCACGGAATGGAGGTCGAGGTCGAACTGATCTCCGGCTCGCTGTGGGCGTTTGCCAACGGAAAGATCGTGCGCGTCCAGTTCTATGCCAACCGCGAGGAGCTCCGAGAGGCGGTCGGCTTGAAGCCCTAACCACCGCGCCGGGCGGTCGCGATCGGCTTGCACGCGGGGCCGTTCCGGCGCCCTAACCGCCCTCGGCGTCCATGAGCCCGCTCCTGTAAGCGAGCGCTACTGCTTGAACTCGGCTGCGCAGTCGCAGCTTGGTCAGGATGTGGTTCACGTGGGTCTTGATCGTCGCTTCGCTCAGAACCAGCGCCGCTGCGATCTCGGCGTTCGAGAGCCCGTTGGCGATTGACATCAGGACCTCCAGCTCGCGATCGCTGAGCTCCGCCAGCTCGGGCGGTCGAGTCGCGCTGCGCGGCGGCCGCTGAATGAAGCGGTCGAGCAGCCGCCGAGTGATCTCGGGTGCAAGCAGCGCGTCGCCGGCCATGACGGTTCGAACGCCTTCCACCAGCTGGCGCGGAGGGGTGCTCTTCAGCAGGAAGCCGCTCGCGCCCGCGCGGATCGCCTCGTAGACGTAGTCGTCGAGGTCGAAGGTGGTCAACACGAGCACCTTCGGCGCGCGCGTCTCCTTCGCAAGCAGGGTGCGCGTCGCGGCCAGGCCGTCGAGGCCGGGCATGCGGATGTCCATGAGGACGAGGTCCGGGGAGAGCTCCTGCGCTTGGCTTACGGCTTCTCTGCCGTCGCTGGCCTCGCCGACCACCTGCAAGTCCTGTTGCGCCTCCAGGATCATGCGCAAGCCGCCTCGCACGAGCGCCTCGTCGTCTGCGATCAGGATGCGCGTCATCGGGCCGCAGGCTCTGTCGCCAATCGGGCGCGAACGGCATAGCCGCCTTCGTCCGTGGGGCCGGCTTGGAACGTCCCGCCGAAGAGCGCGGCCCGCTCGCGCATGCCAATCAGGCCCTGGCCGCTGCCGCCTAGGTGGGGTGCGCGGATGTCGTCACTGCCGTCGTCCACCACTTCGAGGCTGAGCGTGCCGTCGCGATGGTCGAGCAGGACGGTCGTCGGTACCTGCCCGGCGTGCTTGAGCGCGTTGGTGAGCGCCTCTTGGA
Source organism: Actinomycetota bacterium (assembly GCA_046731915.1). Classification (GTDB taxonomy): domain Bacteria; phylum Actinomycetota; class Thermoleophilia; order Solirubrobacterales; family Thermoleophilaceae; genus JACVRW01. Next base: position 16,304 of record JBKPME010000150.1, read on the forward strand.
CGATCCGGTAGGCGAAGACGTCGACCGCGACGGGCAGACGTGCCGGCGAGCCGCGCACCTCTAAACGCACCGGCAGCCCGGCTTGCCGCAGCTCCGCGACGAGCGCGCCGAGCTGTGCGAGCCCGACCGGTGGGGCGAGGTCACCCTCGCCCTCGGCTATCAACGCGCCAAGGGTGTGCTGGAGCTCGCGCAACGCCTGTCGCCCTACCCCTTGGGCGGCGAGGGTAGCCGCGCGGGCGCGTTCTGGAGCGGCGCCGATGACCTCGGCCGCGGCGCCCGCCTGTAGGACCATGAGGCTGACCGCGTGGGCGATCGAGTCGTGCAGCTCGCGCGCGACGCGCGTTCTCTCCTCGACCACCGCCAGGCGCGCACGCGCATCCCGCTCGGCGCGCAGTCGTACGGTAACGAGCTCGAGCTGCTCAGCCTGTAGCCGCCAGGCGCGCGCGGCCCGTCCCGCCGCCCACGGCAGCCCGAAGAGCGGGACGATCACCGATATATCTGCGAGGTCTCCGTTGCCGAAGGTCAAGGCGAGCGCGCACGGGACCCCGATCCCCGCGACGCCCGCGGGCAGCGAGACGCGTCGGCCAGCCTGCGAGCCTACCGAGTACAGCGTCAGCAGCGTTGCGATGAGCGAGGTGGGCGACTCTGGGTCGCTCCCGAGGAGCGCCGCCTCCGCCGACATCGCCGCCAGCGCGATCGCGAGCGCGGCCACGGGCCGGCGCGAGCGAAGCGCGATTGCCGCTGCCGCGGGGATCTGGGCGAGCCCGACCGCGAGGCGGACCCCAAGGCTGGCGGAGCTCAGCGTGGTGTACGCCTCCCCCGCGGCGAGCGCGAGCAGAGCGAGCGCGACGTCGGCGTTCGGGGACCACCTGAGCCGACGCTGCCACCGTCGAGGCGGCGCGTCAGCCGGCTCGGACGGGAGCGGCTCGTCGTCGGGCGGCGACGGCGCGCGCAGGATCCGAAGCACTGCCCGCAGGTCGTCGATCACCTCTCGCCCAATCACCTGCACAGCGTCCAGCGAGCGTGCGGCGCCGACAGGATTTCTTGTGACGAGCTCGTGCGCAGCGCCCGCGTGCACGACCATCGTGCTGACCGAGTGCCCGAGGGCGTCGTGCAACTCGGCCGCCATGCGCCGCCGCTCCTCCGCCACGGCAAGCCGAGCGCTCGCCGCGTTCTCGTGCTCCAGCCTGTTAGTCAATTGCTCCAGGCTCAGGGCCCTCATGCGATAGCGCCGCACTGCGCGTCCCGCGAGCCATGGCGTGACCGCAATCCAAAACAGGAACGCCACATCGCCTGGTTGATCGAGGAGGGCGGCGACGAGGAGCGGCGCGCCGGCGAGCAGGGCGAGCTCGACCGCGTGCCGCTCGGTATGGGCCCCGAGGGAATAGAACGCCGGAAGCAGGAGCACCACGCCGCTGTTGGCCTCATCCGTCCAGGCGTCGCCGAGCGGCCCGTCGAGCACAAGCACCAACACCAGCGCGAGAGCGGTCACCACAGGCGCGCTGCGCCGGAACACGAACGGCAACGACGCGAGCGCAGCTGCGAGCGCACTGGCCGGACCGAGCCCGTTCAGCACGACCTCCAGCTCGACAGCCGCACACAACCCAAGCGCTAAGAGGACGTCCGAGCGAGCCGGACCTGCGGGCTTCGCGCCGACGGCGTGCTGCATGTGTCCAACCTAACCGCCGACCGCCCGGCGGTCATCCGCCGCACGATGGAGCTCAGATCAACCGAAGGGTTGAGCCCGACACCCCCCGGAATCCACCCGCATGCCGCTTAGATGGACCTCGCAGACGATGGCAAGCGCGCACTCTCGCCATAGCGTCGGCGGCATGTTCAACACCAGCCGGATCTCCAACCCAGACGCTCCACGAAACGCGGCCGTGGTCCTTGCCGGAGCGCTCATCATCAACGCACTCGTGTTCAGCCCGCTGGGCGACGAATGGTTCTTCGCGATCGCCCTGCTCGGGCCGCTCGTGACCGGGCTCGTCGCCGCTGCCTGCCGCCAGAACTGGCGCCTCGTCGCGGCGGCCTGGGCACTCAGCGGAACCTTCTGGCTCGCAATTGACTGGATTCTCAACAACGAAGATCAGGTCTTCCACATCGTCCTGGCGCTGCTGATGGTGGCCCTGACCGCCCTCGGCGCGGGGATCGGCCGCGTCGTCCCTGCACTGACACCCAAGGCGAAAGGACAGGCGGTGCGGGGAGCGCGTTGAGATACGTCGCGAGCAGCTCTCGGATTTCCTGCCATGAGTATCCCGCGTTGTCCGCCGAGTGGAGGAGGCCGTAGCTGAGATGGATCGGGATGGGTGTGCATCGCGCGTTCTGCGAGGTGGCGATCGCGGAGGAGGGGCGGGTGCGCTCGGAGGGGCGGATCCGCATCCGGCGGGCGGAGCTCGAGTTGTTTTGGACAGAGCCTCGGCGCCGATGACGAGGTGGCGCTCGAGTCGACGGGCGGCGCGGTGGCGATCGCGCGCATCCTGGACGCGCATGTGGCGCGGGTCGTGGTCGTCAACACGAAAGAAGCTGCGCCAGATCTCGGAGGCGAAGGGGAAGGCCGATCGGCTCGACGCGCGCCGGCGGGCGGAGCTGCTGGCGGCGGGCTACCTGGCCGAGGTTTGGTGCCCGGACGAGCGGACCCGGGCGCTGCGGCGTTTGGTCGCGCGGCGGGCGCAGCTGGTGCGTCAGCGCGCGCGGGCGAAGAACGAGAGCGCGGCCGCGCTGCAGCGCAACCTGCTCGACCGGCCCGGCGTCTACGACGTCGCCGGCGAGCGCGGCCGCATCGGGATACTGCCTGAGCATGTCGCAGGCAAACGTCGAGGTCATCCGGCGGCTCTTCGATAGCTACCGACGTGGTGACTACGCGGAGGCGGCCGCGTGCCTGGCCGCTCACGTCGTGTACGAAGTCGGTCAGGAGCTTCCGGCCCGTGGGCGGGAGGAGGTCCGGGCCATGTGGGAGCGCTGGGATGGCACATGGGACGAACAGGAGACAGTGCCGGAGGAGTTCATCGACGCCGGGCAACAGGTCCTCGTCACCGTCCATTACTCGGCCCGCGGCCGGGGCAGCGGAATCAAGTATGAGGAGCGCCTGTTCGACGTCTACACCTTCAGCGATGGCCAGTGCGTTCGCAAACAGGAGTTCAGAACGCGATCCGAGGCACTCGAGGCGGCGGGGCTCGATTGTTAGCTGGCGACACTGCCTGTCGCGCATAGCAACAGTGAGGCGGAGCCCGGGAAGCGCGCTCGCTGGTCGTCCGGAGCGAGCGCCACGCTAACCGCTCCCGGCTTGGTGACTCATCGGCGTGCTTGTCCCCGCCACCTGATCACGACACCACCGAACTGAGAGGCCCCTTGACCCAGCCACGACCCACCGATCCGATCGGATCCATTGGATGGACCGAACGCACCGGGGGAGTGCTGACCGCTCGGGAATGCCTAACACTTGCCCGGCCCCTGCTGCGGGGGGAGCTCAGCATTCTTGCCGGCCGTCTCGCG